>JANRKI010000010.1:0-6090 GCA_033763535.1 Fimbriimonadaceae bacterium | reverse complement strand
GCGCGAAGTCCACGTAAAGGTCCGCGCCGGTCGGTCCGCCCATCCCGAGGTGCGTCACCCGCTCCGGATCGAGCACTGCCGTAATCATCGGCTCGCCGTTCTCCGGATCGCGGGCATCCAGCAACGCCTTTCGAACGCGGGCCTTGACGGCCTCGCGCCGTTCGGGAGGAACGATGCCTCCCTTCCAATCCGTGGTGTGCACCGCCACGCCGAAGTCAAACCACGGCGGGCAAAGTGCCTGCGTCTGGGCGCCGTCAATCGTCGCCCCGTTGCCGGAGTACCGCAACAGGCCCGCCTGCTCCAAGATGCGATTCAGGTTGACGTACTTGCCGATCCCCGCCATGCCGTGATCGCTCAGCAAGGCAAAGTTGGCCCGCGGGGTGGCCCGCATCATCCAGCCCAGCCATTCGTCCTGCGCCTGGTACACGGCGCGGTAGTACGGCCAAAGCCGCTCGGCGATGGCGGCATCGTGATTCGGGGACGCCGGGTCGAGCAAGCCCATCCAAAGGTGACCGGCCGAATCGCTCATCGGCGTGTAGTGAAACACGAGGTCCGAGGGGTAGGTGCGGAGCCCGGCCTCGTACGATCGCTTGAGCAGTTCGCAATCGAACCGAACGATCTCGACGAGCTTCGCCTCCGCGACCCCATCGCCGCCCCGGTAGATCGGCACCCCGAGTTTGCCGTCCTTGTAGCCGTAGCTAAAGAACGGGTCATCGTGAAATCCGCCGTATGCCCGCTGGTACGCCTCGGTATCGGCCTTGGATTCGCTGCCCAAGATTGCGTTCGCGCCGCGTTGCGACAGGTCCATTGCCCCCGTAACTGGGTCCAGCCTCCACAATCGAAAGTAGATCAGGCCGAGATTGCCGCCCTTTCGCACTTCAAACGGACGGCTGGACCATTGGGCCTTCGCGTCAAATGGGTTGCCGAGGGCGGTGGGTGGAGCCGGCGCCAGCACTTCTGACTGGTCGCCGCTCGAGATTCGCACCGCCGTAATCCGTCCGTCGCGCCGCACCGGCTCAAACCGGAAACTCTGCCCTTCGAACGTCGCGGTCGCGGGGAGCATCGTCGGGGCCAGTTCGTTGGGACGAATCACCGGCGTCTCGAAGCCGCTGAACTCGACGAACCGACCGGGCCGGATCTTCGTGCCGGTTCGAGCCGCCGCAATGCGTGCCTGATCCGGCCCCGGCGGATAGCTTCCGGCCGCCGACAGCGCCAAGACGTTCTTGCCCGCGACCGCCGCCGTCACCCAGAAGGGTTCGGCAAAGTGAGATTCGCCGGCGAACCCCGAGCGAGTCTCAAAAATGGTGTGCTCGCGGCGCGGCATGAGCGGCACGCTGTTACCGGTCACGCCGTTTACCGCCGAATCGGCCCCCGTGTACGCGGCCACATGCCCCACCGCCGTCTTGCTCGGGAAAGCGGGCACGACGTATTCGGCCCGGAGCCCGCCATCCCGAAACTTGGCGAGATTCGGCAGATGCCCCTCGTCGAGCAGCCGGTCGACCACCCAGTCAGCGGCTCCGTCCCAACTCACGATCACGAGTTTCGGCGATCGGCTCGGCCCGACCGGCAGCCCGCCGGATCCGGGAGAGCCAGGCGAAGCGATCATAGCGGCAGGAGCGACGAGGCCAATCATGGTGCGAGTGTAGTCACTCGCGCACCGCCGGTGTCAACGCGTGCGAACCGGGCACCGCTCGATCACGTACCCTTGGGTTGACCCATGTCGGACTCGCGCGCGCTTTCGCAGATTGAGCGTTGGTTCGAGGCCGGCGGCTGGCGGCCGTTCGACTTCCAGCGCGAGGTCTGGCAACGCTTCCGCGCGGGCGAAAGCGGGCTGATCCACAGCGCGACCGGAACCGGGAAAACCTTGGCCGCGTGGCTTGGCCCCTTATCGGAGGCACTGGATGACGGCCAGTTCGACGGACTCCAAGTGGTCTGGCTGACCCCGCTACGCGCCTTGGCCGCCGATACCACCGCGTCCCTGATGGCCCCCGTCTCGGCCCTTGACCTGCCGATACGGGTGGAACAGCGGACCGGCGACACCACCGGAACCCAGCGCGCGAAGCAAGACAAATTGCTTCCGTTCGGATTGGTCACCACGCCCGAAAGTCTCTGCCTGCTGCTGGCCCGGAGCGAATCTTCCGAAATTTTTCGACATTTACGCGCGGTGGTGGTTGACGAATGGCATGAATTGCTGGCTACTAAACGTGGAGTGCAAACGGAATTGGCATTGGCGCGGTTGCGCGCGCTCGTGCCGGGACTGCGGACCTGGGGCGTGTCGGCGACGCTCGGAAATCTCTCCGAGGCCGCAGAGTGCCTGCTGGGAGTCACAGATTCGGGAATCAACCAGGCCGGGGCTATCGTGCGTGGGGTGGCGGACAAGGAAGTCGTCATCGACACCGCGCTGCCCGAAACGATGCATCGCTTCCCGTGGGCCGGACACTTTGGGACCCAAATGGTGCCCAAGGTCGTCGACTGCATCGACGCGAGCCGGTCTTGCCTCGTGTTCACCAACACGCGGGCGATGGCCGAAATCTGGTTCCAGCAGATTCTCACGCTTCGGCCCGACTGGCAGGGGCAGATCGGATTGCACCACGGATCGTTGGACCGCGGCGAACGCGACGCGGTGGAATCCGGAATCAAGAGTGGGGAACTCCGGGCGGTGGTGTGCACGTCGTCTCTCGACCTCGGCGTGGACTTCACCCCCGTCGACCGGGTCGTGCAGATCGGCTCGCCGAAAGGGGTGGCGCGCTTGTTGCAGCGAGCGGGTCGCAGCGGGCACCAACCCGGAGTCCCGTCGCGGGTCATCTGCGTACCCACTCACGCGTTCGAATTGGTCGATATCGCCGCCGCCCGCGAGGCGGCCCAGCAGGGAAGGATTGAGTCGCGAACGCCGCTCCGGAACCCGCTGGATGTGCTGGCCCAGCACGCGGTGACGCTGGCCGTCGGTCCGGGGTTTACGCCGGAAGCACTTCTGGCCGAAGTGCGGACGACGCGTGCCTACGCCGACCTATCCGACGCCGAGTGGCAATGGACGCTGGATTTCATCGTGCGCGGCGGCGAATCGCTGCGGGCCTACCCGGAGTTTCGGCGCGTCGTTCCGGGCGACGACGGCGTTTACCGGGTGACGGATAAAGACATCGCTCAGCGGCACCGCATGTCGATCGGCACGATCACGAGCGACGGCGCCCTGATCGTGCGGTACGTCTCCGGCGCGCCGATCGGTCAAGTCGAGGAGTCGTTCCTCAGCCGGCTGAACCCCGGCGACACCTTCCTTTTTGCAGGGAAGGCGCTGGAGTTTGTTCGGATCAAGGATATGACGGCCTGGGTACGACGGGCAAAGTCGCTGAAGGGCGCCGTGCCGCGCTGGGCGGGCGGAAGGCTGCCGCTCTCCAACGAGCTGTCCACGGCAATTCGCGAGGAGCTCGACTTCGCGCGACAGGGCGAATTGCGATCGCCCGAGATGCAACTCTTGGCGCCGATTCTCGAGCTTCAGATGCGATGGTCGGCGATCCCGGCGCAAGATCAATTCCTGATCGAGCAGGTAGAGAGTCGCGACGGGCACCACGTGTTCTTCTATCCGTTCGAGGGTCGGCTGGTGCACGAGGGGTTGGCGGCGTTGTTCGCGTTTCGGATGAGCCGCGACGTGCCGCAAACGTTCGCGCTGGCGTGCAATGACTACGGATTCGAGCTGTTGTCGCCGGATCCGATCGACATCCGGCGGCATCTCACCCAGGGATTGCTCTCGGATCAGCACCTGGCGGAGGACATCCCGGCGTCGTTGAACTCGGTGGAGATGGCGAAGCGGCAGTTCCGCGAGATCGCCCGCATCGCGGGGCTGGTCTTTCAGGGATTTCCCGGCACCAACAAATCGGCGAAGCAACTGCAGGCGTCGTCGGGTCTGTTTTACGACGTGTTTGCCCGGTACGACCCGGAGAATCGGCTCCTTCGGCAATCGCACGATGAGGTGCTGGAACGCCAGCTTGAAGAATCACGGCTCGCGCGGGCACTGCAACGATTGCAGCGCTCCGAACGGCTGATTACCCAGCCGCCACGTCCCACTCCGATGTCGTTTCCGATTTTGGTGGACCGGCTGCGGGAGACGGTGACCACCGAGACGGTCTCTGATCGCATCGCGAAATTGACCGCTGAACTCGAGGCGTCGGCTGAATCGATATGGTAGACTAGCGTCTATGCCCGGTGAGGCGTACCTTTGGCACGGAGACGAGCGTTTGACGCTGATGGCCGAACGCGCGGTTTGGCACGACGAATCGGGCACGCTCTTCGTCGCCGATGTCCATCTGGGCAAGGACGCGTCGTTCCGGCGCATGGGATCGGCGGTACCCGATGGCTCGGATGCGGACACGTTGGCGCGTCTCGGAGCACTGATCGACGACTTGGCGCCGCGCGAGGTGGTGATACTCGGTGACCTTTGGCATCACGCCACGGGGCGCACGGAAACGGCGTGCGATCGATTCCACGCGTGGCGGACGGTGTATCCGGGCCGGATGACGGTCGTTGAGGGCAACCACGACCGGCGGAGCGGGCGACTGCGCGACGAGTGGAACCTTGAGCTCGTTCAGAACGGGGCGGCCTGGCGAGGCTTTACGCTGTGGCATGAGCCGGAGCGGGCGGAATCGGGCAGCGTCGGTCTCGCCGGCCACATCCATCCGGGGGTGCGCGTTCGGACCAGCCGAACCAGTTCGGTGCGACTCCCGTGTTTTTGGAAGTGCGGCGGCATCTTGGTGTTGCCGGCGTTCGGCACGTTTACCGGAAGCGCGACGGTGACGCCGGGGGTCAGCGATTCGGTGTTCGCGATCGCGGACGGGGCAGTGGTCCAGATTCCGACGGCACTCGCCGGCGCGGTCTAATTATTTCATAATAATGATTATCAGAAAGCTTGCGTAGCCAATGGCAGGCTGGACCGCACGGGACATTCAACGACCGGAGGCAGTCACGCAGGTCGACGTTCCGAGCGAGGTGGTCGCCGTTCCGGTGCTTGGCAACCGTGACGACGCCCCGCCGTCCGTGATCGCGGACGTAACAACTCGCGACCTTGCTCAGGTTGCTTTAGGATGAGGCAGCGGCTTGGGTCGATTGCGCGCCTGATTTCGGCTTGAGGACACCGAACAAAAATCCGAGTGCCGTTACGGTTGGAAAAAACGCGCCGAGAACTACCAGCACCGCAAGATTGAAGCCATAGAACGTTGGTTGGCGCAGAGTCTCAGCGGTTATCCCGTGACGAATTTGATAGGTGCCGTAGCCGACATAAGCGACCGCCACCGGGATCGTCATCCAGGCAAGGACCCAAGGACGCCGAAGTTGGGTCTGGATGCCGAGAAAAAATGCCGCGCCAACGCCGCAAATCAGGAATTCTGATACATCCAGTAACGCGTTTGCATATGCCCCGCCGAAGGCGGCGACCACGAGATTGGCGGGAAACTTTGCCAGAAACGCGGCGGCGAGAAAACGACCGAAAAAGTCTCCGTGTTTGAATTTCATTTAGTCCTCCTTATCGCGTCGAAGCAAGATAAACGGCCTGGTGTAGGCAAACAAGATAAAGTGATCTTTATTGGGAACCGTAGATGGCGTGCGGCCGCGGTACACGCTTCCATCCTCGCTCACGGCGGTAAACGGACCAAAGATGTTGCCGCACCGTTCGGGTTCTTCTTGACACGTCATGCCGGTGAATGGGGGTGGAACTCGGTCGCACGAGTAGATGGAGATGAAGAGCGGCATGGAACGTTGCCCAAGCGCATCGGTGGCATCCAGTTCGATGGTTGTCCCGTCTTCGGACGCGAGCACGGCGGGCCGATAGGCATACGAACCGACTCTCGGTGAGTCCTCGTCCGTCGCGCCGGTCCGCGGCCACCGGTCCATACGGTCCCACAAGATGGGAAGGGCTCCGCTCCGGGCAGAGCGGAGCGAAGGAGTGCGGCCATCGGTTGAGCCTGCGTACAGCTGAACGGCGAGCGCAAGTTGCCGAAGATCGCTCGTTCTCGCGCCTTTCGCCCCTTCCCTTACCGCGTTGACGTAAACCGTCGACGCAATGGCACCGACGATCACGATGACGGCGATGACCACGAGCATTTC
>JANRKI010000009.1:0-39297 GCA_033763535.1 Fimbriimonadaceae bacterium | reverse complement strand
GATGGTGCTATGGGCGGTCGCAAACTATTTGCTCTACCGCGAACTGACCAAGCCGGCGGTTGCGGCGGAAGGTGATGAGTCGACGAACTACCCTCGAGCGGCGGCACCAGTTCCCGCGATCAACGCGTTGCCGATTACGCTTATCGCCTCGGTCGTCATGATCGGTGGCCTCGTATTTCAGACATCGAGCGCGAAGCGAACGCTGGGCGGCGTGGAAACCGTTTCCAATCGCCGGTTAGATGGGGTCGAGATCGTCCCGAATGACGCATATATTTACGGTGATCGATCGGCACCAGTAACGATTGTTGAGTTCGCGGATCTTTGCTGTCCAACTTGCCAAATTGTTTCGCCGAAAGTTAAGGAGTTTGTTGACCAATACCCGGGGAAGGTGCGTTGGGTGTACCGGCACTTCTTGCTGCCGCAACACCGTATGGCCGGCATCGCCGCCGCGTTCTCGGAATACGCGGGCGAGAACGGGCGGTACTACGAGTACATTGAGACGCTGGCGACCGGGCTGAACGGGCGAGTTCCGGACGATGTGGAGCCCATCGTCCAGGCGGCGAAGGTGCAGATGTTTGAGCCGGCCGACATTAAGAAAGCGCTCGACAATTCGAACAATCCGATCTACAAGCGGATTGAGCGTGACGCGGATGCAGCATCAAAACTAGGCGTCAACAGCACGCCGACGTTCTTCGTGCTCGCGCCCGGGCAACCGACGCGGACGGCACGGGCGGACAAGGTGTTTGAACTGCTGACGAGCGCCGACTACAAGCCTTACCTCAGCGGCAAAACCGCGACTCCGGATGCCAAGTAAACGCAAAGTATTGGTCGCGATGTCGGGTGGAGTGGATAGCTCCGTGGCGGCAGCGGTGTTGCATCGGCGAGGCTACGAGGTGATCGGTCTCACCATGCAGATTTGGCAAGAAAGCCAAACGGATCCGCGGCATGCGGGCTGCTGTTCGCTCGGTGCAGTAGAGGATGCGCGGAGGGTCGCGCGCGTTCTCGGAATTCCGCATTACGTGATGAACTTTCGGGAAGAGTTCCGGGAGGCGGTCATCGAGAATTTCGTCGATGAGTACGCGGCTGGTCGCACGCCGAACCCTTGCGTGCAATGCAATAAGCACGTGAAGTTCGAGATTCTCTTGCAGAAAATGCACGAACTCGGCTGCGAACAACTGGTTACCGGTCACTACGCAAGGATTCGTTACGATCGCAATCGCGAACGTTATCGCCTGATGAAGGCCCGGGCAAAGGACAAAGATCAAAGCTATGTCTTGTACATGCTCGATCAAAGGCAGTTAGCCCAGACGTGGTTTCCGATGGGAGAGGTGGAGAGTAAAGCATCGGTGAGACAGCTTGCCGAATCGCTAGGGCTTCACCTCGCGCACAAGCCGGATAGTCAGGAAATCTGCTTCGTGAGCGAGGCCGGAGGGTACGCCGACTTCTTAAGGAAGAGACGTCCGGAGATTTTTGAACGCGGTCGGATTGTGGATGAATCCGGAAAGGTGGTCGGAGAACATGACGGGGTTGCGCAGTTCACGATCGGCCAGCGGCGAGGGGTAGGGATTGCGAAAGGCAGTCCGCTTTACGTGCTCGAACTTCAACCAAAGACGCAAACCGTGGTTGTGGGTAATGGCGATGCTCTCTTGCGTAAGGAGGTCGAATTGGAAGATGTTTACTGGGGTTGCGTCGCATCGGACGAGACTCCGCAACGCGTGACGGCGAAGATTCGATACAACATGGAGGCGCAATCCGCCACTCTGCACGGTGGCGCGACACCGCGGCTCGTGTTCGATGAACCCGTGCGGGCGGTGACGCCGGGCCAGATGGCGGTGGCGTACCGAGGGCAATCGGTGGCGGCAGGAGGCACCATTTTGGGTGCCGCGCGGCGAGATGCGCCGATGATTCCGGCCTTGCATGCCATGGCCTGAGTCAGATTGCGAAAAAGTCTGCTACGCTATGGGCGTCCGCAGAACGGAGACGAACCAATGAGCCAGGAACGCCAAGATACCAACGCCATGCTTTACCTTCTCGCCGGAGTCGGCCTCGGCGCGATCATCGGAGCCGCCGCGGGCATGCTGTTCGCGCCGAAAGCCGGTGAAGAACTGCGGGGCGAGCTGAACGACAAGCTGAAGGAACTCAAGACGAAGACCGACGAGTGGGTCGCCGAACACCGCAAGGCGACGGAAGTTAAGGCCGACGAGCTCGGAGCTTAGGTCCGCGCCCTTACACTAGAATCACCGCATGTCAGGCTGGCGAGTTGCCCTATGGGTAGGAGTCGTACTGGTTGCGGTGATTTTTTTGTGGCTGGTCCGCTCGGTTCTCTTTCCCTTTATCCTTTCTCTCGTTATCGCCGCGCTGCTTGAGCCGGTAATCCGCCGATTGACCGAGCGCAACATCCCGCGCGGAGCGGCGATAATCGGGGTGCTGACCGTGTTTTTCGGGCTTGGAGCAGTGGTCATTATTGCGGTGGCGCCGGTCGTCGTACGCCAGATTTCCGGAGTGTCGGTCCAGGCCCAGGACCTGACCCGCACCCTGTTGGAAGACGGGGAGAAGGAGAACTACTTCGTCCGTTGGCAGCCGGGCACATTGTTCAGCCGAGCCGATACTCCGAGTGCGCAGCTCGATGCCTTTCTTGCCCGTAATGGTGACACGCTTGAACAGCTCGGTTTGCCCAATACTCGGCGGGGATTAGTCGATCAGTATATTGCCGGAAACCGAACGCGGATTGCGGCATTCGTAAGGGGTACGTTCGATAGCTTCTTCGGCTTCGTAGCGGGACTCTTTTCACAGGCGTTCCTGATCGTCCTCATTCCGGTCATCGTGACGATGATGCTCTTCGAAATCGACAAGATTCGTCAGAGTACGCCGACATGGATTCCGCCGAGCATCCGTCAGGGCACGCTTGCGGTCATGCGGGACGTCTCGCAGGTGTTTCTGGGCTACCTGCGCGGCATTAGTCTGCTGGTCTTGTACTTCAGCATCGCGCAAACCATCATGCTTTCGGTCGCGAACGTGCCCTTTGCGCTGTTGATCGGGATCGTGTTCGGCTCGTTCTACCTCATTCCGATTATTGGCAATTACATCGCTGCCGCTGGCATCTTTCTCATTTGCGGATTCTCGGGAATCAGCGGAAATGCGTTTGCAGACGTCGGGAATCCCTGGATTTACGGCGCGGTCATCTCGCTGATTTACGTCCTGATCGGTGCTTCCTTTGATACGTTCGTGGTACCGCAAGTCGTGGGAGATTCGGTCGGAATCAGTCCCATCATGAGCATCTTCGTCGTGATGGCCGGACAGGCATTGTTCGGTTTACCCGGCATGGTGTTGGCGTTTCCGCTTGCCGGAAGTATCAAGGTGATTTTGGACCGTGTGCTGCGGTTTGCCACGACACCCGCGGTGGGCGGAGGCATGCCCGTTACACCGTTACGGCACCGTCGGAGCGTGACTCCGTGATTGTCATCCCGATGGATACGTTGTTGACGTACCGCTGGGCGGCCGACCAAGTATCGCGTTACGAGATTCGGGTCGAGTTCGACGGCTACTTACCGATCTTCGGCGGAAGAAACGCAACGTCCAATGTCCAGTTAGAGCTGGAAGTGAAAGGGAAGGACGCCCAATCGGTGACGTACCGGGTGACGGAGTTCAGTATGAAACTGGACGAGACTCCTATGAGTTTCAACGCGAAGAACATCCAAGGGTTCTTTCCGCCAGCTGACGTCACATTTGCCGCAACCGGCGAGGTGCGAGAAACCACTGCGCCGAAAACGAAACTACCATTCCGGTTACCGGGTCTGGACCCGCAGCGGCTACCCGAAATCAGCTTCGCGCCGATCGTGTTTCCATCCAAACCCGTAAACGAAGGTACGGCGTGGACATACGAGAAAGTGCTGAATGGGGCGAAGACGGAGTACCGCGTTCGAGTTGAATCGTTACGGGATAACGAAGCGGTGATTTCGGGCGAGATCGCGCAGCGGACAACGTTTGGCGAAGATGCATCCGGAGCCGTTGTTGCGCTGGAAGCCGCGTCGCGCACCGTGCAGTCCGAAACTTTGGGCAAGGCCACCGCTGTGTTCAGTATTGACGAAGGGAAGTTGGTGCGGGCGGAGATCGCCGCAACCACCCAGGATGTCCCGTCCGACGGGACTCCAACGCGTACGCTCAAAACCACCATCCAGGTGAAACGTAAATGATTTCGACCGCCGTGCTTACCTTATCCGCGTTGATGCATCCGGTACGTCCGGTACGCCAGTCCGTGCCGAACGATCGCCTTGCGATGATTACTCCGGCCGGGCTTCGTGCGCACGTGAAGTTTCTTGCCGGAGATGCGTTACAGGGGCGGGGTACGCCCAGCGTCGGATTGGATATCGCCGCCGAATATATTGCGGCGCGTTTTGAGGCCGCCGGGCTCGATCCGCTTCCGGACGGAAGTTACTTCCAAGTGCACCAGTATCAGGATAAGTCGGTCCGTAACGTCGTCGGGATTCTGCCCGGTCGCGATCCCAAGTTGAAGGCAACTTACGTCTTTCTTACGGCGCATTACGACCATTTGGGAGCGCAAAAGCGGCCGGAAGGGAACACCGAAGACGCCATCTACAATGGTGCCAATGATAACGCCAGCGGCACTGCCGGGGTCATCGCTTCCGCAGAGGTTCTGGGCGCGCTCAAGGGCACGACAAAGGCGCCGAAGCGCACCATCGTTTTCATGACATTTTGGGGCGAAGAGCGGGGACTTCTCGGCGCGCGGGAATACGTGAAGCAGCCGCTGTTTCCTGTGAAAGATACGGTCGGGATGATCAACCTCGAGCAGATCGGGCGTACGGACGATAGCGAGGGTCCGCGAGTCGGCGCGCTCAGCGTTACCGGCTACGACTTTAGCGACTTGCCGAGCATGGTCGAAGCGACCGCACAAAAGAGCAAAGTAAAGCTAGAGAAGCATCCCAAGTTTAACGAACCGTTCTTCAATGCCAGCGATAATGCGGCGTTTGCTGCGGCGGGAATTCCCGCGCATACCTTCTGCACGGCGTTCCAATTTGCCGACTACCACCAGCCCGCTGACCACTGGGACAAACTGAACTACTCCAATATGGCGGTCGTCACCAGGTTCATCGCGTCGGCCACGCTCACGCTCGCGAATTCGGATCGCACGCCCGTTTGGAACGCCGCCCTTCCGAAGACCGAACGCTACCGAAAAGCGCGGGGATAGCCGTTTCTCGGCTGGGTACCATTGGTTGGGTAATGACCCAGCCGACCGTTCTTGTCGTTGACTTTGGCGGGCAATATTCCCAGCTCATCGTTCGCCGGGCGCGAGAACTCGGGGTGTATTCAGAGATGGTCCCGTGGGACCAGGCCGAGGCAAAGATTGGCCAAGATCGGCCCGCGGCGGTGATTCTCAGCGGCGGCCCGCGATCCGTACGGGAGCCGAACGCGCCCAGCATCGCGCTTTCTCGACTCGAAGGCATTCCCGTTCTGGGCATCTGCTACGGCCACCAGCTCATGGCACACGCCCTCGGCGGAACGGTGGAGCCGGCCGAGCACAAGGAGTACGGACTCCGGGAGATTGATGTGGACGACCCGAGCTGGCTGTCCGAACTAGCCAGTCCGCGCGTCTGGATGAGCCACGGCGATCAAGTCACGGCGTTACCGCCGGGGTTCCGAAGGGCCGCGACGACGACCACGTGCCCGTTTGCCGCCATGGAGCACGGCGATCGTCGCGCCTACGGGGTGCAGTTCCACCCGGAGGTTTCGCATACGGTGGCGGGTCAAGAGGTGCTGCGGCGATTCCTGTTCGACCACGCCCAGCTCGCGCCGAGTTGGACGAGCGACGCGTTTATCGAGCAGCAGTTGGATGCGATCCGCACCCAGGTCGGGCCGGAGGGCAAGGTGCTGTGCGCGGTATCGGGCGGGGTCGATAGCAGCGTCATGGCGGCGCTCCTCATCCGGGCCATCGGCGAGCGCGCGGTGTGCGTGTTCGTCGATACCGGCCTGCTCCGGCTCAATGAAGCCGCACAGGTTGAGCAGGCGTTCGGCGAACATTTCGGTGGGAATCTCAAGGTCTTCCGAGAGCACGATCGGTTCTTTGGCGCCCTCCGTGGGGTTACCGAGCCCGAACGAAAACGGAAGATCGTCGGCGAACAGTTTGTGCGGGTGTTCGAAGATCATGCCGCCGAATTGCAGGGCTGCGATTTTCTTGCCCAGGGCACGCTGTATCCCGACGTGATCGAATCGGGGTCGTCCACCGCCGCAAAGATCAAGACGCACCACAACGTGGGCGGCCTGCCGGACTGGATGCAGCTGAAACTGATTGAACCGCTGCGCTGGCTGTTCAAGGATGAAGTGCGGCAGGTAGGTCGAAAGTTGGGTCTCCCGGACGAAATGGTCGATCGCGAGCCGTTCCCGGGTCCGGGGCTGGCGGTGCGGGTCCTTGGCGAAGTCACGCCGGCGCGGGTGCGCATGACGCAAGAAGCCGATGCGATCTTCCGGTCCGAACTCCGCGTAAGGGGACTCACCGGCGGCATCTGGCAGTCCTACGCGGCGTTGCTCGACGTTAAGAGCGTCGGCGTGATGGGCGATGAACGCACCTACGAGCAGCCGATCGTGCTGCGCGCGGTTGAGAGCGAGGATGCGATGACGGCCCGGGCGGTCGCGTTGCCGTTCGACGCGCTGGAGGCGATCGCGACCCGAATCGTCAACGAGGTCGATGGCGTCAACCGCGTGTTCTACGACCTCACGAGCAAGCCGCCGGCCACGATCGAACTGGAGTAGGGGAGTAAATTAGGGCGCACTCTATGCCGGACCAGTTGGACGTACTCATCGACAATGCCACCATCACGCGGCGCGTGGCCGAACTTGCCCGCGCCATCGAGGAGGATCACTCCGACGTGACCGTCGTGCTGATCGGCATTCTCAAGGGGTCGTTTCACTTCCTCTCCGATCTGTCGCGTCATCTCCGTATCGATAGCGAGGTCGACTTTTTGCAGGCCAGCAGCTACGGAAACTCACGGGAAAGCAGCGGCGTGGTGCAGATTCGGAAGGATATTGATATCGATATCACGGGTCGCCACGTCGTCTTGGTGGAAGACATCGTGGATACGGGTACCACCATCAACCACCTGCGCGATCTGTTCGCAGTCCGCGCACCGGCCAGCATTCGGGTGGCGGCGTTGCTGTCCAAACCGTCGGCCCACCGGGTCGAAACGCTCATCGATTACGTCGGTTTCGAGATTCCGAACGTTTTCGTGGTAGGATACGGACTCGACGATGCCGAGAGGTTTCGAAACCTCCCGTACATTGCCGTCGTGCGCAACTCCGAACGTTCGGAATCATCTGCGTAGCTCGCTCGAATCGCCCTCCTCTCGGTGGCACATGCCGGTCCAGATGCCGGATGATGCGCCCTCCGCCTAGGTTTCGGTTCGAGAAGCGGAAGTCACCTGCTTCCCGTCTATGGCATAGGCGATCGGCATCGCCATTGGGTCCGGCACCACTCGTCGCGCCCGAAAACTCCCGACGATTCACCGTCCGATTCATCGAACTTACGACACCGTGATGAACATGGCCCTCACCAAATTCTCAGCACTATGACCCACAGCTTCCGTCCTCGCAAGCAAGAACAGCAATCCGGCCGCCGCCGCCGAGGCAAAGACCGACAGGGCCTTCCGCAGAACACCGAGCACGAGCTCGAAGCCCTCCCGGAAAAGGACTACAACTTCTTCGACCAACTCACCCCCGCCGCGCTTCTGAAGGAAGCGAAGGCCGCCAAGCTCGACGCAAAAACACTCTTGCGCCACGAGCTCATCGAACGCCTGCTGCCCATCGCCAACGCCGAAGCGGATCCGCACTACTCGCGCGGCGTGCTGGAGATTCTTCCGGACGGTTACGGCTTCCTCCGGCGCGACGACTACCATCCGTCGCCGAACGACGTCTACGTCGCGGGTTCACATATCAAGAAGGGCAATCTGCGCCCCGGCGATACCGTGTTTGGCCTCATCCGGCTACCGCGCGAAGGGGAAAAGTATCCCGCCCTTCTGCGGGTGGAAAGCGTCAACGGCATTGCCACCGGGAGTCCGGAGATGCAGAAGCGCAAGAACTTCGACGACCTGACCGCCCTGTTCCCGAACGAAAAGATCACGATGGAGACCGTGCCCGACAATATTGCGTCGCGCATTGTCGACCTGATCTCGCCGATCGGCAAGGGCCAGCGCGGACTCATCGTATCGCCGCCAAAGGCCGGCAAAACGACGATGATGAAGACGATCGCGAACGCAATCACCGCGAATCATCCCGAAGTCCTGCTCCTCGTCCTCTTGGTGGACGAACGCCCGGAAGAGGTCACGGACATGCGCCGGTCGGTCCGGGGTCAAGTCATCTCGTCCACGTTCGACGAACCGGCCGAGAACCACATGCGCGTGACCGAC
The DNA here is from genome assembly GCA_033763535.1 of Fimbriimonadaceae bacterium. GTDB lineage: Bacteria > Armatimonadota > Fimbriimonadia > Fimbriimonadales > Fimbriimonadaceae > Fimbriimonas. The sequence goes on along the minus strand of JANRKI010000009.1, from coordinate 30,883 downwards.
CTTTGCCTCGAACAGGCGAAGCGACTCGTTGAAAGCGGCCGCGATGTGGTGATTCTGCTCGACTCGCTCACTCGACTCTCCCGCGCGTCCAACCTCACGATCAATCCCAGCGGTCGAACGTTGACCGGGGGTCTCGACCCGGCCGCGCTCTACCGACCGCGGCGGTTCTTCGGGGCCGCGCGCAATATCGAAGAAGGCGGGTCGCTGACGATCATCGCGTCGGTCCTGGTGGAAACCGGTTCCAAGATGGACGAGGCGATCTTTGAGGAACTCAAGGGCACCGGCAACATGGAAATTGTGCTGGACCGCGACCTGTCCGAGCGCCGCATCTGGCCCGCCGTGGATATTCGGCGCAGCAGCACACGGCACGAGGAACTGCTCTTCAAGAAGGAGGAGTTGGAAGGGGTCGTTCAACTCCGCCGATTGATGGCGAAGGAGAACAACTCGGTCGAGGCGACGGAAGGACTCATCAAGCTGTTGAAGCGCACGCCGACCAACGCGATCTTCCTCGAATCGGTCATCGCGCGCACCCGCGCCACCGTCTGAGGTGGAGGTCATGAGGCCGCTGATACGTCGGCGGCCGTAGGTAATCTGCCCTCAAATGGCCGACGAGTTTGAGGGCGGAGATCAGGACGCATTCGAGCGTCCGCCCGCGTTTTTCCCGTACGGGAGCGAGACCGAGCGCGAGGCGACCGACTACGGCGCGCTCATCGAAGTCGTGGTCGAAGGGGTCTTCGGCACCGAGAACGGCGGTCGTCACAGCAACTTCGTGCTGCTGGCGGATAACGCCCGCAAGCTGCCCATCCTCATCGGCGCCTTCGAAAGTCAGGCGATTCTTCACGTGCTGGAGCAAAAGCGCCCGGACCGGCCGCTCACCCACGACCTCATCAAGAACATGATCGAGCGGTTGGAGGCGACGCTGGACCGCGTGGAGATCGACGACTTCTGGAGTGCGGTGTACTACGCCAAGATCTATCTTCGCACGCGAAGCGGCGAGGTGGAGATCGACGCCCGACCTTCGGACGCCATCGCGCTTGCCCTGCGGTTTGAAGCGCCGATCTACGTGGCCGACGCGCTCCTCGACCAAAACCTGCAATATTAGTCGCATGGCCGAGGTCGTCCCCCCGGGCCCATCGGCCCGCGCCGCCGCGTTGCGTTCGATCCTGGAACGCCACGCCTATCGCTACTACGTCCTCGATGATCCCGAGATATCGGACTCGGAGTACGACGCCCTGTTCCGCGAACTCCAGTCGATCGAAGCCGCGCATCCGGAACTCCGCACGCCGGATTCACCGACGCTCCGAATCGGGGCACCGCCGCGCGACGGCTTTTCGACCGCGAACCATCGCACACCGATGCTGTCGCTGGACAATGCGTTCGGCGAGGCCGAACTGCGCGCGTTCGACGAGCGGACCCGCCGGGCCCTCGGCAACGATTCGGTGACCTACTTCGCCGAGCTCAAGTTTGACGGCGCGAGTCTCAGCCTGACGTATCAGGACGGGCTGTTGGTCCAGGCCACCACGCGCGGCGACGGCACCACGGGCGAGGTGGTGACGGAAAACGCCCGCACGATCCGGGGCATTCCGCTCCGATTGCAGGTACCCGTGCCCGGTGTTTTGGAGGTGCGCGGCGAGGTCGTGATGCTGAAATCCGTCTTCGAGTCGCTCAACCGGGCGCGATTGGAGCGGGGCGATGCCGTGTTCGCGAACCCTCGTAACGCGGCGTCGGGCGGGTTGCGGCAGCTCGACAGCGCGCTGACCGCCGAGCGACAACTCAATTTCTTTGCGTATGGCGTCGGGTTCGCCGACGAACCACTGGCGGATTCGCAGTCCGGCCAAAACGCGCGACTCCGCGAACTTGGCTTCCCGGTGCGGGCGGAAGCGCGTCGGGTCACCGGGGGCGATGCGCTCGTGGCCTTTACCGATGAGGTTTTGGCCCGCCGACCGGAGCTTCCGTTCGGGATCGATGGCGTCGTGATCAAGGTGGATGACATGGCGGCGCAGCGCACCCTGGGCTTTACGGCTCGCGGCCCGCGCTGGGCGATCGCGTACAAGTTTCCGGCGGAACAGGCGTTTACGCGGCTGATTCAAGTGAGCTTCCAGATTGGGCGAACCGGTGTCCTGACTCCCGTGGCGGAGCTGGAGCCGGTGAACGTTGGGGGAGTGACGGTTTCGCGCGCGACACTGCACAACCGCGAAGACATGGAGCGCAAAGGGGTCCGGATCGGCGATACGGTGATCGTTCAGCGCGCCGGCGACGTGATCCCAGAGGTCGTGGGGCCCGTGCCCGAGCGTCGCCCGATCGACGCCGTGATCCCCACGTGGCCGACGCATTGCCCGGTCTGCCAGTCGGAACTGACGCAGCGACCCGGTGAGGTCGCGATCCGCTGCCCTAACCGCAATTGTCCGGCCCAGGTGCAGACTCGGATTGAGCACTTTGTGGCCCGCCGCGCCATGGATATCGACGGCCTGGGCGAACGGCTGATCGGACGGTTCCTCGAGGCCGGATTTCTGTCCGATGTGGCGTCGATCTACGATTTGGCCGCCCACCGGGACGGGCTGACGGAACTCGATAAGCTCGGCCAGCGGTCCATCGACAACCTGCTCGCGCGGATCGAGGCGTCGAAAACCCGTCCGCTCGGCAAGTTTCTGTTTGCGCTCGGCATACCGGAAGTCGGCGAGCGCGGGGCGGAAGAACTTGCGCAGGCGTTCGGAACGCTGGCCGCCATCCGGGAGGCTCCGATCGAGGCGTTGCTCGCAATCGAAAACGTCGGGCCGCGTACCGCCGCCGAGGTTCGGGAATGGTTTGATGACGCCGAGAATGCGGCGCTGGTCGACCGGCTGTTAGCGGCCGGAGTCGCGCCGGTGGAATCCGTGCGGAGCACCCGGACCGAGTTTGCGGGCCGAACCTACGTGTTCACGGGCAAGCTCGAGTCGTTTGCGCGGGAGGATGCGGAGAAGCTGGTGATGACGCTGGGGGCGAAGGCCGCCGGTTCGGTGAGCAAGAAGACGACCCATCTGGTGGCCGGACCCGGCGCAGGGTCAAAGTTGGAAAAGGCCGAATCGCTCGGAGTGCCGGTGCAGAGCGAGGCCGAGTTTCTGGCGGAACTGCCGCCCGATGTGCGGGAGCAACTGACCGGTTGAGGTTTTGCGTGGACGTGCCGCGAGATGAGCTGGACGTGCCCGAGTGCGTTCTGAGCGGACAGGTGTTTCGGTGGCAGGTTCGTGCGGACGGGATCGCGGAGGGCGTGATCGGCGCGCATTGGTACCGAATCCTTCCCGCCGCCACGGGTTACGCGGTCGAAACGAATGCCGCCCGCCCGGACTTTGAACGCTTGTTTCGGATGGACTCCGATCTCGGTGCGATCCGCGGGCGGTTTGCGGCGGCCATGCCGTCGGCACCGCTTGCCCTGCGGTCCGGCTTGCGGCTGATGCGACCCGGCTGCCCGCGCGAATCGCTCATCACCTTCTTGTGCAGCGCCAACAATCACCTCAAGCGGATCATGCCGATGGCCCGCGTCCTCGGCGAGTTTGGCCCGGCGCTGGAGGCCCCGTTTCCGGCGCATGCGTTCCCGAGTTGGGACACGCTGGCCGACCTTCCGGAATCGGAGCTACGAGCGCGGAGATTCGGGTACCGCGCGCCGAGGATTCCTGCGGTCGCCCGGGCGGTACGCGATCGGGGCGGCGACGACTGGCTGGCCGCTCTCGCATCTTGCGCGCTGGCGGAGATTCGTGCGGAATTGCAAACTTTGCCGGGCGTGGGACCGAAGCTGGCGGACTGCATCGCCCTGTACGCGCTGGACCGGACCGACGCGGTGCCGATTGATACCCACCTGTGGCAGGCGGCAACGCGTCACTTCTTTCCGGAGTGGGACGGTTTGGCGCTCACCGCGGCACGGTACGCCGCCGTTGGCGACGCCTTCGCGCTGCGATTCGGTCCGGATGCCGGCTGGGCGCAATTGTTTTTGTACCGGGAGAATCAGGTCAATCGACCCCGTACCCGCCGCGCGGCACCGTAAACTTCCGCCATGCGACCCTTCGCGATGAGATGGCGGCTGTCGGCGTGGCTCGTCGCGGGATGCGCGGTGGCTGTGCTCGCCGGGTGCGGAAGCCCGGTGTTGCCGGGGGACCGCACGGCGGCGCGTCGGTGGGGCGAAGCCCGCGAGATGTGCCGGATCACGGACCGCCGGGTGCGCGAATCCTCCGGCGTGACCGCCGGTCGACGAGCCACCGACAGCTTCTTCACCCACAACGACAGCGGCAACGGGGAAGAGATCTTTCGTTTCAATCGGCAAGGCAAAGTGACCGGGGTTTGGCGCGTGCGCGGAGTCACCAATCGGGACTGGGAGGACCTCGGCAGCTTCGAGCGCGACGGAAAACCGTGGCTCGTGATCGCGGATATCGGTGATAATCGGGCGCGACGGACGACTATCGAGTTACTGACATTCTTAGAGCCTAACGACCCGCGCTACCCTCTCGGACAGGTTCAACGTTATGCGTTTAAGTATCCGGATAAGCCGCATAATGCCGAGGCGTTGCTGATGCATCCGACCACGGGTGAGTTCCACGTGGTGACCAAAACGGGGAGTGCTCCGGCAGGCGTCTACGCGGGGGAACTTGGGACGCCCGGCCGCACCCAAACGCTGCGAAAAATTGGCGAAATTGAACTTACCGGGTTCCTTGCCGAGGCCAAACGCATTACCGGCGGAGCGGTCTCGCCCGACGGTCAGCACGTCGCGTTACGAACCTACCTGGGTGCGTACGAGTTCGACGTCGATCGTAAGTTTGCGAACTGGTTGAAGAGTTCGCCGCGCAAGGTTCCGTTGAAGTTTGACTTGCAGGGAGAGGGAATCACGTATCGGGCGGACGGCAAGGGGCTGGTCACCAGCGCCGAACTCGTGCCGTGCGTCGTCAACGAAATTTTGCTCGAAAATCCATAAGTGGCCGTCATTGGGCCCAAAAAGTGTGGTACCTTCTTCGTGCTTAGCCAACGTAAGTTAGCAGCCAAGCAAGAGGAGGTACCAAATGCGAAACTGCTCACCCAGAGTGAGTCTGCTTCTGGTCACGTTCGGGATTGCCGCACTCGCGGTCGCCCAAACCGAGGCCGAAAATCAAATCCAAACCGAGACCCGGATCACCAAGATCCCGACGTCTGTTCGCTACGAGTTTGATCGGAATCTGCGCCCCGGCGCGATTCGCAAAGTTCAAACCGGCCAAGAAGGCAGCATCGAACGCACGTTCCGCGTGGTCTACGAAAACGGAAAGCCGGTCGAATATGCGCTCGTTGACGAGCGAAAGACTCCGGCAGTCCCCACGATCTATCGCATCAGCCGCGCGGGATATCCCACCAGTCGCGGTAGCTTTGTGCGCGGTCGCGTCGTCACGATGCGGGCCAGTGCCTACGACCCATTCCCGCCCGGGGGTTCCGGCGGACGCACGGCGATGGGCCTGCGGGCCGGATACGGCCACGTAGCCGTCGATCCGCGCTTCATTCCGCTTGGCTCGCTCCTTTACGTCGAAGGCTACGGCTTCGCGATCGCATCGGACACCGGCGGAGCCATTAAGGGCAACCGGATCGACCTGTGCTATCCGACCCGCGCCCGCGCCTACCAATTCGGGCGACGCAAAGTCGTCGTCCACGTTCTGAAGAAGCCCTAATTGGAGCCCGGTGCCCACCGATCTCCCTGGCATTTACTCCCGCGCTGAGCTCGCGACGTTTCTCCAAACGCGGCAGCTCAGCGCCCTCAAGGGGCTGGGGCAACACTTTCTCACGTCGGAATCGGCGGTGGCTTCAATCGTCCGTGCCGTCGGCCAACCGTCCAGCGTCCTCGAAGTCGGACCTGGACCGGGCATCCTCACCCGTCCGCTCACGCACGTCTGCGACGCGGTGCACGCAATCGAGCTCGACGAGCGGATGATTGCGGCGATTCGCGAAACCCTCCCGAGCGTCACACTCCATCCGGGCGACGCGCTCCAACTCGACTTTCATCCGATCCTTGCGGCGATGCCGCCGCCGCGCGCACTCGTGAGCAATCTCCCGTACTACATCACCGGTCCGCTGTTGAACCTTTTTGCCCAGCATCGGCACGCCTTCGACACGATCGTGCTGATGATGCAACGGGAGGTTGCGGATCGAATTCGGGCGGATCATCGGCACCCGGATCGAGGGTCCCTTTCGGTCTGGTTGCAGGCCCAGTTCCAGATCGCGCTGGTCGCCCAGGTCCCCGCCGGTGCGTTTCTTCCACCGCCGAAGGTCGACAGTACGGTGCTGAAGTTTGTGCCCCGCGCGGTCCCGGACGCGTTGATCGCCGAACTGGACTTCGCGCTTCGGATCGGCTTTGCCCAACGACGCAAGACCTTGGCCAATAACCTCGTCGCGGGCTTGCGGTGCGATCGTGCGCAGGCGCTGGCGTGGCTCGCCGACCAGCAGCTACTCCCGACGGTTCGGCCCCAAGAGCTGACGGTTGACGCGTGGCAACGACTTGCCTCCACAATATCGGCGTGGAAGCGCGCGTCGAACCCGGGCGAATCCGCGCCCTCGCCGAGCCGTTCGGATTCACCACCGTTGGCGTAGCCGATGCTCGCCCGCCCGAATCGCTCCCCCACTTGGATGCGTGGGTCGCCGAAGGCATGCACGCCACGATGGATTACATGGCGACATCACGCGCGCTTCGCGCGGACCCCGCCCAATTGCTGCCCGGAGCGCGAAGCGTGATCGCGGTGACGCTGAACTACCGGCAACCGACCACAGCGAATCCCGTAGCTGGTCAGCCGAGAATCGCGCAGTACGCCCAGGGCCGGGATTACCACCGGGTGTTGCGCGGAAAGCTCCGGCGGTTCGCCGAGCGTCTCGAGGAGGTGTTTCCCGGCGCGCAGCATCGCCCCTGCGTCGATTCGGCACCGGTGCTGGAGCGTGAGTACGCCCATCGCGCCGGACTCGGTTGGTTCGGAAAGAATACGATGCTCATCGATTCCCGCCGGGGTTCGTTCTTCTTTATCGGTCTGCTGCTCACCACGCTGGATGTCCGTCCGGATGCGCCCGCGATCGGTGGCTGCGGATCGTGCCGTCGGTGCATCGACGCCTGTCCGACCGGGGCGATCGTCCAACTGAACGGGCGCGGCGCGGTGGACGCGCGGCGGTGCATCAGTTACCTCACCATCGAGCACCGCGGGGCAATCGAGCCCGAACTTGCCGCGAAAATCGGAGACTGGACGTTCGGTTGCGACGTGTGTCAGGACGTCTGCCCGTTTAACCAGCCCGGCCCTCGGCAACCGTTGCGGGGGCTTGCGACCGACGAGCCGGACTTTCGGCAGGTCCGTGCCTGGCCGCATTTGGCCGAGTTGGCGCAGTGGTCCGCCGAGGCGTTTGACGAGGCGACTCCGGGAAGTCCGCTCCGCCGGGCCGGTCGCGAAGGATTGCAGCGAAACGCACAGATTAACCTCGCAAACGCGCGATCGCAAGGGATTTCGGGCTACGATACGGACACGCCATGAGCATCAAAGTCGCCGTGATTGGAGCGGGAAGCGTTGGATTTACCCGCAATATGTGCCGGGACATCTTGACCGTCCCCGAGTTGCAAGGTACGCACTTCGCCCTGTGCGACATCAACGCGCACAACCTGGACATGATCGCCCAATTAATGCGGCGCGATATCGAGGCGAACGGGGTTCCGGCGACGCTGTCGGCCACCACCGATCGGCGGGAAGCGATCGCGGATGCGGACTACGTGCTGAGCTTCGTGCGGGTCGGCGGGCTGGAAGCGTTTGCGCACGATATCGACATTCCGTTGAAGTACGGCGTGGATCAATGCGTGGGCGATACGCTCGGCCCCGGCGGCATCATGTACGCCCAGCGCGGTATCCCGGTGATTCTCGATTTTTGCCGGGACATTCGGGAGTTGGCGAAGCCGAATTGCCTTTTCCTCAACTACAGCAATCCGATGGCGATGCTGACGTGGGCGGCCAATCACTACGGTGGCGTCCAAACGATCGGGCTGTGCCATGGCGTGATGGGCGGGCACCACCAGATCGCGAGCGTCCTGACGTTCTTGGGGCGCGAGCGGGGCTGGATCAGCCCGGACGAAACGATTCCGAAGTCCGAGGTGGCGATCGTGTGCGCCGGCATCAATCACCAAACGTGGTACATCCAGGTGAAGTGGCGCGGTGAGGACATGACGCCGTACCTGCTGGACGGTTTCTCGCGGCATCCGGAATACTCCAAGACCGAGAAAGTCCGGATCGATATGTTGCGACGCTTCGGCTACTACAGCACGGAGTCGAACGGCCACCTGAGCGAATACGTGCCGTGGTACCGAAAGCGTCCGAGCGAAATTCTCGATTGGATCGACCTCGGCAGCTGGATCAACGGCGAGACGGGCGGGTATCTGCGCGTGTGTACCGAGGGCCGCAAGTGGTTTGAGCACGACTTTCCGAACTGGATGGCCGCGCCGGCCCTGTCGTTCTCGCCGGAGCATCGCGGGGAAGAGCACGGAAGCTACATCATCGAGGCACTCGAAACCGGCCGTGTGTACCGGGGCCATTTCAATGTCGTGAACGACGCCACCATCCAGAATTTGCCGCCTGATTGCATCATCGAAGCACCCGGTTACGTCGACGCGAACGGCGTCAGCATGCCGCAGGTAGGCGAACTTCCGCTGGGATGCGCGGCGGTATGCAACGCGTCCGTGTCGGTTCAACGGCTGGCGGTCGAAGCGGCGATTTCGGGCGATGTGACGCTTCTGAAGCAGGCGATGCTGTTGGACCCGCTGACCGCCGCCGTCTGCAATCCGCCCGAAGTGTGGCAAATGGCTGATGAAATGCTCGTCGCGCTCGCCGAGTGGCTGCCGCAGTACGCCGACGCGATTCCAGACGCGCAAACGCGCCTTGCTACGTCGACGATTCCGACCCGGGATTATGCGGGAGCGGCGCGGCTACACGTGAAGTCGGTCGAAGAGATGGAGGCGAACAAGGAAGCGGTGCGGAAGGTCGTGGCGGAGAGCGATCGGGCGAAGGAGCGGCCCGCCGCTTCGTGAGTGCCACGGTGATCGCCGCCTTGATGGGCTTCGGTCCGGTGCCGCCGACGCCGAAGGTGGCTCCGGCCGCCGGGCCCGCCGTCATCGTCTTCGCCCGGCATGGCGAAACCGTCGCTAACGCGACCGGTCGCTACAATTCGCGCACGCTGAACACGTTCTCAGAAACAGGGAAGGCCCAGGTCGCGCGACTGACGACTTGGCTCCGGCAGCAGCCAAAGTTTGACGCGATCCTCGTGAGCCCGAGCGATCGGGCGCTGAATTCGGTTCGGCCGTACCTGCTGGGTACGCGCCAAACCGCGCGCGTTTGGCCGGAGTGGTACGAATGCTGCACCGGCCGGAACAAATCGACCGCCGGCAAGGGCAACGTTCGGTGGGGCGGCAAGATCACCCTGGGCAGCCCGTTCGTGGTCGAGCGCGGGCACGATCGGTACCCGGTGAGCCCGAAGTTTGTGGACGGTTTGGTGCAGGTGCGCATGGGCGTCGATCGGCTCGCAGCGCTTCGGACGCTTCCGCGCGTGCTCATTGTTGGCCATTCCGGCGCGGGCGGGGTGATGATGGAAATGCTCGAGGGCGCGTCTCCGCGCGGTCGCAAGCATCCGGAAAACGCCACGCCGTACCAGTTGAACCGGCAAGCGGACGGCACGTACCGAAGCCAACGGATTCGGATCTAGCCGCTACCGCATCCGCCGCCGCCACATCCGCCTCCGCCGCAGCCTCCGCCCCCGTCCGAGGACCCACCGCCGTCGGAGGCGCCCGCGTCGGCCCCGCCACCATCCGAAGCATTGCCCTCCGTTGCGCCGTCGATTGCACCCGCTTCAATCGTCGGATCGTGCGACCGGTGGTGGGATTCGCTTCCGTGAAGGTACTCGCCCCCATGAGCGTAATGACCGGCGTGGAAGGCGGTGTGGCCAGAATCCGTCGTCGAATGGCTCGGCCCGCCCACGGGTCTGCTCTGGGCGCGGGATGACATCCAAACGATCCAACCGATGACAAGGCCACCGATCCCGAGTGCGCCGACCGCGATCCCTTCGGAAGGAAGGTTGCTGATGGCCAGCAGCGTGAGCGCGATCGGTGCGCCTACCGCCAGCAGAGCCGTCGGATGGGCCAGGCGGCGGGCAGTGGATGTTCGGCCGCTCGCCGGGGCCATCGCAGGGCCGGTTGATGAGAAGGGGGCAGTCGGCGGATAGGCGGCGGGGTCGGCGGGCCGGCGGGGCGCAAATCGTTCCGTCGCCGACGGCCAGATGTCCGCGGGCGGAGTTTCGCCGAAGAACCGGGTGTAGTTGCGCTTGGTTTGCTCGTACCGATCCCAGAAGTACTCGGCCTGTTGGTTACCGCCCGCCGAAGGGTCGTGGTGGAGCGGTCGGTCCAAGATCGTCCCGCACATGTCGTCCCAGTAGCTCCGGGTGTATGTCAAGTGAAGGTGCCAAGCTTCGTCCACCGCGACGGAAGGGGTGCAGACCTCTCCGGCCTCCATGCAAAGGAAGACGAAGCGCTTGTACTCCGCAATCACGCGGTCGGCGAAGGCGAGACTCCAGCCCTGCTCGCGGGCGAGGCGTCGGGCGAAGGTGTCGGCAACGCCTTGCGGACCAATGCGGAAGGCGTCGATGCGATTCCAGAGTTCCCGTTGAGTGTCGGTCATTCCTCTCTCTCCACCCGAAGACACGGAGCGAGGCGGCGCGAGGATTCGTGATGACGACGAATTAGGCAGAATATCCCGGATGAATTACGCCGAGGCGCTGGCCTACGTGGGCGGTCTGGAAAGCCGGGGTTGGAAACTGGGCCTAGAGCGGGTCCGATCCTTCGTGCAGGCGACCGGGGGCGGCGACCGATTGGAAGGGCCGTCCGCGCCGACGTACTTTCACGTTGCGGGCACCAACGGGAAGGGTTCGACCACTGCGTTCTTGCAGTCGGCCCTGGTCGAGCTTGGCGAAGTGACGGGCGCGTTTTTCAGTCCGTACGTGGTGGACCCGCGGGAACGCGTCCAGATCGGCCGCGCACTCATTTCAGAAGCCGAATTCGCCGAGGTCGTGACCGAGCTGGCGCCGATCGCCGAAGCGATGGCGGGGGACGAGCTCGGCCCAATCACCGAATTTGAGTTCAAGACCGCGGTGGGGTTTGCGACGTGGGCGCGTCACCGGTGCACGGCCGTCGCGCTGGAAGTGGGGCTGGGCGGAAACTACGACGCCACGAACATCATCGGCACGAGTTATCCCATCATCGTGAGCATCGGTCTGGACCATATGCATATTCTCGGAGACACTCTGGGCAAGATTGCATTCGAGAAAGCGGGCGTGATTCGGTCCGGTCGCCCGGTGATGATTGGGGAGATGCCGGGCGAAGCGCGTGACGTGATTGAAGCGGTCGCGCGGGAAAGGGGGGCCGAGGTGGTTCGCTACGGACGGGAGATTGTGCGTGAAGGGGCGGACGTCAAGACGCCGTTCGGGACGATCCGCGATCTCCGGCCCGGGTTGTACGGCGATCGGATGGAGCACAACGCGGCGTTGGCGGCGAGTGCGCTACTGGCCGCCGGCTACGAGGACCATCTTGCGATCCGGCGCGGGATTGCGGTGACGACGATCCCGGGGCGATTTCAGGTGGAGCAACTCGCGGGATCAGCGGGTGAGAAGACGGTGGTGCTTGACGGCGGGCATAACCCGGATGCGGCGCGGCACTTCGTCCGGGCGTTTGCGGAGCGCTACCCGAATCGGACCGCGGCGGTGGTGACGGGCATGTTGCAAGGCCACGATCCCGAGGCGTTCTTCCGCGAAGTCCGGCCGATCGCCCGCGAGTTTCACCTCAGCCCGATTGATTTCTTCCGGGCGCGCGATCCGCAGACCCTCGCCGAATACGGCGCGGGTATTCCGACCACGGTCCATCCGTCGGTAGAGTCGGCCCTGAGTTCCGCACTCGAATCGAGCGCGGAACTCGTGGTCGTCCACGGGAGCAACTATCTCGTCGGCGAAGTTATTCGTTCGGAGACGTTTCGCCGGGCTCAGCGTTCGGCGAAACCTGATTGAGCGAGTCGGCGAACGAACCCTGTTTCGTGGTCCAGACCGCGTAGGCCAACGCGACCAGCGCGGCGACGGTAATCGCCACCGAGATGACGGTTTGGATGGGCATGATGATGACGCCGGCGAGCAACAGCGCGACGAGGTTCATCACCTTGATCAGCGGATTGAGCGCGGGACCGGCGGTGTCTTTGAACGGGTCGCCGACGGTGTCGCAGATCACGCTGGCGCGGTGATTTTCCGAACCCTTGCCGCCGAACTTGCCGTCTTCGATCAGCTTCTTGGCGTTGTCCCACATGCCGCCGGCGTTTGACAGCAGCACCGCCATGAGTTGACCCACGAGGATGGCTCCGGCGAGGAATCCGCCGAGGGCCTGCGCTCCGGTCAGGTTGAACTCCCGACCGTCGATCATGGTGGTGGGTTTACCGATGCTGAAACCAAACCCGACCGCAACGGGGAGGGCGATCGCGAGGATGCCGGGGGCCAGCAGCTCGCGTTGAGCCGCCGACGTGACGATCGCCACGCACCGCGCGTAGTCCGGTTTCTCGGTGCCGTTCATGATGCCCGGGAACTCGCGGAACTGCCGACGCACTTCGTTGATGAGCTCAAACGACGAGCGTCCTACTGCGTTGATCGCGAAGGCCGAGAACAGCAAAGGAGCCGCGCCGCCAATCAGCAGGCCGAGGAAGATCTCCGGCACGTCGAGTTTCAGGCCGACGGTGGTCAGTTCCGCCTCGGTGCGGTACGAATTGAAGAGCGCGATCGCGGCGACAACGGCGGTGGCGATCGCGAAGCCCTTCGTGAGTGCCTTGGTCGTATTGCCGGCGGCGTCGAGCTTCGACACGACGGCGGCCCCGGATTCGTTGCCCTCCGCCGCGCCGCTCATTTCGTACACGCCCTGCGCGTTGTCAGAGATCGGCCCGAAGGTGTCCATCGCCAGCACGTAGCCGGTGGTGGAGAGCAGCCCGAGGCCAACGAGGGCCACACCGTATAGCGCGATCTCGTACCCGCCGTAGATGCCGGTGGGGAACAAGAGGATCGGACAGATCAGCGCGGCCACGATGATGCCCGTCATCATCGCCCCGGATTCCGAGGCGTACGCGAAGCCCTGAATGATCATCGGGGCCGCGCCGCCGCTGGAGACGCCGGCGACTTCATTGGTCGGCTTCTTGGTCGTCGAAACGTAGTACTCGGTCAGTTTCTCGATCGCGATGGCAAGGAGCAGGCCGATCGCGAAGGCGATGACGAACGTGTACCACGGCACCACGAATCCGCTGGCCACGGCGATCTCGATCGTCTCCAGCGGCGGCGTGCTGCGCGGAACGCCCGCGATCGTGCTGCTGCTCAGCGTTTCCATCGTGGCGACCGGCACCGGGAAGTAGCTCGTCCCGAGACTACGCAGCATCTGCGGACGCTCGACCTCGCTCGGAATCCCGATTGCCAGCTTGCCGGCGGAGTTGGCGTACAGGGTGACCGGCAGCGTCTTGAGGTCTTCGATCGTCGCGCTGAATCCCTTGACGGTTTTCGACTGTTCCGCGACCTGCTTGCGCTGTTGTTCGATCTGCTGCTCGATGACGCCGAGCTTGATCGGGCCGATCCACTGCTTTTGGTCGACGTCGCGCGGCTCGGCGGCCGGCATCCCGTTCGCGGCGGGCTGACCCGGAATCTTGGCCTTGACCTGCACGTACTTCAGCACGAGCTTGTCTTTGCCGGTGCCCAAGAAGGCGGCGGCGACCGTGGTGTACGGCTTCGGATTCGGATCGTCCGGCGTCGGCGTGGACGGCACCGCGTAGTTAAGCGCCGGCACGGTCGGATCAGCCGGATTCGTGACCCGTCGGTAGCCCTGAAGGTTCGGCGGCTCCGGAAGTTGGGCGAGGTTGATGTTGAGCGCCTGGTTGATATTCACCAGGTCTTCGTCCTTGTAACCGCGTTGCTTGCCCGCGGCGGAACGGATAATGTCTTCGGCGGTGATGTCGTACGGCTTCACCTCCGACTTGTCTTCGGCCAGTGCGCGGGCCACGATCGCCCGGGGAATCTCGCGAATGCTGGCGGGAATCGTTTTCGGATTGCTGTACAGATCAAGGGCCGTGATCTCCTTGACCGGGCGCTTGAGTTCCTTCGCCTTCTCTTCGGCGGCCGCTTTGGCCACGCTCGTCGTAATCGTGAGCTTGGCGAGGGTGCCGCGCAGGTCCTGAATCGCCTGCGCTTCGTTCCGCTCGAACGTCCGGACCGATTGCAACCGGGCGGTTTCGATCGGTTTGCCGCCGAACAGCAGGAAGGCGACGATCGCCGTACCCAGGAGGCCAAGGACGGCGGTGGTATTGAATCCTCGCCGGATGATGACCAGCGGGTCCACGTTCATGTCGTCGGTGCCCTTGACGCTGGCAATTCCGACGATGCTGGCGACGAGGCCAACTGCTGCGGTCAGGATCGCGAAGACGACGAGCCGATTCCACGTGGCGACATCAAAGACGTTGGCGGTGGCCGCGGCCAGCACGATGGCCGAAATCAAGGTGACGGCGAACGACTCGAAGACGTCGGCGGCCATGCCCGCGCAGTCGCCGACGTTATCGCCGACGTTATCTGCGATGACGGCCGGGTTGCGGGGGTCGTCCTCCGGAATCCCCGCTTCTACCTTTCCGACGAGGTCCGCGCCGACATCGGCGGCCTTGGTAAAGATGCCTCCGCCCACGCGCATGAAGAGGGCGGCGAGCGATCCGCCGAAGCCAAAGCCGACGAGGTATCGCACCGCGCCCTCACCGCCGGCCAGCAAGATGACGCTTGCGCCGAGCAGTCCGATGCCAACGGTCACGAGTCCGGCGACCGCGCCGCTGCGGAAGGCGACTTCCAACGCTTTCCGGTAACTGGTCGTCGCGGCGAAAGCGACGCGCATGTTGCCGTTGACGGCCACGACCATCCCGGTGTATCCGGCGATGTACGATCCCGCGAGGCCGGCGGCGAACGCGACGGCGACTCCGCCCGCGATGATTGGGCCGGAGTTCAGGTACAGCAGAAACAACCCGACGAACAGGAGGGCGGCGAAGATCGACATCGTGCCGATCTGCTGACGCAGGTAGGCGAGCGCGCCGTCCTTGATCGCGCGTCCGACCGATTGCATGGATTCGGGCCCGGCCGATTCGCGCATGACTTGCTGCACGAGCACGCCGGCGTACGCCAAGGCGACAAAGGCGAGCACCATCGCGCCGATCAGGTAGCCGGTCAGTTCGCCCCCCAGGCTGAGCTTGACGCGATCCCCTTCGGCGGCAAACGCGGCGGCGGGGCAGACGATGAGAGAGAGTAAAGTTGCCCACCGACCGAGCCCGCGCAGGCCCGACGATGCGGCAAAAGGCGAGCGCGTGGTGCGCTTCGCAAGTTCGTTGAACGCCATAAAGGTGTAACTCCCCTGCCGAACCACGCTTCCGTGCAAACCTTGCGCACTTGGCCGCTTACGGACAGTACTTTTCTGCAGGTTATACCTTTCGCCCGGTTTTGGCTACCCCGGCGGACGGATTTCCGCGATGCGCCCGCCGGAACCGGGTCGACGTGATGCCCCGGCGGACTTCCCCTGGCTAGGCCACGCGCGCGGTCACGGCTACATCACGGGATCGCTCAGCTGACGGATCGCGGTCTCGGCGTCGTGGAGGTTGAGCTGCGCCTGGAGCATTTCCGCCTTTCGCCGGTTGATGCCGGTGAGCAGCGTGACCGGGAGTTCGTCGAGCATCTGCTTCACCTGGTTTCGGTTCAGCGCGAGCATGTGCTGTAGGCTGGCGATGAGCTCTTCTTGCTTGTGGCCCTTGCCGGTCAGCACGAGCTCGTACATATGCTCGTCTTCGGTGGCGACCACGTAAGCGGCGGAGAGCTTCTTGCGGGGTTTGGTCGGATCGTCCTCTTTGCCCGCGATCGGAATCTCGCGGTTGCACTCTTCGCACAGCAAAATCTCCGTCTTTTCCGAGTAGAAGTTCAGCGTGTTGCAGAAGCCGCAGCGCACTTGGCTCACCGGCATCGGCTGCTGATCGAGAATGGGGATCAGGCGGTTGCAGCTGCGACACGTGAAGTCGTCGTCGGGGGCCGAGGTGAGCTCGTTCTGGTACTGGCAGTATGGGCACTCCACGCCGACGCTGGAGACATCGACCAACTGGACCGCCGAGTGCGTGGCGAACCCCAGCAGGAGCATGCCGAGCGTCAGCAAGAGGTACGCAAGCGGCACGAGCGTGCCGCCGCCTCGGTACCAAAAGATGAGTCCGGACGCGATGTAACACAGCAGTCCGCCGCCGCCAAAGTAGAAGGACTTCTCCGAAATCAGCTCGACAACATCCGAAACGCGCTCAATTCTTCGCATACCTAACCCCGTGGCGAGTATAGCAATGCCGCCCGGTCTTGCCAATGTCTCCGCTTGGTAGCCGGAGCTTACGGGTTGCGTTTCGGACGTTCGACGGTCAGGTCGGACGGGGCGGTCGCGTCCTCCGATTCGCCCGCGTCGGCACCGCCTCCGTCCTCGGGATCGGTGGCCGGGACGGCAATCACCGAGCCGTTGCCCTGATCGAAGGCGGTGAATCCGTAATCGCGGCCGAGCTCCTGCAGAATCTGGATCGCGCTGAGCCCGTCGTAGTCCACCGTGACCTCGACGTCCGGAAAGCCCGGCGCCACCACGACTTCCAGCCCGGATTGGGCCCCGATGAGCGCGAGCGCATCCGCGAGTTTCGCCTTCGCAATGTGGACGCTCGTAGGACGCAGATAGGCGGGCTCCCCGGTGCGAAGCGGGGGAACGTCGCGGGGGTTTGGCTCAGTGCGCATGCCGTCCACGGGCGAGATCGGGGGCGCGACGTCGGGCCGCGGGTTGCTCCCCCACGGTTTGACTTCAGGTTGATTCCCTTGGTCGGCCACGACCGGCGGGCGATCGCGCGTTGGCTTCGGTCCGAACAGGGAGAACGCCGTGAAGCTCGCCACGCCAAGGGCCGCCAGGGATAATCCGATCGCCCACGCCGCAGGAGTCCAAGACGCGCGCGGCTCGGCGATCTCGCGGCGGGGCGAGAACTTTGGCACCGAGCGCACCGGATCCGTTTTTGGTTTCGCGCGTTTGAACCCGCTGACCAACGCGATCCGCTTGCGCATCTCGGCCTCGTACTGCGGGTAACGCACCGCGAACTGGTCCACCGCCGATGGGTCGCCAGATTCTGCGATGCCCCACATGAGCGAGTCGATCTCTTCCGGAATCCGCTTCACGATTCGGACTCCTCGTACAAACTACGGAACCGCTCGCGGGCGCGGTATAGCCGGGTTTTTGCGGCGTTGACGTTGCAACCGAGGCTGTCCGCGATTTCGTTCAGGCTCAGCTCTTCCCAGTAAAACAGCACGAGGATGGCGCGATCGTTCGGCGCCATCTTCTCCATGGCGGCCTGAATCTTCGGGTCGGAGTACTCGACTTCCTCCGGGACCGTCGCGTCCGATGCCTCGCGGAGTTCGACGTGGCGATGCTTGTGGCGCGCTTTCCGGGCCTCTTGAATCGAGCGGTTGACTGCCACCCGAAACAGCCACGTGCTGAATCGCGAGCGCCGGTCGAACCGCTTGAGGTGGCGCAGGACCAGCGTGAAGATCTCCTGCACCACGTCGCTGGCTTCCTCCGCGTCGAGCAGGATTCCGCGGGCGATGGCGTGCACCTTGTCGTGGTACCGCGAGTAAAGAATCTCGAACGCCGCTTCATCACCCGCCAAGAATCGCTCGACGACAACGATGTCATCGTCGAACGCCAGCGCCTTGGTTTTGTCGACGGCGGTAAGCACCACTCCGGATTCTTCGACGCGAGGTGCCGAGGACGCGTTACGATCGGTCACGGGGACGGGTTAGCCTCCGGCGGGGTGGACGACTCGCTCGCCGCCTGCGATTGCCGCATTTTCTCGCCGACTTCGATGCGCTGCTGAAACGTTCCGGGCAGCCGCAGGAAGACGAGCACTTGGGCGAGCACAAGCGGCAGGGCGACCGAGAGCAGAACCCATTTTTGGGCGCGCCGCAGAAGCCAGACGTATCCGGCGCCGAGAGACACCGCGATTGGACCTAACGCCGGGTAGAGGTAGCGCGCCTGCGCCTGAAAATACTGGTTGTTGAACCGGAGGAACAGCACGAAGACGACGGCGGAAAACACGAAGTAGACCCAGCCGATTCCGTCCGTTCTCGCGAATCCCGCGTCGCCGGACTCGGGCTCGTCGGCCGCCGATGTCTCGTTGCCAGTCGGGGCGTCGGGAGCAAAAGTGCGCGTTCGCCGCTTGCCGACGGCCCACGCGATCCAGCCGATCATCGCCCAGAGCATGAGGACGAAGTACAGCCGGTTTTGATCGAAGCCGCCCGCCGCCACGCCCGACTCGGTGAGCCAGATGTCCATGTACCCGAACACGCCGAAGAACGAACGCATCGTCCAAAAGCCGACCCATTCGGTCCAGTACGTCCATTCGGGATTGGCTCCCGGGCTGACCTGCGGAATGATCTGGGTGACGAACGTCTGCTTCTGAGCGGATCCGACGAATGCTTCGGAGAAGGCGCGCAGGGCCAAAGGGTCGCCGTATAGCATGGTGGAGCGCACCCACCAGGGCAGGGCCAGTAACAACGGCAGGCCGAGCAGCGCCGCGATTTGAGCGGGTTGGGGGCGGCGAACCACGATGGCCGCCGCCGTCGCGATGATCAACGGCAGCGCACTGGTCTTGGTGAGTAACGCGGCTCCAATCGTGACGCCGGTGAGGATGCATGTCTTTGTATCCCACCCGTTCCGAATGCCTTGAGTGAGGCCGAGGAGCCCGAGGCAACTCAGCGATATGAGTAGCGGGTCGTTGCTGAGCGCGCCCGACAGGGCGGTGTGCATCGGCAGTAGTGCCGCGAACGTGGCGGCGGCGACTCCGGCGAGGGCGGAACCCGTGGCGCGATGACCCAGCAAGAAGATGACGAAGACGGTCAACGCGCCGAATGCGCCGTTGATCCAGCGCACGCGCAGGCCGGCGTCGCGGGCGGTGAGGTCCGAAACGCCGCTCACCGTCGTGCTTCCCGCGGCCACGATGTAGAACAGCGGCGGTTGGTGAGCCTGGTACGACTCGTACAGGTTCGGGTCTTTCGGATTGAAAACGGGGAAGCCCTTGCCCTCTCTCAAATGCGCGACGTAGTTAGCATGCTGACGTTCATCCGGGGCGCCGATGTCTTTTTCCACGCTTCGGTTCAGCAGGACGGCACCTTCCCGCCGGTACGGGGTGATCGACGCGTAGGTCCACGCCAGCACGAGGTGCAGGATCGCGAGCGCGATGGCGAGGTGACGGGGCTTCATGACGAAACGGTCGGGAACCGGCGCGACATCTCAGTGCGTGAGATTAGCTATCATCAATTCCGTTCGGATATTAGCAGGAAGGCCATGCGAAGAGTCTCGATGAACGATTTGCGAGTGATTTCGGCACGTGCGACGACGGTGTTCGGCGCGGTGATTGCGCTTAGCGCGGTTCCGGCCGTCGCGGGCGTGCAGACGATCAACCCGGTGGCAGATTTTCAGAAGGCGGTCGCCAGCGCGAACTCGCTGAATGTCTCGTTTACCGTCCAAAGCATCGGCGGCACGGCGCAAGAGTACAAGCTCGTGGCGCAGAAGCCGAACAAGTTTCGGGTGGAGACGCCGACGGAGATCACGGTGGGCGATGGGAACAATGTCGTCACGTACCGAAAGTCGGACGGCGAGTACATGCGCAACGTTCAGACGCGGGACGACGCGCCGCGCCAGCTGGTGAACGATCCGCTGCGACACTGGCTCAGCTTTTTTGCCCCCAACCTCACGCCGCCCATCTCGCGCAGCCTTGGCCTACGCGAACGAAACGGGGTCGAGTACCAGGCGTTCGGCGTGGCGCATCCGCGCGGTACGGCGACTTACTACCTGGCCAAGACCGACCGCCTGCTCCGCCAGGCGTCCCTCGAAGAGCCGGGTCAACCGCTCGAGGTGATGATCGTGCGCGACATCGCGCTGAACGGGACGATTCCGGCGGATGCCTTCCAGTTCAAGGCTCCAGCCAACGCGAAGCTTGTCTCCCGTGACATTTACAACGCCTTGAAGTGGATGTCGGACATTGAGGAAGCGAAGCGGCTTTCGAAGCGCACCGGAAAGAAGATTCTTCTCAGCGTGGTGCAGAAGCGAGACGAGGAGTCCGATCGGATTGATCGCGAAGTGTTCAACACGGATCGATTCAAGAACTACGGCAAAAAGCTGATCTTCGTGCGGTTTGACCTGCGCGAGAATGCCCGTTGGACCGAAGCGTACGGCGTTGAAAAGGTGCCGACCACGCTGCTGCTGGACAAGGAAGGCGTGGAGTTGGCGGGCGAAGAGAAGTACGAGGACGCCACCAAGTTTTACGAGTGGCTCGACAAGGCGCTCCGCGACAATCTGGACAAATAGGTTCAACGTTTCGCGAATCTGGCAACGGGTCTCGCGGCCCGCTTGACGTCGCGGGCCCTTCGCTAGGTTCAAAAATGCCTTGGAATCGGGTAAATTTGCGTTATCCACGGAGGTGATGGTCGCCGCTACGGCCTCCGAAACGGAAATGCAAGACGCTATGTCGGAAGCTCACCCCACCCCCGCGCCCTTGCCGAGTGACTTGCTCACCCGCGAAGACCGTCTGGAAATGTTCCAGCAACTCTATCTGGCCCGATACTTCGACGTTCGGCTCATCAAGGAGAAAAAGCGCGGTCGGCTTCGCGGCACGCTGTACAGCTCGCACAACCAAGAGGCCATCATCGTGGGCTCGCTTTTCGGGCTGAAATCGACGGACTGGATTTCGCCGATTCACCGCGATATGCCGGCATTTTTCCTGAAGGACGCCAAGTTTCAGTGGGAGAACCCCGACCGCGTCGGCATGTCGGTCGGTGAGGTTTGCGCGCAGGTATGGGGCCGGGTTGCCTCTCCTTGCCGCGCGCGGGACAACTGGTCGCACATCGGTAGCCGGTCGAAGCGCATCATCCACAGCACGTCGATGCTCGCCGGGACGATCCCGGTGGCGGCGGGCGTCGTGTACGCCGACCGTCTGAACGGCGGGGACGCGGTAGTGGTGACTTACAACGGAGAAGGCAGCACCGCGCAAGGCATCTTCCACGAAGCGGTCAACTTTGCCGCCGTTCACAAGCTACCAGTGGTCACGATCGTTGAGAACAATCAGTGGGCGTACGGCACGCCGGTTCGGCTGGGATGCGCGACGGAAACGGTTGCCCAGCGCGGCGATGGCTACGGCATCCACAACTCGGTGGCCGACGGCCAGGACGTTTTTGATGTGTACGACAAGGTGATGGCAGCGGTCGAACACGCGCGCGCCGGCCTCGGGCCCAGCATCGTCGAGTGCATCACATACCGATCGTACGGGCACGGCGATCACGACGACGACCGCGCGATGAAGTACCGCGATCCGGCCGAAATTGAAATTGGCCGTTCGCGAGACCCGATTTCGGTGGCGCGTAAAAAGCTGGTCGCACTCGGCGACCTCACCGGGGATGATGCCACGGCCTACGTCGCCGAGGCGAAGAGCGCGTCGGAAGCGTCCGACGACGATTTTCCGCCCAGCGTGGTCGAATACCTGAACAAGGGCATCGAGTACGCGTTGGCGTCGAGCGAACCCCCGGCCGAAGAAGGCGCGATGTGGGTTTTCAAAGGAGGAAACTAATGGCGGTCGCAACCCCGAACACCAAAAAGAATTACCTGACGGCCATCAAAGAAGCGATTGCCGAAGAGATGGTCCGAAATCCGGACATGATCTGCCTCGGCGAGGACATCGGTCGCCTGGGCGGAGCGTTCGGCGTGACGGACGGCCTGCAAGCGAAGCACGGCGAGTCGCGCGTGATTGATATGCCGATTTCCGAGGCCGCTATCATCGGTAGCGCGGTCGGGATGGCCCTCAATGGCAAGACCGTGATGGCCGAAATGCAGTTCATCGACTTTATTTCGTGCGGATTCGACCAGATCGTCAACAACATGGCGACCTATCACTATCGGACGGCGGGCGAAGTCAACCTGCCGATCGTGGTCCGCGGTCCGGCGGGCGGATACGGGGGCGGCGCGCTGTACCACTCGCAGATGAACGAAGCGTGGTTCTGCCATTCGCCCGGCCTGCGTGTGGTGGTGCCGAGCACCCCGTACGACGCCAAGGGGCTGATGAAGGCGGCACTCCGCGATGGCAACCCCTGCATTTTCTTCGATATCAAGGAGCTGTACCGCAAGTCGGAAATCGCGCAGGACATTCCGGAGGATGACTACACCGTGCCGCTCGGCTCCGCCGCGATTCGGCGCGACGGCAAAGACATCACGCTGATCACCTACGGTCAGAACGTGTACCACTGCCTTTCCGCAGCGTCCGAGCTCGAAAAGCTTGGCGTTTCCGCGGAAGTGATCGACCTTCGATCGCTGGTGCCGCTGGACGAAAAGACGATTTACGAGTCGTTGGCGCGCACCAACCGGGTCGTCGTGGTGAACGAAGCGCCCATGACCTGCGGCTTCGCCGGGGAAGTCGTGGCACGCATCACGGCGAACGCGTTCGACCTGCTCGACGCGCCGCCCGTGCGGGTCACTCGCCTCGATACGCCCGTGCCGTGGGCGAAGCCGATGGAGCTGTTCGTGCTCCCGTCGGTCGAAAAGATCGTGCAAGTCGCCCTGCGGACCGTCAAGTACTGACGATCATTCGACCTGCGAAAACACGACGTTCGGTCGCTCGAACTCGCCCGGATCAAAGTCCAACGGTTCGGGCGAGCGAAATCGACCGAGCCGGGCGATGTACAGGTTGGGCCATTTCTCGCACATCGTCATGAAGTTGGATCGGCACTCGACGTAGTAGCGGCGCGCCAGCGCGATCCGATCCTCCGTATCAATCAGCTCCTTTTGGAGACCGAGGAATGCGCGGTTGGACTTCAGATCGGGGTAACTCTCCGCCAGCGCGATGAGTTGCCGCGCGACGGGCTGACCGTCGTGATCGGTAATGGACCCGCGGAGTTCGGTGAGGCGCTCGAGCAGGTTCGCTTCGTGCCGTTGCATGTGCCGAACGGTTTGGACGAGGTTCGTGATGAGGTCGAACCGCCGCTTCAACTGCACGTCAATGAGCGATTCGCCTTGCCTAACGCGCTGGTAGATCTCGACGAGGCTGTTGTACACGCCGATCGAACCGCTGAGCATGAAGACGCCTGCCATCCCGAGGGCGTATGCAAGCAGCCATTCGATCGGGAACGGGTCGGCGAGTTCCGGCGAGTAAATCTGCCACGCCGGCAGTCCGATGGCCAGCAGCAAGGCCAGGAACGCGAAGCCGGCCTCTTGCCAGCGGTGTCCCGTCACGATCTGCGCCTCCGTGCGGTGGCTGATGAGGAACCGGGGCGAATCCGGGTGAAACGCGATCTCTGGCTCCACGCGGTCGTCTCGTTCCCGACTTTGGCCCAGCACGAACACGAGGAACCCGGGACGAAGCGCGTACTCCACGAAGCGTCGGCGATGGGTGGAATGAGGGATGGAGTGCATCGGGCCCTTGCCGTAGTACAGCGGGTGGCCCATCCCGACCGTTTGCGAAAAAATCTCCGGCGCCTCGATCTCGGCGCCTTGCGGGTTCACCCGAATGCGGCCGGTTTCGTCCTCAAGGTCGAACCGCACCATCGCGGTGCGCGAGTCGACCTCGCTCCAGCCCGAGCTTTTCCGCGTTTTCGTCCGGCCATCCGAGTCTCGGTAGGTCTCGGTTTTCTCCCAGTGCTCGTAGACCGCGTACCGGTAGTACGCGCACTCGATTTCGGCGAGGTAGCTGGTCCGCGGCGCGTCGCAACGGAGCTGGCCGTACAGCTCCACGAACCCGATGAACACGCCTTTGACTTTGCTGGTGGGAAGTCCCTGAATCTGCCGCCGGCGTTGGCCCTGTCGGTACGCGCCGAAGACCGCGAACAGGCTGATCAACGGGCCGATCCAGTAAAGGTTCGGCCCGACGAAGAGGACGATTGCGTGGAGCAGTTCTTCCATCAGGGCCTCCGCTACGGGGAACCCATTTTGGGCTAAACCGCTTCGCCCAGGTAGGCCGCGATGACCTTCGGATTCGAGCGAATCTCGGCGGGCGGACCCTGCGCGATCTCTCGGCCGGCATCCAGCACGACGATGCGTTCGCAGAGCGACATGACAAACCGCATGTCATGTTCGATGAGCAGGACGGTGAGACCGAACTCATCGCGGATGCGCTGGACCATGCCGTTCAGCTCCTCCTTTTCCTGCGGGTTCATTCCGGCGGCGGGCTCATCCAGGAGCAGGAGCTTCGGCTGGGTCGCCATCGCACGAGCGATCTCGAGGCGGCGTTGCATCCCGTAGGAGAGGTCGGCCGACCGGGCATCGGCGACGTGGGCCAAGTTGAGCACTCGGAGCAGGTCCATCGCCTCCGACCGAAGCCGCTCGGTATCGCGGATGGCACTCGGGAAGAAGTTGACCGCACTCCAAAAGCTGCTCTTGTGGCGGAGGTATCCGCCCACGACGACATTCTCAAGCACGCTCAGCGACTTGAACAGCCGAATGTTTTGGAACGTGCGGGCGATGCCGAGCGACGCGATCAGATTCGGTGGCGACCCCTGAATGTCGCGATCGCCGAACTTGATGCAGCCGCTGGTGGGGCGGTAGACGCCGGTAATGAGGTTGAAGCAGGTCGTTTTTCCAGCCCCGTTCGGCCCGATGAGCCCGAAGAGTTCTCCGGGCTGGATTCGGAACGAGACCGCGTTAACGGCAGTGAGTCCACCGAACTTGATCGTCGCTTCATCGAGGGCGAGCAAGCTCACGCAGGGACCTCCGCGGGCTTTCGGAAGAGCGTCCGCCGCACCCAGTCCCAACTGAATTCGTGGTGGCCAAGTACCCCTTGCGGGCGTAGCAGCATGAGGACGATCAGCACGATGGCGAACACGACCATCCGGAGCTTGGCTCCCGCTACCAGCGGTTGCGCGGCGATCGCCGGTACTTGCTGGAGCACGAATCCGATGACGGCCATCGTCACGACACCGGCCCCGATCGCGCCAAAGTTCAGGCCGATGCGTTGCGCCACGGGCCCGTGGTACCGCTGCTGAATCATCCGCGCGAGGCTGACCGCCACGCCGATGCCGATGAACAGCCCCGCCACCGAACTGATCGGCATGTTCGAGAGTTCGCGGGTTTTTTCCGGCAGATAGAACAGGAGCAGCGCGGCGAGCACCGAGCCCGTGATCGAGCCGGTACCGCCCAGAACGACCATGGTGACGACGATGAAGCTTTGGTCCATCGTGAACATGTCGGGCGAGGCGCGGCCCTCGAAAAGCGCGAGGATCGCTCCGGCGGCCCCGGCCATCGCGCTGCCAATGACGAACGCGGTGACCTTTGTCCGGGTCACGTTGACGCCCATGGCCAATGCCGCGACTTCGTCCTCGCGCACCGCGAGAAACGCGAGGCCGTGCGCGGTGCGTAGCAGGTTGCGGCAGATCGCGATGACGGCGATGGCGAGCATCCAGGCAACCCAAACGGCGGTGAGTTTGACATCCAGCGTAAAGCCGTACGCACCACCCACGTCGCCCTTCGGAGTCTTGATGTTGATGTTCTGCGCGACGATCCGGACGATTTCGCCGAAGCCGAGCGTGACGATCGCAAGGTAGTCGCCGCGTAGGCGCAGGGATGGCACGCCGACGACGAAGCCGGCGATCGCCCCGACCAGAGCCCCGGTGGGGATCATGAGCAGCAGCCACGCGAGCTTGTTTTGCTCCGCCAACGCTGGGTTGAGCGTGGTGAGGATGGCGGCGGTGTACGCGCCGACGGCATAGAATCCGGCGTGTCCCATGGAGAACTGACCGGTGATTCCGTTGATCAGGTTGAGGCTCACCGCAAGCGTTACCCAAAGGGCCGCTAGCATCACGAGCCGTTGGGCGTATCCGCCTCCGCCAAACGCGGCATCGAGGGCGAAGGCAAACGCGAAGGCGAGCACGAAGCTTCCGGCGCGGACGAGCCAGAACTGATTCATACCTTCTCCACCTTGGCGGAACCGAGCAGTCCGCCCGGCCGCAGCAACAGTACGAGGATGAGCACGACGAAGGCGACAGCGTCTTTGTAGGCGGTGGATCCGGCCCAGGCCACCAGGCCCTCGGTTACGCCCATGAGCAGTCCGCCCAGGACGGCGCCGGGAATGTTTCCGATGCCTCCGAGGACGGCGGCAACGAACGCCTTGACTCCGAGCACCATGCCGAAGAACGTATCGATCTTCGTGCCGGCGTAGAACGTGGCGACCATCATCGCTCCGGCCCCGGCCAGACAGCTTCCGAGGGCAAACGTGAACGTGACGATCGTGTTGACGTTGATCCCCATCAGCGAAGCGGCATCGAAGTCGTGGGAGACCGCCCGCATCGCCCTACCCGCCTTGGTGAACAGCACCAGGTAGGTCAGGCCGATCATCAGCACGATGGTCGTGCCCATCGCGATGAGCTTCCCGTACGAAATGACGAGCGTCTTGCCCTCACCCGCGCTCTTGGCGTCCCGGAGCTTACGCTCAGCGTCCTGCTTGGCGTTGCGGAGGGATCGACCCTCGTCGGTCTTCAGATTGAATGCGTCTTCGCCCGACGACTTGAGATACGCGTCGAACTTTTCGCTCGCAGACTTGACTTCGGCATCCAGCGCGACGGTGTCGACTTTCGCCGATCCGCTCAGGGCGATCTCGAGACTGCCCCCGAACGGATTGATTTTCGAGTCGATGTTTTGGTTGAGCGGCAAGAAGATTTGCCCGCCGTACTGCAGCAGCAAAGAGATGCCGATCGCGGTGATCAGGGAGGCGATGCGCGGTTGGGTGCGCAGCGGCCGGTACGCCAGCCGTTCGATGAGCACGCCGAGCAGACCGCAAAACGTCATCGCGGCCAGCAGCATGACGCCGAGCATCCACGGGGTGCCCGTGCCGAGCGCATGGTTGGGGGTGTAACCCAGTGCCCACGAAGTGAAGAGGGCCGCGTACGCCCCAAACATGAAGACCTCGCCGTGGGCGAAGTTGATGAGTTTGAGGACGCCGTACACCATCGTGTAGCCGAGGGCGATGAGCGCGTAGATGAATCCCAGCAGGAGTCCATCCGTTAACTGTTGTGGCAGGGTGGAAAAATCCAACCCTGCCACCGGAAGCGAGCCGATGAGCATGCGTGTCGGCGACTCGCCTAGTTCTTCACCAAGTCGCTCGGAGCGTACGCCTTGCGGAAGACCTGGAAGCCTTCGGCCAGCGGGCGAATCTCAACGACGAGGGCTTGCTTGTCCGGATTGCCGCCCCGACCCTTCAGGTTGATCGTGCCGGAAACGCCTTCGAACCCTTCGGTTTCGTTGAGGGCTTCCATCAGGGCCACCGAGTCCAAGGACTTGGCGCGCTTGACCGCGTCGAGGATCAGGGCCATCGCGTCGTAGCCGAGTGCCGCCATCGTGGTGGCCGGTTCCTTGCCGCCATTCTCCTTCTTGTACTTCGTCAAGAACTCTTGGACGATCGGTCGCGACTCCTTATTGTTGTAGTGATTGCACATGAACGCGCCGAGGATCGCATCGCCGCCGCTCGTGAGAATTTGCGGGCTATCCCAGCCGTCGCCACCGAGCAGTTTCACGTCCTTCATGCCGGAGTTGCGGATCGCCTGGGCCATCGGGCCGACCTCGGGGAAGTAACCGCTCAGGAACAGTCCGTCCGGCGTCTTGCCCTTGATCTCGTTGATCGGACCGGTGAAGTCGGTCTGACCGGTTTCGTAGAACACTTCGCCGACGATCTCGCCGCCGAGCTCCTTGAAGGTCTTCTCGAACGACTTTGACAGGCCCTGAGAGTACGGTGCCTTGTTGTCGGTGATGATGCCGACCTTGCGCAGGCCGAGGTCGTCGTAAGCGAACTTCGCCATGACCGGGCCTTGGAAGTCGTCGGTGTAGCACACGCGCACCACGTGGGTGCCCTTGTCGGTCAGGTCGGTTCGGGTGGCGCCGACGGCAACCACGGGGACCGACTTTTCGAACGCCGCGCTGGCGATCTGGATGGTGTTGCCCGAGGCCACCTCGCCGACGATACCGATGACGCCGTCGCTCAGCAACTTTTCGGTGGCAGACTTCGCCTGGTCCGGCTTCGAAGCAGAGTCGCCGATCAGCAGCTCAATCTTCTTGCCGTTGACTCCGCCGGCCGCGTTGAACTCGGCTACGGCCATCTCGGCACCCTTGATGGAGTCGTCGCCCCACGGCTTTTGGTCACCGGTCAGGCTTCCCACGATTCCAATCTTGATGGTGTCCCCTTCGGCCTTTACCGTCGGAGCGGTCGGGGTGGGGCGAGCGGCCGCGCTGGTGCCACCGGCGTCTGGAGTCTTGCCCTCGTTCGTGGGGGTCGTGGATTCGCCACCGCCCGAACAACCCACGGCTACCGCGAGCGCGAGCGTGGCCACCGCCGTTTTCCAATTCCAAAAAGTGCTCATGGTTTCCTAAAGAATGAAATCTTGCGAATGGAGTGCACGCGCTCGGCAGAGCCCATGACCCCAAGGTGCGCCTAGTATACAAAACGATGCGGCATCGTGGGGACGCCTCGTTCCGCGAATTTAGATACACTCGCGAAAGGTGAACGAGTCTTCGGGTGAGTCTGCTCCTTTTCACGGTGAGTCCGGCGCTGAGACTTTGGGAGCCGCCCGGCAGAAGATTCGGGATCGAGACTTCTCCGCCGCCGCCGAACTGCTTGCCGACGACTTGGTTCCGCAGGACGCTTCGGCGCGGGCCGAGTGGCTGAATCTGCGCGGCGTGGCCCTGGCGGAACTCGGACGATACGACGACGCGGAAGCGGACATGCGCGTCGCGATCGAACTGAATCCCACCGCGAAGCATCAGGGCAATCTGGCCGCTCTGCTCATGCTTCGTGATCGTCCGTTTCTCGCGATCGAACTGGCGAAGAAAGCCCTGGATTTGGACCCGGACGAACCATCGGCGCAGTCGGTGCTCGATCGGGCGTACTCGCCCGGGCTCACGGTGAGCACGATGGCGGGCAGCGAACCGTACTGGACTTGGCTCGGTTACGCCGCCATCGCGCTCGGGCTTATCGTGACGTGCCTGCTCGTCGTGCATCCCCCGGTGACGCTGCCCGAGTTCGGTAAGCCGAACGCCTTTGACAGCACGAAGCCGCGAAACGACGCGCTGAGCGTCCTGGGCTTCTACTTGTGGATCACGAGCGGCCTCCTCTGCGGATCGTGGCTGCTGATCGACGTGATCTTTCGGCGGCAACGGTTCACCTGGTTGGTGCCGCAAGTGATCTTTTGTTTTTGCGGTCTCACCTGGGTACCGACCGCAATTTACTTTTTGATTGCCCGCAAAACCGACGTAAAGTAAAGCAAGCGGAATGATTGGTAGCCTATCTCTCGCAATTCTCACTCTTCATCGCCCGCAGGTCGCGGCCCCGATTGCGCACCCGTTCCGGGTTTCGGGCGACGGGATCATCGTCGACCTGACGGTCAACGGCCGGAAGGTGACCTGCATGTTCGACACCGGATTTGGCGGCACGCTCGTGCTGAACAGTTCCGTCAATGTCGGACCAATCTCGGGCACGATGACCCTGCGCGACTTCGTGGGCGAACTGGAGGCGAGCACGGTGAAGGTCAAGTCGATGTCGGTGGGTGGGCTCACGGTTCCGCCCGGCGACAAAACGGTGGTGTCGCGACCAGGAGACTACAGCTTCGCCTACAACACCCACGTGGACGGGATTCTTGGCCTGGAACCGTTCCTCGACGTGGTGACCGAGATCAACTTTGAGAAGAAGCAGCTCATCTTCCATCCGAAGACAACGGATATCACCAAGCGGGTTCCGGACAACAAGCGCACCTTTCTGGCCAAGCTACTGCCCACGGGCGGAAACAGCCTGGAGATGGCGGTGGAGGTCTCCACCGGAAAGCGGTTGATTATGGCCCTCGATACCGGAAATGGTTTCTACGCCACCACGCACAAGGATTCGCTCGACCGTGTCGGACTGTGGCCGATCGACCGCGTGCCGAAGTTCATGAGCAGTTCGTTCGTGGCGAGCGGGGAAGTCAATTCGTGGACGTACCGCATGGACCAGGCCAAGATTTACGGCGTGCCGGTGGACGTGTCGTACTGGGACGTCATCGACTTGCCGAGCAGTTCGGCAGACGCCGACGGCACGGTCGGGTTCGGCTTTCTCGAGAACTTCAACGTGATCCTGGACCTGAACCGGCGGCGGGTTTGGCTGGACAACTTCAAGGGAACGGCCGCCAACGATGAGATCGGCGACGTCGGGATGTCGGCGGGCTTCGATCCGAACCGAAAACGGACGCGGGTCGCGCGGGTTGCGCCGGAGAGCCCGGCCGCGCTCGCCGGCATCGAGGAGGGCGACGACGTGCTGAGCGTGGATGGCCAGGAGCTCATCGAGGCCACCTTTGACCGGATGCGAACCCTGCTGCGGGGCAAGGTCGGGTCGAAGGTGAAGCTCGTCATTTCCCGGTCCGGCGAACTGAAGCGGTTGGAGTTGGAGCGCAAGTCGCTGGTTAACGTGTCGCCGGGCAAGGAACGCCTTTCCACCGGGCGATCGCGGCGTCCATCATCGGTTCGGTCAGTCGGCCGGTAAAGGTGTTTTGCTGGCTCGGGTGGTAACTCGCGACCACCCTCGTCGTACCGGCTGAGCGCGGGAGCCGGATCTCGGATTCGGCCGCGTGCGCGAACTTGGTCGGTCGGACGTCGAACTGCCGGTGAACAGCGTTCCAGGCGATCTGCCCGAGACACAGAATGCCGTCCCACGTTTTCGAGTGGATCACGCGGTGAAGGTACGGCGCGCAATTGGCCATCTCCTGCAGAGTCGGCTTGTTATCCGGTGGCGCGCAGTGGCAAGTGGCGGCG
>JANRKI010000008.1:0-12711 GCA_033763535.1 Fimbriimonadaceae bacterium | reverse complement strand
CCGAGTACCGGACCAATTGCACTGTCATTGCGTCCGGTTGTACTTGTAACTCGGACTACTCCTACCACGGCATCGTTGAGGTCAACACTCACCGATGCGCCTGAACCAACTGCTCACCTTCGCGCTGGTCGCGCTCCCGATGCTTTCGCAAGCGCAGCCGAATACCGTGCGACACGCGCAATTAACCGTTCAGTATTTGCCTCAACCGATCGATGTTGAAGCACGGGTCGCCGAAGCGCTGAAAAGTCAGCAGCGGTCGGGGAATCCGGTAGCGACGAGCGAGCTGAACCGGAAGTTTCTTCGTCAGGATGCCGAGTTTCAGCGACGCGGCGCAACGCTTAAGGGTCGAGTTCAATTCGCGACCGACGGTACGTGGTACGAGTCGGAAACTTTTGCGCCGTTTGTGGCGAATCGCGTAAAAGCACTTCCGAACTGGATGCGCTATGATGGCAACGTTACGGTAACCAGAAACGGAGAGCGAACGGAAGTGCTTACCGGCGATCAACGCGGTTTGTATGTGACGTTTGGCGATTCCCTCTTCCTTTTTGGGCGATTGCCAGAGCAGGCCCGCGAGACGAAACGAACCGTGGCGAACGGATTAGAAACCGTCGAGTACCAAGGGGACCTTGGCGTGATCGCCGGGCAGCTCACACGCGTAGTCTACCGAAATGGCGTGCCCATCTCGGCGGAATCTGGCCGCGCTTCGGATGCACTCAAGTATCCGATTGCGCGCTTCCGGACGGACGGGAACAAGGTGATTGTCGAACGCTTTGCCGGTCCAAATAAGCGATTAGTGATCGAAACCTACCAGGGGTTCTCGTCGCAACCCTATCAGCCGATCCTAAAGCTACAGCCGGGCGATCCGATCATCGATCAACGGTTTGGCCAGGAGTACCGGTACGAGTGGGCCGGCAAGTTCCAGGCTCCGCCTTCGCCGATGACTCCGGAGGGCAATCCGTTCTTCACTTTCTGGGTCGCGAGCGCGCTTTCCGGTGTGCTCATCATCGGGTACGGCGTGCTGAAGCGTCGCGCCCGGTCACACTCAGGACCCGCCACCGCCTGATCCGGCACTTGCCCGTCTTCAGCAAGGCCCAGCCTGCATCGGGCATAATGCT
The DNA here is from genome assembly GCA_033763535.1 of Fimbriimonadaceae bacterium. Taxonomy (GTDB): domain Bacteria; phylum Armatimonadota; class Fimbriimonadia; order Fimbriimonadales; family Fimbriimonadaceae; genus Fimbriimonas. The sequence continues at coordinate 11,596 of JANRKI010000008.1, read as the reverse complement.
TCGTTGAGGGCGGTTAGCTCAGCGGTAGAGCATCCCGATTCCATCGGGAGGGTCACGCGGGGCCGGTCATCCGAACACACGGGCGGTTAGCTCAGCGGTAGACCCTCCCGATTTCATCGGGAGGGTCACGCGGGGCCGGTCATCCGAGCACACGGGCGGTTAGCTCAGCGGTAGAGCATCCCGATTTCATCGGGAGGGTCACGCGGGGCGGGTCATCCGAACACACGGGCGGTTAGCTCAGCGGTAGAGCACTTCGTTCACACCGAAGGGGTCACAGGTTCAAATCCTGTACCGCCCACCATTCTCCTCGTCGTCTGGTAGAGCATCCCGATTCCATCGGGAGGGTCACAGGTTCAAATCCTGTACCGCCCACCATTCTCCTCGTCGTCTGGTAGAGCATCCCGATTCCATCGGGAGGGTCACAGGTTCATATCCTGTACCGCCCACCATCTCCCCAGGGTCGTCACCGCATGTGGATCGTCTACATCCTCCAGAGCGATTCCAACGGACGCTACTACGTCGGTCAGACGATCGACCTGTGCCGGCGCCTCCGCGAGCACGCGTCGGGGCAGACGCCAAGCACACGCGGACGCGGTCCCTACACGCTGGTACACACCGAAAGCTACGCATCACGTTCCGAGGCGACGAAGCGCGAGCGTTCGATCAAGGCGTGGAAATCCGCCGTGGCCGTTCGCGCGCTTATCGAGTCCGCCACATCTGACTGACGGAGCGACCGGCAGAATTACGCGGCACTCGCCTTGGCGCGCTCGTCCCGGGCGGTCTGCTTCACCTCGTTCCAAGGGAAGCGTCGCACCCCCGGATACGGCCGATTGCCCAGTCCCGTGCCGAGGATCAGCGCCCGCCGCGGAGTTTCGCTCGTGTTGGGGCCCGCGTAGTGAGCGGTACGGTTGCGATGGATCGTGACGCCACCCGCGGGAAGCGGACATGCCACCGCGTCTTTCACCAGGTCGAGGTTCGTCATCTCCAGGCCGTGCACGCGCACATCACCGCCGATCGGTTGGTGTTCGGTGACTTCCCACTCATGGCTCCCGGGAACAAACCAAAGGCATCCGTTTTCAAGCGTCGCCTCCTGAAGCGGCATCCAAATGCTCGCGTTTTGGTACTGCCAATTCGGGTCCCAGTACGCTTCGTCCTGGTGCCAAGGCGTGGCGGCGCCGTGACCGGCCGGCTTAAAGATGGCGTGCGCCACGCAGACCTGCGCTTCCGGGCCGAACAATTGTTGACAGATTTCTGTTAAAACCTGCAGATATCGGCCCTCGTTCAGCTCCGGCGCGTACTTGGCCGGATTCAAGATTTGGGGCAGGCTCGCCGATTCCGGATCCTCGTCCGAGCCGGCCAGATCAAACTGGTCGCCCGAATCCCGCCCGGCCCGCTGGGCAAACATCCGGTCGTAGGCCTCGCGCATACGCGCCAGTTCGGCATCGTCGGCCACCGGAGTCGGGACCGACAGAAAGCCGCGGAGATGAAAGCTTAAAACCTGCTCTTCGGTGAGCCGTGCCATGCGCCTATCTTATCGAATCTCTTGCCGCGAACGGCGAGTGGCTTCCGGAGATTGACGTCCTCGTCACCCGACTGCCGCGGCGGTTGAATCCAAGACACCTCGCCGGTCGTAGCGTTGCCCAGACTTTTCAGCGTCAGCAGACCGTTTTGGTACTGGTACACGTACGGCTTGCCCGACAACGGATCGCGTTGCTCGGCGTCGGTTAGGAAATCGCCCAGGTTCAAGGGCCACTCGCCATGTTTCCACGCGTGCTGACGGGCTCGCATCGCGATGATGCTCAGCCGTATTCGAGTCCGCGCGATCGCCTCCGTCCGCAGCACGGTCGCGGGATCAATCGTCACCAACTGAATCAATCGGTCGGCATCGTCGCCGCCGCCCGGCCGGGGCGAGAACGGCCATTCGCCCTCTGGCCGCTTCATTTGTGCAAGAAGACGGTTGGTTTGTTGATCAAATCGACGGATCGCCTCCCGCGTGACGGCCGCCCGCGCCGCTGGAGACAGGGCTCGCATCCGGGTGCGCCAAGCCTCCGCATCAAAGCTGTTGCTTCCGTCGTCGTCGTCCGCCGGACCGGTCATATACACCTGCCATCCCTCGTCTTCGCTGATCAAGCCCTGCATCGCCTCGGTCATCAGCGCGCGCTCGCCGGCAAAAGCCGACGCCATCTCCGGGACGGCGGGTAAGCCCAGCCGATACTCTGCCAGTAGGTCGTCTAACCCCGCGTTGGGCCACGCCATCAGGTGGGTCGATACGGCCTGATTGAGGATGCCGTATCCGGCGATGGTGACGAGGCGCGCGATCAGCGTTTCGTTACCGATTTGGTGGCAAAACCGGTACGCATCGCACATGGTTCGTAAGGCGATGGTGCCCTTTCCGTCCGCCAATTCCACCCGGGCTTTGCGCGCGGCCACCTTGAGGATGGCCCTGAACGATGCGTATTCAGGAAACGTGGTTACCATCGACAGCGTTGCCCGTTCGGGCAGCCGGGGCTTCTGGTTTCCGCGCTGAATCATCGCCCAGATCGGTCCAAAGTCGGCCACCGCGGCCCGGTCCAGCTCCAGCTGGGTCACGCGACTCGGGTCCCGCGGCAACAGCGATAGCGCCCGGTCCCACTGCTGCAACTGCCGCTGAAGCTGCTCGCGACGCTCCGAGTCGTCCTCCTGATCAAGCTCGGCGCGAACCCGCCGTTGGGTCGCCACCAGGCTATTCACCGTGTTTGGCGTTTGGCCGACCAGGGCATTGCACGCCGATCGCTGAAAGGCATTCGCCGCCAAGACGTAATCCTCGTACGCCCCTTTGGGATTTCGCAGAATGTTTCCCTGAGCGAACAGGTCGGGCGGACCCTGACCCAGCGCGAGCGTCAACGCAACCATGCCGATCATGACGCGTTCACTGTACACGCGAAATGGCAAGATTCCGACTAATGTAATCCCATGTTCCGAAAAGCGTTCGTCATGTCCGTCCACCCCGATCAGCACGCGGAGTACGCGCGTCGCCACGCCCCGATCTGGGACGAACTCGCCGAAACGCTGCGGCATCACGGGGTAAGCAATTACTCAATCTTCCTTCATCCCGGTACTCATCAGCTTTTCGCTTACGTAGAGGTGCAAGATGAATCCCGTTGGAACGCCATCGCGCACACCGAGGTGTGCCGGCGATGGTGGCAGTACATGCGCGACGTCATGCCAACCAACGACGATGGAAGCCCGGTAAGTCAACCGCTTGCCGAGGTCTTCCATCTGGACTAATTCGGTGAATTAATCCTTGTAAGGATCGTGGGTATTGCCGTCCGCCATCGCCACGCCCAGCGGAGTCAGCGTGTGAACAATGCGGATCGTTTCCGCGTGGTAGTTCAGCACGTCGCCCAGCGGTCGGTAGCATTCCGGCGCTTCGTCTGCTCCGGAGCCCTTCACCACAATCCCGCGCTCCCACAGCGAGGCGCGCACCGTCGGCCAATCCACCAAACCGCCGCCGTCCGTCACCTTGCGTCCGCCCCGAAACCGCGACTTACCGGCCGCCGCCGTCCGCGAAAGCACCCGGCCTGCGCCGTGAACCGTGGAGTACATGGCGGCCGCCGATCGATCACTTTCGACGCCTTCCAGGATCACGGAAATGTCGCCCATGCTGCCGCCGACAAACCCGCGCTGGCCCGGAAACGCCGGTGTACAACCCTTCCGAACCACCCACGCCTCCGTCCCGAAGTGGGTTTCGCGCCAGGCAAAGTTGTGGTGATTGTGCACCGCTTCCTCCGCCGTGGCGTCCATCAGCGACAACACCTTGTCGACCACCAGGTCCCGGCCCGCGTAGGCGTAGTCGCCCGCCAATTGCATGGCGCAAACGTACGCCTGACCCACGTCAGAATCCGTGCGCAGCAACGTCGGGGGCGCGTGCATGCCGCCTTCCGACACCGTCGCAGTGAACTCCGCGCCTTGGGCCAAGGCCAAGAATCCGCTCGCGGTCCGGTGCCCAAATCCGCGCGAACCAAAGTGTACGCCGATCCAGATTCGGTCAAGTTCATCGGCAAAAACATCCACGTAATGGTTGCCTCCGCCGACGGTTCCGAGCTGCTTCGCCGCCATGTCGAGCATCTTGCGTTGCGGTTCAAATGCGGCGTTGCGAATCGCGTCCAGCACCGGGTGTTCCACCGGCTCCGGGTTCGGTCGTCCGACGCCAAACCCGACCGCGGAAACGATCCGATTCATCAATCGGCGTACGTCCGGCGTTCCCGCCGGAAAGAGATCCGACCGGGTCAGATTGGTGCGCACCGCCTTGTTTCCGCAGCCGATGTCATAGCCGACACCGCTCGGACTGATGTGGTCTGGGTACGCGATCGCGCCTCCAATCGGCATGGAATAGCCGAGGTGGTTGTCCGCGCACAGTACGGCGCCCGAGGATTCGAAACCGTCGCCGGCTCGGCAACGATTGATCTGTTCGAGTACGGCCGGTTCAACCGGGCCAAACGTGGTGAGATTTTGCGTGTGAGTCATGGATAAGCTCCTATCGCCGCGCCGGTCGGTACGATGCTTGTCGCGGGCTTGACCCACAAAAAAGACCTCGTCACCGTCCGGTGCGAGGTCTTTCGGTCGCGTTGAAACGACTACGTTAACCCAGCACCCGACCCACGCTCGCGAAGTATCGCGAACGCCGGCGGGGTTGGATTAAGGTATGCCGTGTTCAACACAATGCAAAGATACCCGAATTCATTCCGCCAGCAGCACGCGCAGATAGTTGGCTAATTCCTCTTCGCCGCGCTTGCCCTTCCATGCGAGCTCACCCACCCACGCCCGTCGGACGCGGCCTTTCTTGTCGATCGCGTAAATCGTGGGCCAAACGCTTTGCTTCCAGCGTTGCCAGTTTTCGCCGGAGTTATCGATCAACACCGGGTACTTCATGCCTTTCTCTTTGATGTGCGCTTCGACCTTTTTCGGATCGCGTTCGATCGGAATCTCCGGAGTGTGCACCGCAAACAGCTCCACGCCCTTCGGTTTGAATGCCGCGTAAATGCGATCGTACGCCGCGTAGTTCGCCTGGCAGTTGTGGCAGGCAAAGGTCCAGTACGCCACCAAGGTCGGGAAGCCGCGTCGGGCTGCCAAGGTCGGCATCGGGCGGGCGGGGTCCACGTTGAGCCACTGTGATCCCACGAGTTCCGGCGCGGTGCCGGTCAGGGGGGCATAGGGCGATTGTTGTCCGATGACGGCGGCGGCGATCAGCGCGATCATGCGAAACGGAAGGCAGCGGGTGGCCAAAAGTTCCCCGGGACCCCGCGCGAAACCAAATCGCGGGCCGTTGCGTACCAAAACGTTAGGAATCAAGTTGCCAGCAAGGGGAGCCAAGTGGCTGAGAGTTCGGGTGTCGTGCCCGATGACCCTATGAACCTGATCTGGTTAGCACCAGCGGAGGGATTGCGCAATGGTTTCGAACTCGCTTCGGTGGGTTCGAGAGGCCGTCGCAATCGTATGCGATGGCACCTCGACTCCCAACGCAACCCCATGAAGCGAGCCTTTACCCTCATCGAACTCCTCGTCGTCATCGCGATCATCGCGATTCTTGCCGCCATCCTGTTCCCGGTGTTCGCCCAGACCAAGGAGGCCGCGAAGCGTACGGCCGAGCTCAGCAACGCCCGTCAAATCGGACTCGCCAACAAGATGTACTTGGCCGACCACGACGACGTGATGCCTATCTTCTACGCCTACAACTCCGAGCCGCCGAGCGGTTTTCCCGGGCATCGCGGCACCGAGCTGCTTCTCATTCCGTACACCAAAAACGCGGATATCTTCCGCAGCCCGCTGGATGCGGGAGGGCCGTACCTCACCCAAGACCCCGGCCTCGTCGCCTCCGGCCGCACGTTCGACACCTACTGGCGGGCGTACGGCTCTTCATACCGGTTTGGCCGATGCACCCATACCGTCATCGCCGGCGAATCCACGTCCAACAACATCCCGGCCTCGACGACCAATATCGTCAATGAAACGAGCGTGGAGTTCCCGGCCGAGACCCGGTTCATCCGCCTGGAAATGATGCCGTTCTTCCGGGCTGCCAACGACCCGGATTGCACGCGGTACGGTTACGACTGCGGCTTTTTCCGGCCGTGGAGCAGCATCAGCGGCTCGGTCATCTTCGTCGACGGCCATGCGAAGGCGGTGACCAATCCCGGCCAGTTCGACCAGATTCGCGTGGACCAAGCGGGCAATCGCAGCGGCGACCCCACCGGGTCCAACGATGCCTACGACAATACTTGGTACTGGCGGTGCGACTAAACCGCCGCGCAATCTGAGCGTCGGTACGCCAAACTGAATTCGGAGCCGCGCCTCGGCGTGGTTCCGAAATCGGGAGTCCTCCAAGATGAACCACCACGTGATATGCGCCCTCGACACCCGCGATTTGGCCACCGCGCAGGCCACCGTAAAGAAGCTTTCGCCCTACGTGGGGGCGTTCAAGATCGGGCACGCCCTCACGCTGCCCCACGGGCTCGACGTCGTCGACCGCTTGCGCGAGGCCGGCGCCAACCGCATCTTTCTCGACCTCAAGTTTCACGACATCCCGAACGTCATCGGCCTTGCCATTCGGGAGGTCGCGCGACGCGGCGTCTGGATGACCACGCTGCATTCGGCGGGTGGACCGGCGATGCTGCAGGCGGCGGCGTACGAGGCCCGCGCCTACGAAGAAGGATCCGCCCCACTTTTGATCGGGGTGAGCGTCCTGACGTCGCTGGACGAGGCCACGCTTCGAGACGATCTCGGCGTCGCACGGTCGCTCCCCGACCAAGTCGTCGCCCTGAGCGAGATGGCGATTCGCAACGAGCTCGACGGCGTGGTCGCGTCGGTTCACGAGACCGGCGTGCTGCGCATGGCGCTCGGAAAAGACCCCATCATCGTGACGCCCGGCATTCGCGCTCCGGGAGCCGAGACGGATGATCAAAAGCGCGTTGCCGACGCCCAAACGGCGATGGATGCGGGTGCCAGTTACCTTGTCATCGGACGCGCGCTCACTGCGGCAGCCGATCCGATCGTCGCCCTGCGCGAACTTGGCCTTGCTCCGGATGCCTGAACCGGCGGGTAACTTTACGTACTACGAGCTATGAGTGAGCTTCTCCAACTAGGATCCCCGAACGCCCGTCCGAAGGCTCCGCGAGCCGACGAACTTGAACTCAAGTTCTCCGAGCAGGGCGTGCAAGAGCTCGAAGCCCTCATCAGCCACTATCCCACCAAAAAGGCCTGCATCCTGCCCGCGCTTTGGCTCGCCCAGCGCGAGTACGGCGGGTACCTCAGCGGCCCCGCCATCGCCGAGGTGGCCCACCGACTTGGCCGAAGCTACGCCGAAGTGGAGGGCGTGGCCACGTTCTACACGCTGTACAACACCGCGCACCAGCCCGGTCGGCACAAGCTGGAGCTCTGCACGTGCCTGAGTTGCATGGTCAACGGCGCGTACGATCTGCGCGACTACATCACCCAAAAGCTTGGGATTAAGCACGGCGAAACGAGCGCGGACGGCGAATGGACGTTCGAAGAAGTCGAGTGCCTCAACGCGTGCGACCGCGCCGTCGTCATGCAGGTCGGCGACGAGTATTACGGCCCGCTGGACCGAGAGAAGATCGACGCCCTTCTGGATGAACTGAAGGCGAACCCCCAGGCCACGACGGTCAAGTACGCAAACGCCGTCGTGCGGGTGCAGCTTCGCGCGGAAGAAGCCCCCGTTTCGTAACGGACCTGCCCTGGTCCGCCCTGGTCCGGTCCGCCGCTACCCGTACTTCGGTCGGGTGGCATCGCCCAGCATCCATCCGATCAGCGCGCCAAACGTCGTCAACGGCGTGCCCACGGCGAGGATCAGCCACGGATTCACCGGGTGCAAGCTGATCATCACCGCCCCGCCGATGTGCAGGGCGGTCGCGAACAGCAGACTCCGCTCGATCGTGACGTTCTGCGATTGGTGCGCAAGGAATCGGATTCCGTACGCCGCCAGCGCCAACCAGAGATTGACCAGTGCGAGCAGGCCGAGCCCGCTTTGCGGAGAAAACCGCCCGGTCACCCCCCGAAACACCACCTCCGCGGGGTCTGCGTAGTTTGAGCTGGCCAGCCCGCAGAACGCCGTCATCGCCGCGACGAACCACAGCAACAGGGCGATCGGGGTCGGCAGGAAACACGCCACGAGCAGCAGCACTGCCGCCGCAAACATCCCCGTACCCAGCACGTTGGGCCGCGTCGGCAGCGCGTGCTGAACCTCGCCGCGTCGATTCGTCACGACCTGAACGCCCATCAACAGCTCTTCGTACCGTCGTTGGTACAGCGCGTTGGCGGGCTCAAACTGGGCGGCGAACGCGTACCGCTTGGCCGCCTCGTCCAGTTCGCCGCGCGATCGCGCAAGGTCTCCGAGCACCGCGTGGGCGATCGCCGTGCGGTACTGCTGATCCAACAGTTCGTACGCCAGCCGCTCGGCTTCGGCCACTTGACCCCGCGCAAAGGCGACCGTCAGCCGATGCTTTAGTTCGGTGGGGCTCACCCGCGGAGTGTTGACCGTTGCCGCCGCCGACCGCGCAGATGCGTTCGATGCGGCGGAAGCCGTTGCCGCCGAACGGGCCGCTTCGGCCTGCGCCCGTACGAACCGTTCGCGTTCCACTTCGTCCTTCCGCGCCAGCATCGCGTCGTACTCCCGACGTTGGTCCGGGTCGCTCAGCACGTCGTACGATTCGGTGGCGGCGATGAAAATCGCCTTGCTCTCGGCAGATTTCGATCGGTCGGGATGGTGCCGCAGGGCGAGCTTTCGGTACGCCGACCGGATTTCGCTCACCGTCGCACCCCTCGCCACTCCCAACGTCTCGTAGTGCGTTTTCACGTTGATGCTGCGCTAGCCGTCCGCCGCCTTCTGCAAACTGCTGAAGTATCCCGAATAAAAGTTGATGACGACATAGCCGATGTAAATCGCGACGAGTAACCCGAGTACCACCCCGACCACCTGCGCCAACTGCGTCGACTTGGTGGCGGTCTCATCCTCGTAAAACTCGCTCATTTTGTTCAGCATCTGATCGAGCGAACCGGTCTGCTCGCCGGTCGCGATCATATCGAGGACGATCGGCGAGAACGCTTCGGTAGACCTCAGCGTTTCCGTGATTCCGGCCCCAGTTTCCAACACGCGTGCCGCTGGGTACATCTTCGATCGCAGGTACTCGTTGCCGCAGGCATCGGCACTCACCTTCATCGCGTCGGTAATCGGCACCCCGGCCCGGTACAACGCGCCGAATGCCCGGCCAAATCGCGCCATCGCGAGCTCCCGCAGGAGCTTGCCGACGTACGGCAGGTTGCTGATGAGCGTATCCCACGCGTATCGCACCGGCGGCTGCGCCAAGCCCACGCGCAGGAAGAGAAAGGTGGCGATGATGAGCGGCCCCAGCCAGTACCACGTACTGAGCGTCGTCAGCGGGGAAGACAACTGGCCGGCACTCGCGTTGATGGAGCTGATGATGAGGTTTGCGCCGATAATGATGATGATCGACGCCCAAACCTGCAACTTGGGATAAAAGGTCAGCCGCTTGTAGAGATTCCTTAACGCGATTTCGCGTTCCAGGTAATCCGCCACCTGGGTCAAGGCCTTATCCAGAAAGCCGCCGCGTTCGCCCGCGCGCACGATGCTCAGTATCACCGTGTTGAACACCTCCGGGTATCGCTGAAGTCCGAACGAGATCGGTCGCCCTTCTTGTACGTGCTTCTCCAATTCCCGCACGATACCGGCCAGTTTCGGCGAGCGTGATTGACCCGCGAGCGTCGCCATGGACTGCACGATCGGCACCCCCGCCTCCAGCATCGTGCCGCCTTGCCGAAAGAAGAACAGCAGGTCCTTAAGGGGCACCTGTCCTACGAGCGGCCCCCAGACGTTGGTCGCCATGGTGCTGCGACGGAGCATCACGGGATCGACTTCCGTGGCCATCCCTGCCCCTGGCACCGCCTCCGAAACCGAGACTTCCCGCTGACGCGGCGTCTCACGCGTACCCGCACCGAAGCCCATACCGGCGCCCGCCGCCGCGAGCGGGTCCAGCGCGGATGCCGGCGTGAGGTGCGTCACCGTCAACCCTTGCTGCGCCAACGACGCAGCGGCCCCTTCCAAAGAAGGGCCGTGGACCAAGCCCCGGACCGCTTGCCCCGAGGCCTCCGTCGCAACGTACTCATAGGTCGGCATTAGTCTTCTCCTGTACTACGCAAAGTATCACGGCTCAAAACCGCTCAGGATCTCCTTCGGCAGTTCGATGTACCACGTGTAGTACCAACCGCCCACCGCCAGCAGGCCCGCGATCACCACCATAAACACCCCGAACAACCCCGTGCGGAACCGCGCGTAACTCGTCTTCGCCTGGTACTCGGCATCGCTGGACCGCGCGAGTTGCTCAAACGCGCGGGGCAGATCGCCCGTGTACTCCGCCGTCGCTAGCACGGCCGAAAAATCATGCGGCAACTTTGGCATCCGTGCAAACACCGCACTGAACCCTTCGTTCTCTCGCATCGACTGCGCTACCTGGGCCCACTCTTCGCGCATTGCGACGTTCGGAACCGTCTCCAGCGCCATCGCCAAGGCCCGCGCCGGAATCACACCCGCCCGCATCAGTCGCTGTAACGTCCAAGCCAACCGCGCGTAACCCTCCTCGCGCGACCTCGGTCCGATAACGGGAAGTTTTAGCGACAATTGATGACGTAATCGCAGCGACGATTCGTGACGAAACCACAACCGAATGCCGCACGCAATCGCCAAAATCAGCAGGCAAATCGGTCCGATCGGCCACAGAAAGTAACCCCGAATAATCGCAAGATTCAGGCCCACCGCCTCGCTGAACGAGATCGCACCGCCCGTCGCGTCGATCTGCTTCCAACTGGTCAGGAGGGCACTACGGGCCAACATCACCATCGGCGCCAGAAACAGCAAGTTGAACCCCACGAACCACGCCCAACCGAAAAATCGCTGAAACTTGTGCGCTTCGAAGGCCTGCCGACCGATCTCCCGAAACGCCTCGCCCAAGAATCCGCCGTGCTGACCGGCCCGCACCAGCCCGATCGCATCGGCGGTGAACAAGTGCGGATACCGCGCCATCACCGCCGCGAGGTCCCGACCTTCGGTGGCCGCCGCCCCGATCTCCGCGAAACTCTCCTGGTACCGCGGCTTGCTCCGGCGACCGATGTCCATAAACGCCTGCGCCGGGCTGATCCCCGCCTCGAACGCCGCCGCGAGCTGTTGGAACAAAAAGTAGGTGTCCTTGCGCTGGTCCCGATGCGTAAACTTTGGTCCCGCCCGTTGCAGTGGCGCCGTCGGCGCGTTCCCCACGACCGGTGCCGCCCCACTTCCGATCGGCCCACTTCCGATCGCCCCGCTTGCCGCCAACGATACCGGCGAACCCGAAGCCGAGAGCGGGTCTGCCATCGCCGGAGCGGTCCCCACCCGAACCCCGGGGCGGGCCGCCGCCCCCGGAAACGTCACGGCGGAGAACCCCCGCGCTTGCAGTGCCGCCTGCGCCGCCGGCATCGATTCGGCCTGAATCGAGCCGCGGACCGACTTACCGCTCGGGTCTTGGGCTTGGTAAGGAAAGAACGGCATGGGCTA
>JANRKI010000007.1:0-81131 GCA_033763535.1 Fimbriimonadaceae bacterium | reverse complement strand
ATCGGGAGCGCGACCAGCGCGAAGGTGAGCAGTTGGTTCAGGCGCATCGGTGAGTGTTGACCTCAACGATGCCGTGGTAGGAGTAGTCCGAGTTACAAGTACAACCGGACGCAATGACAGTGCAATTGGTCCGGTACTCGGTACCAAGCATTGTCACGTTGACTTGCACCACGCACGTGTCGATCGGATTGCCCTTGCAATTCGCCTGATCGTAATACGTTTTGGAGCAGTAGCCAGCGCAATCGGTTGACGCGCTTCCGCACGCCCTGGTCTCGAGGACCTTAGACTGCATTTCGCACGTGTGAAACCACGTCGTCACGGTGGACGGGCCGCTAAGTGCGAGACCGGCGAGGGCCGCGACGAACAGGCTCATCGAGGTGCGGAAGTTGCCAAGTCGGCGTAGGGTTGAGGAGGGGTTCGGATGCTTCATGACCGGGTTCCTTAGGGGAGCGTTGCAAAGCTGATGCCTTGAGATGTGTTCTCAATTCCAGGGTTCGAGAATCGACAAGTTGGCGGTACGGGTGCATAGATCGCTTCGGGCCGGGTCCATTTTCCGTGAAGGTCGTACATCACGTAATTGCCACCACCTAAAAATCGACTCGAGCCGAACCGACCAAATACGCGTAAGAAGTGATACGCGAAAGTTCCCGGTTTGAGATAACTCCTCTGGAAATCGGGAACTTCGATGCTCTCATCACAGAAAACAGATCGGTTGGAGTACTCAATACAAGCCGCCGGCGCGATGATGATCGTGCGGCTAGGTTCCGGAGTTGCGAACGAACCAGCCGTGTAACATACGTTAGTCGCGTAACCGGTACTAAACTCGGACCGTTCCGGCGGACCCTGAGTATGTCCCGGAGAAAGCAAGTGGCTTACACCGTACTTCTCGTACAGCACCCGCCAGCTGACCCCGAGCGGTAACTCGTCGGAATCGTACTCATCTGCGTACAATCGCGATGCAATACCAATTTGGCGCATCTGTGACAAGTCCATCGTAGCGTTGGCCTTCTCCTTTGCCCGGGCAAATACCGGGAACAGAATCGCGGCGACGACGCCAATAATTGATACTACGGTCAAAAGTTCGATGAGCGTAAAGGCTCTAGTGCGCACGTCGATCCACCTCCACGCGTAAGTAGGTCTCCAACTGCTTGATGCCTTGGTGGGACTTTATTGGGACGGTGTAGCGTTCCCAGCGGGTACCGTGCGTCATTCGAGAGCCATCCACCGTAACGATTACCTTTTTCGTTCCGAACGGAGGCACCTTCAGGCCTTCCGGAAATCGATATTCCGTCCCGCATCCGCAAGGCTGGTCGACTATCTCAACGGGAGTAACGCTGTAATTCCGAACCATGAGCACCGCCTGATCCTTCGCAACCCCTGTTACCTTCAGGGTCTTTTGTTCGGGCTCAAGTACCGGGGAGGCGGCAAGAGCCATTCCGACTAAGCCAATAGCAAGCATGGTGCCTCCAAGGATCACTGCGTATGAACTCATGCCATGAGAGTAGCGACGAAATGATCGTATCGGAAGGGGGGGGGCTTTAGACCTATTGGCCCCCGAGATTACAGCGACCGGGCGCGGAACGTATCGCCGCCCTCCAGATCGCCGCGCTCCCACCCCTTCAAAAACCATCTCACCCGCTGGTCAGACGTGCCGTGCGTAAACGAATCGGGGACAACCTGCCCCTGCATTTTTCGCTGTAATGTATCGTCTCCGATGGCCGTGGCGGCGGAAATCGCCGAGTCAATATCGCCCTTATCGAGAATGTTTTTGGTCGCCTGAGCGCGCCGCGCGAACAGCCCGGCGTAGTAATCGGCCTGAAGCTCCAGCCGGACCGAGATCGCGTTGGCACCGCGTTCCCGCATCCGCGACCGGGCCACGTGCACTTTGTCCAATGTTCCGAGCAGTTTTTGCACGTGATGGCCGACCTCGTGCGCGATGACGTACGCCTGCGCGAATTCGCCCCGGGCGCCAAACCGGGATTTCAGCTCCCCATAAAACGATAGGTCAATGTAAATCCTCTCGTCCTCGCCACAGTAGAACGGCCCGACGGCGGACGAAGCCGAGCCGCACGCGCTGTCGACTTGACCAGAGAACAGTACGAGCTTCGGTTTTCGGTAAGTTCGACCGCTTTCTTTAAACACATCGGTCCACACATCCTCGGTGTCCTTCAGCACCACGGCCGTAAACTCGCGCAGCTCTTCTTCGGCGGCGGATGGGGCACTGCGGCTGACCGGCCGCGAATCACCGCCCGACTCGAGCTGGTTCAGCACCTGCTGCGGGTTTCCGCCGAGCAGCAGCACCACGAGCGCGATGAGCAGGACCGCCCCTCCGCCCACCGCGGGGCCCGCCCGAAGCGCCCCGCGACGATCCTCGATCTGGTCACTTTGGTCTCGGCCCTTCCACCGCATGGGGCTAGTTTAGACGTGCGGGCGGGGGGCCGGAAGGTACCCTTCTGAACGTCCATGAAGCTCCACGAGTATCAGTCGAAGGCCCTGCTCCAGCGATTTGGCGTACCGGTGCCGGGCGGCGAGGTCGCCCTGAATGCCGACGAGGCCCGGCAGATTGCCACGCAGTATCACGGCAAAGTGGTGGTAAAGGCCCAGGTGCTGATGGGAGGACGCGGTAAGGCCGGCGGCGTAAAGTTGTTTACCGATGTGGAAGAAGCCGCTACCTTTACCCAAGAGCTGATCGGTAAGCGACTGATTAGCGTGCAAAACCCGCACGGGATGGTCGTGGAAAAGGTGCTGGTCGCCGAACAGATCGATATCGCCGAGGAGTACTACCTTGCCGTCTTGCTGGATCGCAATATCCAAAAGTCGATTGTGATGCTGAGCAAAGAAGGCGGCATGGAAATCGAGGAGGTTGCCGAGCAGCATCCGGATGCGATCGTCAAACTGGCTATTGACCCGAAGTGGGGCCTCAGTGATTACGAGATTCGCGAAGCCGTAGCGAAGGCAAACATTCCGAAGCCGGCCCGTAACCAATTGGTTTCGATGATCAAGAAGCTCGTCAAGGCGTACCAAGAGAGCGATGCGGAAATGATCGAGATCAACCCGTGCGCGTGGACCCCGGAAGGCAAGCTTTTGGCGGCGGACGCCAAGGTGAGTATCGACGATAACTCGCTGGCTCGGCACCCGGACTATCAGGCCACGGCCAGCGATAGTGCCGAAGACCCGATTGAGGCTGAAGCGAATAAGCGTGGGGTGGCCTACGTTCGACTGGGCGGCGACATCGGCATCATGGGCAATGGCGCCGGGCTCGTCATGCAGTCGATCGACGAGATTTCGGCGGCGGGTGGAAAAGCCGCCAACTTCTTGGACGTGGGCGGCGGAGCAAATGCCGAACGCGTACGAAGCTGCATGGAAGTTATCCTGATGGATCCGAACATCAAGGGCATTTTCATCAATATCTTCGGGGGCATTACCCGCGTGGACGAAGTTGCAAAGGGCGTGCTCGAAGCCTTCCAGCAAATCGAAGTCAAGGTCCCGGTAGTGGCCCGAATCGAAGGCACCGCGGTGGAAGAAGGACGCCGAATCCTGGAAGGTTCGGTGATTATTCCGGCCGCGACGGTTCAGGAAGCCGCGGCGAAGATCGTGGAACTCGCGCACGCCGCGTAAGCGCGGTTAGGCGGATACTTCAAACGCATTGCGGGGCGTCTCCCAGAGGCGCACCCGCCTTAATGTTTCTGCCAAAGGCCCACGCAGGCGATCGAAAATCGCCTGCGTGACGACTTCGCTGCTGGTGATTCTTCCAGCCAACTCTTCCACATCAATATTGAGGTTCCGGTGATCGTACCGATCGAGAATCTCGCGGGTGACTACCGCGTCAAGCGCCGAAAGATCGACGGCAAAACCGGTTAAGGGGTCGGGTGTGCCGGCTACTGTGACTTCTAGCGTGTAGTTGTGACCGTGGCCGTGCACGTGCTGACACTTTCCGTACAGGGCGATATTTTCTGCCTCGGTAAGCGCGGAAGAGTACAGCCGGTGCGCAGCGGCAAACTCGTAAATTCGGGTGATGGTAACGGTGCGTTCGGGCATCAAGAGTTCTCCGTAAAGGGTCGGCGTTTCTTCTAATCGTAGACCGGTCATTCGTACCGCGGTGGTATCGCGAGCGTCCGGTGTTTCGGGCAGCCGCACATGGTCGTGCTCATCCGCAATCTCGCCCGCGATAAATAGGAGTAAGTGCTCTAGGCTGGCAGATTTCTCCGCAAGCGCCGGTACTTCGTCATTGATGGATCGTTGATCGAAAACCGATTTGATGCGCGATTTCAGCAAGTCGTCCAATCGCTTAATATTGACCACCATGCCCGTGGTCCCATTCACCGATCCTTCAACTTCGACATCGAGCACGTAGTTGTGCCCGTGGTTGTACGGCGACGCCCAGACTCCGAAAAGTGCGCGATTTTCTTCCGGTGACCGGTCGGAACGCCAGTACCGGTGACCGCTCGAAAACGTGATTCGACGCGTCATCTTCATGCCGTACCCTCCTTCCGGTACGCCTGACCGAGGGCAGCCGGGGCCCGCGTCCCTTTACCCACGAAGATGAGGACGAGCAAGGCGACAAGGTAAGGCAAAGCGATGAGCAATTGGAACGGAATCACCGAGCGCCCGGCCTGTAACGAGTACTGCAGGCTATCCGCGAAACCGACCAGTAACGCGGCACCTACGACTCCTACTGCATTCCACCGCCCAAACGTCACCATCGCAATCGCCAAGAATCCGCGACCAGCGGTCATGTTTTCCGCAAACGCTCCGGCGATCCCCAGCGAGAGGTAGGCGCCGGCCAATCCGCCGAGCGCGCCGGATACCAGCGTGCCCGCCATCCGTAGTTTCAGCGCACTAAACCCGGCACTCTCGGTCGCTTTCGGATACTCGCCGGCCGAGCGCATCGCGAGCCCGAGCGCGCTCAGTCGAAACATCAGCGCGATACCGATGGTTGCGATGATCGTCAGGAGCTGAACCGCGTCAATACGGCCCGCCAACACCGGCAGTTTCGGAACGCTGAGAATCTTCCCCGATTGGCCAAACTGCGAGCGGTAAAGGGTACCGGTAATTCCCAGCGCGAACAGGTTGATCGCGGTCCCGACCACCACTTGATCGGCCGCGCGGAGTACCGTAAGCCACGCGAAGATGGCACTAAGGGCCGTACCCGCCAGCATTGCCGCCATTACTCCTACCCAGGGCGATCCGGTGGTGTAGGCGGCGAGCATCCCGAAGAAGGCGCCCACCAGCATCGCGCCTTCTAAACCGATATGGATCACGCCGGTACGTTGGGCCACCGTTTCGCCCAGTGCGGCTACCGCGACGGGGGTGGCGTATTGCCAAATCGCGATGCCGTCAATATTCACGTGTCCTCCGCGGGCGTCGGTCGTCGCCGAGTTTGGATGAAGACGTAGGCCAATACCGTGACGGCCTGAATCACGTAAACGATCGCCGGTCCCGCGGTAGTAAAGCGGGCCAAGTTGTCCGTTCCGGCAAACAATGCGCCGAACCCGATGGCGGAGAACACGGTCGCGATGGGATGGAGTCCGCCGAGCAATGCGACGGGGATACCCAAGAAGCCCCATTGCTGGGGAAACGTATTCCCGAGCTGTCCGACAATGCCTAAGTATTCAGAGGCTCCGGCTAATCCGCACAGCGCGCCAGAAATCGCCATGGCCGACATCTGGACCCGGTCCGTTTTAATGTAGTTCACCGCCGCAAACCGGCGATTTTCTCCTACGACGCGCAGACGGTATCCGGGAACCGTGCGGAACAGGTAAATCGCGAGGGCAGCCGCCGTGACCAGCGCGAGGATGCAGCCGACGTGGACATCCAACTGTCGATCAAATCGGCCCAGCATCAGTTCGTTGGGCAATAGGTCGGTCTGCGGAACTTGTCGTTTCGCCTCTTGCAACGGCCCGCTGGTAAGGTAGCCGAGCAGTTGGACCGCAATAAAATTGAGTAAGATCGTCGAGATCACGACCTCCACGCCGCGGCGCAGAAACAACCAGCCCGCGATCGCCGCCCACAGAGCTCCGCCGAAGGCGGCCGCGAGGATCAGCAAGACCACCGCGACGGGCCCCGTCCACTGCATCGCGAGACACCACTTCGCGAGTGCGGCACTGGCGAGCGCACCCGTTATGTACTGGCCTTCCCCGCCAATGTTGTACATTCCGGCCCGCCACGCCACCACCATGCCGAGCCCGCAGAACAAGAGCGGGGTGCTCTTGACCGCCGTCCGGGCGAGGGCAAACCGGTCCGCGAAGGCCCCCTCGCCAATCAGCCGGACGGAATCGACGACCGGAATTCGGAGGGCCGCTAAGGCCACGATCAGTGCGATCGTGACGCCCAAGATCAACGAACCGGCCTGAAGCGCATGACCGCGTGCCTGAGCGGTCAAGCGGTCGCTCCCACCAGCGCGCCGGCTCCCGATGCGGCGTTCAATTCGCCCCGGCTCAAAAACGCCGTACGGTCGCTGAGCGCGTACAACTCGTCCAGATCGGTCGTAATGAGGGCCACCGCCGCCCCACCGTTGCGCGCCTCCCGAATCTTCTCGTGGACGTACTGGGTGGCCCGCAGGTCCAGTCCTCGGGTCGGATTCACCGCGACCAACAGGTCGGGCTGCTCCACCAGTGCTCGGCTCACCACCACCTTCTGCTGATTGCCGCCGCTCAGCCCGCGCACGCGATCGGATGCGCGGTCGGCCTTGATGGCAAACCGTCCGATCAGATCTGCGGCCCACGCATCGATTTCGCGAAGTTTGAGCAAGATTCCTTGGTGTAATCGTGGTAAGGCCAAGCCGCCAATCAGCATGTTGTCCGCGATGCTGAGGTTAAGGGCGAGGCCGTCGGTGTGACGGTCTTGCGGCACGTAGGCAATGCGCAACCGCTGCGGATCGATCGCCTGCCCATCAAACTGCAGCGCCCCCCGATGTGGTCGCAGTGCCACCATCGCCTCGGCCAACTCGAGTTGACCGTTGCCATCCACCCCACCAAAGCCCAAGATTTCGCCGCGCGCGATGGTGAACGAAAGCTCGCGAACGGCTACGGACCCGCGGTCACTGCGAATGCTCACCCGATCCGCCACCAGTCCGGGACCGAGCGGGGCGGTGCGCGCCGCGACCGAGGACACGGGGAGTTCGCCCACCATCCATTCCGCCAATTGGGCTTCCGTCACGTCGGCGGTCCGCGCGTGAGCGACGAACGTACCGCGGCGGAGCACCGTCACCTCGTCCGCAATCTCCATCACCTCGGCCAATTTGTGAGCGATCAGCACCACAATCTTGCCTTCATCGCGCAATTGTCGCAGCACGCGGAAGAGGTCCTGCACTTCGTCTGGCGACAGAACCGCGGTCGGCTCGTCAAAGATGATGACGTTCGCATCCCCGCCCAAAGCCTTCAGAATTTCGATGCGCTGCTGTTCGCCCACCGATAGATCGCGAACCCGAGCCGCGCCGTCCACCTGCCAACCCAGTCGAGTCGCGACGGCCAGGGCGGGGGCAGCCCGCATCGCGACGCTGGCGCGGCCGGTCAGGCGATCCAGCCTCGCGAGGGCCAAGTTCTCGGCGACGGTGAACTCGCTCACCAGCGTAAAGTGCTGGTGGATCATCTCGATCCCGCGGCGTCGGCACTCGGCCGCATTCCCCACCGGAAGCTCGCGGCCATCCAGTGAAACGGTCCCCAGATCGGGCTGAACAAAGCCGCTCATTACGCCCATCAGCGTCGATTTGCCCGCGCCATTTTCGCCGAGCACCGCATGGATCGAGCCATGGCGGAACGTCGCCGACACGCCTCTTAATGCGACGAGGTTGCCGTATCGTTTTTCAATTTGGTGGACATGCAGTCCGGAGTTGGCAGTCATGTCGAGAGAATCAAACGGGCCGAGCCCACGTTTTTGGGCTCGGCGCTACGATATTCAACGTCGCTTAGAACTCATCCTTCGGCACGGTGAGTTCACCGGCCCGGATTTTCTTGCGCGTATCGTCCACCACTTGCTTCACGTCGGCCGGGATCTCAGACTCGCGGGCCGGATTGATGACGAAGTCGATCGCATCCTTGTCCATCCCCACGAGCACGATCTCGCCCTTAAACTCCTTCGCCTGCACGCGCTTCGCCAGGTCCAGAAAGGCGGGTTTGGCGTTGATGATCGCCGAGCCGATGACGCCGGCCTGGTCGTTCTGGTTCAGATTGCTCCCGAAGGCGTTGGCTTTCTTCTCTGCGCACGCGTCGAACACGCCCTTGGCCGCGGAGTTCGCCTGATGAATCACGAAGTCGGCACCCTGGCCGAGAATCGACTCGGTGGCGCGCTTCGCCCCTGCGATGTCGCCTTCGGTCCCGAAGTACACGGTCGGGATGATCTTGATGTTGGGATTCGCGGCCTTCGCCCCGGCCTCGTACGCCTTAATGGTGGAGTTGATGCTGGGGATGTTCAGCACGGCCACGCTGCCGATCTTCCCGGTCTTGCTCATCTTGCCGGCCATCATGCCCGCCAGATAGAAGCCTTGCTCGAGATAGAAGCGGAACGCGCCCGCGTTCGGCGCCGTCTTTCCGCCCGAACTTGAGATGAACACCGTGTCCGGAAAGTCGCCGGCTACCGCCGCGCCCGGCTCGTTATATTCAAATCCGTGGCCAAAAACCAGCTGATATCCCTTTTGGGCGTAGGCGCGCATCGCGTCTTTCGCCTTGCTCGGCGGGGCCTCTTGGTTGTCCACCGTTGCGTTCATTTCCGACTTGATGCCTTGCAATGCGTCGTAGGCCATCGCGTTCCAGCCGGCGTCCGAGACTGGTCCGACGGTCAGCAGGGCGACCTTAAACTCTCCGCCCGCCCCGCTCGATGTCTTGGATTCGGTGCTGTTCGCGCCCGAATCACCCCCGGTGCATCCCGTCAATGCGACCACCGTGAGGGCCGCCAGTCCGAGCATTCGCCAATTCATGTCACCGCACTCTACGCCTTTTTGCGATTTTCGTGCGGCATCACCCGATCGGTTTCGCTTTGATCTCCGCCCATCGGCGTGGAAATCGCGGCTTTCCGGCGTCCACTTTTCGATAAATCGGGAACAGTCGCTCGACATCCGATCCGGGAATCCGGCGGACTTCGCTCCGCTCGTACTTCAGGCCCAGGTCCTTCACCCGAATCCGCGGGGCCAAAATCGCGTCGTTCATGGTGCGCATCGGAATCACGAGTCCGCCGATCTCGCACGGTGCCGCACTCAGTTCGAGTTGAATCGGCAACGGAGCGACCGCGCGCCCGGTCACGATGCGGAACGCCTCGCGCACGCCCCACTCCTCGGCCCGGTAATTGATCGGCAGCACGTTTGGCGGCGCGACCGAGTGGAGAAAACTCAGCATCTTCGCGTTCGAATCCAAGGCGGTGATCACGAGGTCCGGCCGCACGATGGCGAGCGGAACCGCCGGAAACCCGGGGCCAGTCCCAATATCCAAGACCTCCGCGTCCGCCGGAAACAGGTCCTGCATCAGGATCGAATCGAGAAAATGCCGCTCGGCGCACTGCTCCGGTGCCACCCGCGTCAGGTTCATCTTCTCGTTCGTTTCGTACAGCTTTACGTGCAGAAACTGGAACGAATCGACCTGCTCTGGCGTCAGCGCGAGGCCGAGTTCACGCACGTGTGCGGTGAAGGCGACGACTGCCTCACCCTCAAATCGAAAAGGCTCTACGGCACCATCTCCACCAGCTCAGCGAAGTACTCGCTCACGTGCTCCAGGTGGTACACGTCGTGCCCCAGCATCGTGTTCGCCTGATCCTCGATGGACATGACGCCGCGCTCGGGATGCACCGAGGTGAGCGCAAGCTGCTCGGGCGTCAACGTTTCCAAAAAGCTCACGGTGTCGCGCCGCCGGTTCGCGAAGACGCTCAGCTCGTGGCGAATGTCGCGGGTGGCGTACTGCTTGGCAATCGCCCGCTCGCCCTCATCGTAAGCCTCGACCGTGCTGCCGGGATGCTCCAGCGTTTGCTGCATCCGGTCCAACAGAATGCTTTCCCAGTCCGCCAAGTGCGAGACCGCCTCAATCAGGTTGAACCGTTCGGCATGACGGAACTCCGCGTACCGTCCGGCCGGAATCTGGTCCAACATGCGCTCCAAAATCGCCGGGGTGTGGCGGAGGGTGAGAACGTACGGATTCTTCACGAAACGAGACTACCAAAGGCCCCGAAAATGCGTAAGCACTAGGACCGGTGGGATAAAGTGCCCAGAGGGAGTGATGAGTACCGAAGCAGAGATTTCGCGCCGAGACCTCCTTCGCGCGGCAACGCTCGCAGCGGGCGGACTGGTCGCCGCCCACGGGCTCGCGCGCACTCCGGACGCAGCCGTATCCCCCGAACTAAGGCATAAGAAGATGGAACCCCTACTCGTAAAAGTCCCCACCGAAGCCGACATCGCCAAGGCCCTCAACACGGATGGCAAAGGCATTTCGGCCGCCACGCACAAGGCCCACCTCACCCTTTGGCAAGGCTATGCCAACAAGACGAATGAGATCCGCAAGGCACTGGCCGAACTGGATACCGACCCCGCGAAGGGGAACCAGATCTACAGCGTGACCCGCTCGCTTAAGGTCAATTACGCCTTCGCGTACGGTGGCTACATCAACCACAACGTCTACTTCGACACCCTCGGCGGCAGCGGCCAGATCGGCGGCGATATCGAAACTCTTATCGTCGAAGCCTACGGTTCGGTCGAACGCTGGAAAGCGGATTGGAAGATCACCGGCATCAGCTCCCGCGGCTGGGTGTACCTGGGCTACGATCACGACGAGCAACGCGTGTTCAACTACGCCGGCGACGCCCAAGACACCTTCCCCGCATGGAACAACACCCTGGTGTTGGCGATGGACGTGTACGAGCACGCCTACTTCTTGGACTTCCAGATCGCCCGCGCCAAGTACATCGACACCTGGTTCGAGAATGTCGACTGGGACGCGGTCAACGCGCGACTCGCAAAAGCACGGCGCTAAGCGTTAACGCTCCGTTTGAAACATGAGGTCGAGGACATTCTCGGCCTCTTTTCTTTTGATGCGCAACTGGTGAATCCGGCGACCGTCGGTTTTCGTCACCTCGAACTCGTACTGATCGTCGTCGATCGCCTCGTTCAGCTGCGGCTGACGACCGAAAAGTCCAAAGACGTACCCTCCGATCGTGTCGAATTCCTCACTGTCAAAGTTCGACCCGATCTTGTAATTCACGTCGTCGCGGTGGGTCTTGCCGTCCACGATCCAGCCGTCGTCGGTCTCCTGGATTGCGGGCACTTCGTTGTCGTACTCATCCACGATATCGCCGACGAGCTCTTCGATAATGTCCTCAATCGTGACGATGCCGGCCGTCCCGCCGAATTCGTCTTGCACGATCGCCATCTGACTCTTGCTCGTTTGCATCTCGCGCAAGAGATCCTGAATGCCCTTACTTTCCGGCACAAACAGGGGCGTCCGCATCAGGTCGCGAAGCGTGACCGACCGCCGATTTGCCAGCGCGTACAGCAAGTCTTTTGCGTGGACGATGCCCACGATCTGGTCGTCGGTTTCTTCGTAAAGCGGTATGCGCGAGTGCCCGGTTTTATGGATCAATTGGGCCACGCTTTCCAGGCTCGAACTCGCCGGGACCGAGTCAAGATCGACGCGGGGCGTCATCACCTCACGCGCGATGGTATCGCGGAACTCGAACACGCTATCAATCAGCTCGCGCTCATCTTGCTCGAAGGCACCGGTCGATTCGGCCGATTCCACCAGTGTCCGAATCTCCTCCTCGGTGTGTTCCGTATGGTTCGATCGTAACCCGACCGAAAACTTGATCGACACAATGGCCGAAGCCTTCGTGAGGAGCCACGTGAACACCCCGAAGAATGCGGCGGAAAAGGCGATAAATCGTTCGAAGCGCAGGGCGACCTTGTCGGGATGCAGCTGCGCGTAATTCTTCGGGACAAACTGCCCGAACAGCAGGTTCAGCAGTTCGGCGGGCAATGCGACCAAGATCGCAACCTTGAGCAGCGTCCCAAATCCCGGTGTCCATCCGAGCGATCCCCCGAGTCGGTCGGCCACCCCGTGGGCCAAGACGAAGCTGAGCACCACCAGGGCCACGCTGGCGAATCGGCTGCCCAGCATGCTCGCCGCCGTGTACTTCGCCCGCCGATCCATGATCGCAACGATCGCGTCGGCCCGCTCCGGGTCCGATTCCCGGTGGATGCGTGCGTGAACCGGTCGCAGACTGTCCACCGCCGTCTCGCTCGCTTCGTAAACCGCGTTCAGGGCGACGGTCAGCACCATTAGCACCAAGGTCAGCCCCGGGTCGACGATCGCCGGGCCGAAGAACGACGCGCCGTCGTCATTGGGCTGACCTATTTGCGAGAGGCCAAGCGCACCGGCACCGAAGACGCTCATCGTCATGAGCCACGGCGACACATTCCCCCGTTCGGCGCGTTGGCGCCCGCGGGGCAAGGATCGATGGTTCGATCGAGGTTCAGGGTCAGGGTCTGCTTTCATCGGGGAAGTAGGCCGAACACAATCAATCCGAGTACCGCGCCTACGCCAGCACCCAGAACAAGTTCAAATACGGAGTGAATTTTCGCCTCGTAGCGGCTCTGCGCCACGATGCAGGCCAGCACGATGGCCAGCGTCGAGGCCAGCGCCTCGTCGGTCACGTACGGCACCGCCACGGCAAAGAAGAACGCGTACGCGGCGTGGCCCGACACGAGCCCGCCCTTAAACACCGTCCCGCGCTGCCCCAGACCCTTCCCCACGATCACGATCACGAGAAGCAGGAAGCAACCGAGAATGAGGCGCGGCACCAAATTGAGGCCCAGACCTTCGCTGGTCAAGTTCACCTTGATCGCCTCCCACCGGTCCTCGCCAAAGATGAGCAAGGCGCCTACGACGAGGGCAAAAAACGTGGTGATGAGGACGGCACCCGCCGCAATGTCCTTCGCAAACTTCGCCAGCGGGTGGTAATTCGGGCTCACCAAGTCCACGGTCGCCTCGATGGCCGAGTTGAACATCTCCGCGACCACGACCAGCGAGATCGTGAAAAGCAGCACGAGCATCTCGCGAAGCTGCAGGTCGACCAAGATGCCGATCAGCACGACGGCCAGAAGCACGAAGAGGTGGAAGCGCATGTGGCGCTGTGTCTTGAATGTAAAGACAATGCCACCGAGCGCAACCTTAAACGGCGTCAGCAGATTCGGAACGGCACGTTTACCGCTCATGGTTGAACCACGCCATATAAACTACACCAATTCGGCTCGGCTGTAAAGCCGTACCGCGTCACGAGCTCATTTTGCGCGGCGATCATCGCGGCGCGGTCGCCTTCATCCTCGTCGTCGAACCCGGCCAGGTGCAACGCACCGTGTACGCAAAGATGCGCCAGCTCGTCGCGGAGGGCCACGCCGCGACGCTCCGCCTGAGTTCGGGCGGTGTCCAGAGAGATCACGATGTCGCCAATCGGTCGATCCGGCCCCATCACTCCCGGCAGTTCGGCTGCCGGGAAGGTCAGCACGTCGGTCGCCGCATCAATCCCGCGATAACGGCGGTTGAGATCGCGGATACCTCCGTCATCGGTTAACCGCAGACAGATCGTGCCGGGCTTCAGCTGAAGATCGCGCGCGACCCGCCGCAGCGTCTGTTCTAGTTCGGCGATGGGTACGTCCGGAACGCCGTCGTGAACGACCTCCACGCGAAGGTCGGGTTCCGGCGTCAAAACGATGGGAGTTGCAGCGCGCATAGCAGACGGCGAACGCGAGTCGTTACCGACTGGAGTTCACCGGAGAAGACGTCGCGACTTACTGTCGCGACGCGCGGCGACGTTGTTGCCGTCGTCGCTTCTCACTCGGCTTCTCGTAGTGCGAGTGCTCCTTCACTTCTCGCAACACGCCGCTTTGCTGAAGCTTCATGTTGAATCGCTTCAGGGCCGAGTCAATGGATTCATTCGGTTGAACGTTAACGTAAATCAAATCGAGCACGCCTCCGGGCGGACGGAAAAGTATGACACATTTCGTTGCCGCGGCTCGGGCTAATCCTTGCTGACGTAGAGAAAATCCGCCAGTCCGCGCGAGACCTTTTTCGTCCCCTTTACGCCGAGTGCCGCAATGTTGAGTCCTCGTTCGCCTGCGTGCATCGCGATACGTAGGTTGATCCCTTGCCCGTACGCCATGTGCCCGCTCCCGCTCAGCACCACCATCACAACGTTTGGGTCGTTCTGGTGCGGCTGCATCGCGGTGATCGCGCTGTGCGCCATGCCTTCATCCCAAAGCACCTGCGCCGCGTACATGTTCTCGCCGCGCGCTCCGGAGACGGGATGACCGCCCATCAGCGCGTTGAACACCTTTCGATGCCCCGCTTGCGTGAGGTTCATGGTCGAAGGGAGTTGGAGCTTTTCGTCCGCGGTCAGGCCGGCAAAGCCGCTGCGACCCACCCGCCGAACCCAGTCGCGCGGAACGTTCAGCGCCACCATTGGAATCTTGTCCTTCTGGCACGCCAAAAAGACCGGGCGGTACGCATCGAAATCGAAGCCCCACTGCCCTTTCCAGTCCACGTCCTGAATAAAGGTCGCCTCGTCCAGTTCTCCGCTGACCCATCGGTCGAGCACCGGCTGGGTCGGCCGCGTCAGCATCTCCAGGCCCACGATCACCTTCTTGCCCGCCGTGTGCAACGACGTGATAATGTCAGCCTCCATCTCCTGGTGCGGCAACGTCGCGTGGCTTTCGCCGAAGAAGACGTAGCGTCGCTTCGCGGCCGCCGCGATCATCTGATCCATCGACGTCTTTTTGCCCGCCCGGAGGTCCCACAACTCTCCGGGCTGAACCGTCACCGTGCCGGGCCGACCGATCGGAAGGTTCCAAGGATCGGGCGCGGCCTGTAGCGCGATGAGAAAGACGGATGCAAGCACCGCCTTATGTTAACCGCTACTGCGCCCGCAGCGAAACATTGGCCGTGGCCGCGTTCCCTTTGCCGTCGCGAATGTACACAAAAATACGATATTCGCCCGGGTACTCCGGCATTCGGAATCGCAGCCGGCTGCTGTCACCGGCATCGCGCGTAAACACGGTGGGCGGCGCCTTCTCCGGGTAGCCGCCAATCTTTTTATCCGTCGATTCGTGCCGCAACACGTACTCGTAGTGCAAAGCGTCGCGATCGGGATCAAACGCGTCGACCACAAACTCGATCTCCGCCCCCTTCGCCACGTCATTCTTCGGCGAGACGCGCACCGACCGAATCTGCGGCGATCGGTTCGCCGGGTAGCGACCGCTCCACAGCCGCGTCATCTCGTCCACGGCCTGCAGGTTCTCGCCCGTCGGGAGATGCATTCCGAACCACGTCGCGGTTTCCTCTTGCTTGTTGCCCCAGATAAAGGCGTAACCGCCCAGGCACCAGCCCGGATTGCCGAGAATCTTCTGCTCGTGCATCTCTCGGTAGCGCTTCGCCTTCTCGGTCGAAGTCTGCTCTTGCGTCATGCCGAACGCATTTTTCGGCACCTCCCATTGCCCCAGCGGGCCGTACTCCGTCACCATAAACGGCTTCGTCCAGCCGTACTCGCGCAACCGCGTCGGCAACGTCGCGAGGCCCCCGTAGCTGTTGACGCCCAGAATATCTACGTCCGGCGCCAACCGCTTGATTCGCTCGGCCTTCTCTTTGTTACAGTCGGCGATGACGGTCGTCACCGGGTGATTCGGGTCAATCGACTTGACGATCTTCGCCAATCGTCCGACCTCGGTCCAGAGCTGGTCGTTGTCGTTGTTGATCTCCATCTCGTTGCCGAGCGCCCACATCAGCAGGCTCGGGTGATCCTTGTGCTTGGCCACGGTGTCCCGAATCTTCTGCTCTTGCTCGGCCAACATCTTCGGGTCGTCCCACTTAAATCCGTGCGCGACGTGCCCGAGCCAGTAGCCCAGCGTGACGCTAATGCCGTGACGCTGGGCCCGATCCAACAGTTCGCCCGCGTTATCGGCACCCCAAGTTCGGATGGAGTTGCCGCCCGCCGCGCTGAGCCGCTGCAACATCTCGTCGTTTGAGTTGCTGCATCCCGCGCCCTTGATAAAGTACGGCTGGCCGTCTCGCCGCAACTCGTACTTGCCGCCAACCTGGACGATCTCCACTCGCGGCGCCACCGGTACCTCCGGTTGAGAAACGTTTCGCAAAAGCAGTTCGAACATAAACCACCATACGTCGAAACGCGAGAATTGGTAACCCAATGGCGGAGGGAAATTGGTGCCGGGGGCGGGACTCGAACCCGCACGATATCGCTACCAACGGTGTTTGAGACCGCCGCGTCTACCATTCCGCCACCCCGGCGGAATTCAAGAGGATACCCCGCATGGCCCGACCGTCCGTTGCCGGTACCCTTCGCTCCGATGCGCGTACTGGTGGCAGATCGGTTCGAAAACGTTGGCCTCGACGGACTGCAACGGCTCGGAGTGGAGGTGCTGTACGAACCGACCCTCGCGGGCGATGCCCTTGCCGCCCGCGTCCGTGATTCGATGGCGCAAGCCCTGATCGTCCGCAGCACGGAGGTCACCGATGCGGTGATGCGGGACAGCAAGCTCGGTCTGATCGTCCGCGCCGGCGCCGGATACAACACGATTGACATCGACGCCGCCAGCCAGTACGGCATCTTGGTCACCAACTGCCCGGGCCGAAACTCGCAAGCCGTCGCAGAGCTCGCCTTCGGCCTCATCGTGGCCTGCGACCGACGCATCCCCGACAATGTCACCGAGTTTCGCGCCGGAAACTGGAACAAATCGGAGTACTCCAACGCCCGCGGACTGCATGGACGCACCCTCGGACTGCTCGGCATCGGCAAGATCGCGCAGGAAATGGTCGTGCGGGCTCGCGCCTTCGGCATGAACGTGGTTGCGTTCTCACGCTGGATGACTCCCGACCTCGCCGCCGGGCTCCAGATCGGTCGCGCCGCCAACCCCCTGGAGGTCGCCCTGATGTCCGACGTCATCTCCGTGCACGTCGCCCTGACTCCCGACACCCGCGGCATGTTGGACTCGCGATTCTTCGAATCCATGCGCCCCAACAGCATTTTTGTCAACACAAGCCGCGCCGAAGTCGTGAACCAAACCGCGTTGCTGCGGGCCGTTCGCGAGCGCGGCATCCGCGCGGGCCTCGACGTGTTTGAAGGCGAGCCCGTCGGCGGCACCGGTACGTACGAGGGCGAGCTCCGGGACGAGCCGAACGTGTACGTCACCCACCATATCGGCGCCAGCACCGACCAAGCCCAGGAGGCCATCGCCACTGAGGTCGTCCATCTGATCCGCGAGTACCGCAGCAAGGGAACGGTGCCGAACGTGGTCAACATCAAGCGCGCCGAAATCGCCACCCACGTGGTCGTGGTTCGGCACCTCGACCGCGTCGGCGTATTGGCGCACGTGCTTGGCGTGCTGAAGGACGAAGGCATCAACGTTCAGGAGATGGAGAACATCGTGCTGGGCGGCGCGCGGTCGGCCATCGCCCAAATCTCCGTAGATCAGGCCCCGGCCGCCGACGCGCTCTTGCGCATCAAGCTGAACGAAAACGTGTTCGACGCGTCGGTGTTTGAACTAGACCGGACCGTCTAGCCAGCATCGCGCAGGGTCAGTCGTTCGGACCCTCGCACCAACGTCACCACGTTGCCCTTGATCGACTCGAGCTTCCAGCCTTCCGGACCGTTATCGCCAACTCCGGCAACCCAGTCCTTGCCCTGAATCTTGATGATGGCGACTGGCGAGCTGCCGCTGATGATGCCGCCGAGCTTGGGCTTTTCGACCACGACCGCGGTGGGCACTTCCGGCGCGGGATTTCCGCCGACCGGTCCCGTGATCGGCAACGGCACGATGGGCCCCGGCAACGGCTTTGGTCGCACGGTAGGCCGCACCGACGGAGTCGGTATGGACTGCACGCGATCCGCAATCTTGCGCCCGGCAATCTGGCGGAACGGGTTCGGCGGAGCCGATTCGGGCGGGTCGGTCAGCCAAATGCGGTCGTCGGGCCGAACTTCCGCTGCCCCTGACTTCTTTTCGCCCGTGTCCACACTTCCGTCCACGGTCGTGCCCGCGACCACGCTTCCGCTGGGCGGAGGCGGCGTGGGCGGCCCCCCGGAGAAGTTGATGATCCCCAGCCCGCTGAGCAACTGGAACGCGACGAAGCCAAACACCAAGACGACCCCGCCCACGAGGGCGATCATCTTCGGCTGTTCAGACTTCGGAACGGCTTGCATAGCGACTCAAATTTCCTAACGCGGCGTCTCGATGAAACGTTACTTGTTGCCGCTCGGGGCGTCTTTCACGATTCGCGTGGTGATGGTCACCACCACATCCACCTTTTGTCGATTGCGGTTGCGCGTCTTGAACAGCTCGCCCACGATCGGGAGATCGCCCAAGATCGGAATCTTTTGCACAAAGCTCGACTCCTCTTCGCGAATCAGGCCGCCCAGCGTGACCGTCTCGGCGTCCTTCAGCACCAGCGTCGTCTCCGCTTCTCGGGTGGTGGTCTGCGGAAGGCCGTTGCTATCGATGCTGCGGATGGAGCTGACCACCGGATTAACCCGGAGCGTGATCGATCCATCCGGACTGATCTTCGGCCGGATCAGCAGAATGATGCCCACCGGAAACTCTTGAATCTGGATGGTTTGCGCGCCGAGTGCCCCCGCCTGCGCCACCTGAACTCGCAACGTATCGCCGATGAAGATCGACGCCGAGTTGTTGTCCATCACCTGCACCCGCGGATTCGCGAGTAACTTCGCCTGGCCATCGCGCACCAGTGCGTTCACCGTGGCGGTGATATCCCAGGGAACCCGAGACCACGTGCCGAGCCCCGCCGGCTTCGTGATGTTGTCGTTGCGGAACGACGGAACATCCACCCCGGTTCCAGGTTTCACTTCCAAGAATTGGAGCGGGCCGAATCCGTACGCCACGCCAAAGTTTTGCAAGAACGTGGGCGAGGTTTCCAGCACGTTCACCTCCACCA
This sequence comes from Fimbriimonadaceae bacterium, assembly GCA_033763535.1. GTDB lineage: Bacteria > Armatimonadota > Fimbriimonadia > Fimbriimonadales > Fimbriimonadaceae > Fimbriimonas. Next base: position 62,205 of record JANRKI010000007.1, on the reverse strand, counting down.
TCACTTGTGGCGGCTTCACGTCGATCGACTCGATCAGCTTGAACGCGTCTTCGACCAGATTGGCCGGTCCCCGAAGGATCAGGTAACGCGACAGTTCGTTTTCCCGATCATCCTGACCTTCGACGCCGGCAACCGGGGCCGGGATCGGAACTTGCGCCCCGAGTCCGCCGATGGCGCCGCCACCGGCTCCCGCTCCACCCCCACCGCCACCCGCCTGAAGGCTGAGCGCCGCATTGAGCGGAATGAACTGTCCGCGATCAGGCGTGTACGTTCGCGGCGGAATGATCGCCTCGACACCCTTCATCGACGATTTGATAAACCGTTGCAGCGCGCCCGCGGTGACGAACTTCACCTCGTACATTTGCATCACGATCTTCGCGCTCTTTCCGCTTTGCGCCGCATCCAGCTTGCCCAGTGCCGTCTTGGCTTCGGCCACTCGCGGGGTCGGACCGGTCATCGTGATGATGCCGTTCTCTACCCGAAATGTCAGGTCTTCAAACAATGGCTTCACCGAAGCAATGAGGTTTTGCGGGTCTGTCAGAGCGGGGAACACGTCCACGCTGCGCGGTTGGCCGCTCGGATTTGACGAAAGCTCAGTCACGTACTCTTGCGCTTCGCGAATGTCTTCCGGAACCCCGGTAAACAGCACCTTATCGCCGAACACGCTCACCGTTGCATTCGGAAAAAGCGGCCGGAGTTGCTCGGCAATGATCGCAGCCTGGCCCAGCGGTACCGAGAAACGCGTGCGAACGCTAAACGGCGAAAGCGCATTCTTCAGCGCGTCCGGCTTCGCCACCACGTACGTGTTATCCGTCAATTTGTACGCCAATCCGGCAGCGGCGACTACCGAGCGCACCGCTTCTTCTGGCGTATTCACCGCGATGTTAAACGTCACCGGGGTCGATTCGGTACCCGAATAAACGATGTTGACTTTGAGTCGCGTCGATAGCGCCCGGAAGATTGCCGCCACCGAAGTATCCACGAAAGAAATCTGAATCTTCTCTTTGCCCGTAAGCACACCCGAGACCACGATCGGCACCGCCGCCTTGACTGGCGCGACCGGAACCTTGACGACGGCAGGCGTGGCGACGACGACTGGCGTCGGCGGCTCGGCCGACGACCGACTCATCAGGGCCATTCCAAGTGCGATTGCGGTGTGACTCATTTCTTTTCCTTCCGTGGAACCAATGGGGGCGACGATATAACCTTAACTCGGCGGCGCTTCGGTACTGACCTTCCCTTCCGTAGGAATAAACACGTACCGAGACAGCGTCACCGTCACTTCATTATCGGCATCGTCCACCTTCCATTTTAGGTTACGAATCGTATAAAGTCGCGGAGCGCTGGTGTAATCGCGTAGAAAACTGCGCAAATTGCTGTACTGACCGCGCACGACCAAGTTGGTCGTCTTCTGCTCGATCCCTTGCAGTTTCAGCGCATCATCGGGCGAAATACTGGAGTCGCGCGAAAGGTTGACACCCGGCCCATAATCCAATACTTCAAACGTCAGCTTCTGAATCTTCACGCCTCGACGCGCCGCATTCGCGTACAACTCGGCCAAGAATCGTGGCTCTTCGCTGGCCGACTGGTCGACGCCCACCCGATCCTTGAGGCGTTGCGTTTGCGGCATCGCCTGCTTCTCCGACATCGCTTGGCTGAGGGTGACCTGCGCCGCGCGGAAAACACTCTGCGCGGCAAGCACGTTACCGGCTTGATAAATGAGCGCAATGACGGCCAGCGAGATACAGATGACCGGCATCAGCCAGCCCAAAACGCGCGGGTTCATGGTCTTACCTCCGGCGGAAGCTTCACGGTACTGGCGGCCACCTCATCCGGAGACGGCATGCCAATCTCGTCGGACGAAGGGCGACCCTGAAACCGTACGGCATCAAGCGCGTAAGTGCGTGCGGCGATGCTAAACATGACCACTTCGCTCGTCTCCCGCTGCACGCGTTCCTGTTGCACAATCGTTGGCACTTGCACCGCCGTTGCCTTCTGGAGTTGCCGAATGGTCTGCACCACCGACGCGTTCACGTTCGCTTCCCCGCGAATCGTCACTGCTTTACTATCTTGCAAGTCGACTTCCGTAATGCCCACGTTCGCCGGTGTCCCTTTCGCGATATCGTCGAGCACGCTGACGACCGGAAGCCCCAGCCGCTCCAGCATCTTGAGCTGACCACGCAACGACTGCGACTGCGCCAGGGCGAGCGTCATCTCTTTCCGTATGTTGTCCGCCCGCAGGTTTGCTTCTACCGTTTGCCGCGAGAGTTCGGCGACTTGGTTCTGTCCAACGACGAATCCGGCGGCCCCCACCATGAGGGCCACGATCGAAACCACGATACTCCCCGCAAGATTACGCTTTTCGTCGCGCTCCTGATCCAACCGTTCGTCGTAACGGTACAGGTCTAGCCGGGGCGCCACCGGCAACAGGTCAAGCCGGTCATTAATCGCGATGCCGTAAGCGGTCGCAAACACTTCCGGGGAAACAATGCCCTCTACCGGTACGATCGGACGCAGGGGTTCGACCAAGCTATCCGTGTTGGCCGATGCCGAACCTTCTTCGCCCAGCCACGCGGCGTACGCGCCGGCCCACCGCAGTTCCAAGTCAAGCCGTACCGCTACCTGTTCCAGTAACTCCTGAATCTGGTGCTGAACGCTGCAGAGGTAAAGCTTTTTCGGCAACGTCGTTGGCGCGTACTCGCGCTCGATGTAGTCGATGGTGCGCCGAAGGTCCTTGGACAGTTCGTCCACCTTTCCATCGTTAAGATCGTACGCGCCGGTTACCGATTCCGTGGTGAGTTGCGCGACCCCGTACTCCAACGGCCGCATGAAGACGACCTCACGATTCGAGAACACGACCAAATCGCTACTCGTCTCGTTGATCAACAGCAGTACGCCCGCGTCTCGGTCCAGAGTCGCCACGTACGCCCGAATTCGGGCGGCTTGCGCGGCTTCAATCGCGGCGACGTGCAAACCGTTATGCTCGGCAATTTCGCGGTACTCGTCAACGATGTGTCGGTCCGAGACCGCGACCACGATCGGCACTTCACTCTGCCCGTTCGCCGCCTGAACCCGGCGCAATCGCATGTAGCCGTAGCAGCTGGTCGGCGTAACGATCTGGTAGTGCGCGACCTCGCCGTCCACGATCGCATCCAATTCCGATCCGCCCACGTCGGGAACGGAGATTCGGTAAGTACGGGTGTAGGCGGTCGGGAGTGAGAAGGCGACCTGGGCACTACTGTCCGCCTTCATCTTGGTCAAGATCTGGCGGACTTGCAGGCCGACGGCGACCGCTCCGCCCACCCGACCGTTCGTAACCTGACCCTTTTCGATGGGCGTAATATCACACGCCACCACTTGCGGACGGGCGTTGACGTACCGTACATATACCGACCGAATCTCTCGGTCGGTGATCTCGACCCCGACAACTGACTTCCTGCCCTTTCGAACCATCATGGTTACTTTCGCGATCCTTCTTCCGACATTATGGGAAATGTCGGCCCAAACTGTACCGTACTAACCGGTCGCGCTCGTCTTTTTCGGGCTATTTCGCAGCCGAACCGTAGAGGTGTAGCTGGCCGTCATTCCGTTTCGAACCGTCGTCGCCGTGATCCGAATCGCCGTCATCCCTTTCAGATTGGTCGACGACACGGTGGTTCCCCACGAGGACGCGTCAAAGCTCGAGGTCATGTTGTAGGTCAAGCCGCTATTCGTCAGGTACTGGAACGTGAGCGACGTGACGTTCGGCGACGACCACACCACCGTCGTCGCGTTCAAGATCTCAAAGGTTCCGTTGTTCAGGCGGAACGTCCGTTGGCTCCCGGCGGCATCTCGGTAAATCGTCAGCGAGTTCGCGTTCGCGGTATGGATGGCCGAATCCGTCGTGCAACCACTGGTCGCAGTGCAAAGCGGTGCCTTACGCACTTCCGCCGCGACCTTGTTCACGATCTCCATCGCGTCGCTGTGGACCGGCGGCAGATTGTTCACCATCGCATTCGTCTGGGCAATGCCAGAAAAAGCACCCAAGATCCCGACGAGGATGATCGACATTACCACGCCGGTAATCATCATTTCGATCACCGTAACGCCGGCGTTACGTCGCATTCGGTTGGACACTACACACCACCTCGCACCACGATCGTGCCCATCTGGGACAGAATCGAATTGTCGCTGACTAAACGTACGGTCACCACCACAGCCCGCCGACTCGCATCGTTCAGCGTGTAAGCCGTACCGCTACCCGCCGTAACATTTGTGTCCGTAGTCACGCGTTGAACGGAGTAGTAACGATTGGTCGTGCTCGTCGTCTTGACGCCGTCAATCGTGTAGTACTCCAGGCTACTCGTATGAGTACCGGTGCTTCCCGAAAGCGTTCCGAGCGGAAGATTTGCAAAGCCCAAGGCCTTTGCATTCTCGACTTCCGTGCGGGCGATCTGCCCGGCCACCGAGATCAGCCGCTGCTGGCCAATCGTCCGAAGGTTGAACATCCAAGCGGTCGCCATACCGGCGATGCCAATCGTGGCCACCACCGAAGCAACCAGCAGTTCAACAAGTGAAAATCCCCTTCGAGATCGTTTCATTTCTAGAGCTCCTGATAATTGCGAATCCATCCGGCCGTACAACCGGCCGTGCCACCCGTTCCGCCCGTGGTGCTACTGCCCCCAGACGTACTTCCATTCGTCGTGCCCCCACTGGTACCGCCGCACGGATCTTCGATCGGCGGTAACTGGCCTACGAACTTAAATTGGCTGCCGAAGTGCAGTTCCGGAGACCCGGTCGTCTTCAGCGACTTGCAGTACACGTTCCCCTGAATGTTTTGGCACTGGTTCACCGTCGCCTTAGGTGCCAACAACATCCCGTCGAAGTTGCGTTGCGACACGTTAATCGTCGTCGCATCTCGGAAGTTCCAAATGATTCGGTTCTTGAAACTCGAGTTGACTTGCCAACCCCAGTTCACCGTCGAACTCCCCGTGACATCAATTATCAGCGTGTCCGCCGACGTCATGTTCTGCGGGTTAAACGTGCTGAGCGAACTCAACTTGCTCGCGTCGACCGTAAAGACTCGAATGCGACCGTTCGCCGTCGATTGCGTTACGTTCACGTTGATGTTATTCGGGTCGCTGATCGAAATCGTGCGTTTACCCGACAGGTACCGGATCGAACTCGACAGCGCGGAAATCGTAGCAACTTGCGAATCAAACCACGGCTTATCCACCGCATAGTTGATCCGACCGTTGTTCATCTGCATCGTGCCGATGACGCTCTTGCCGACCTGCGCGTTGCCGTTGAGCACGCGGTACGGGTCCTGCGGCGTGATGCTGTTCACCACGTACAGTCCGATCCCCGGAGTAGACCCTACCGTCGTACTCTGGTTGTGCTGGTTCACTTCGTACTTACCGGTCCAAGAACCCCCGACCAGCATCGGGCCGTCGCTGTGCCCGCCCTGAGTCATGACCGTGCTTTGGACAAATGCGTTAAATCCGGTGTGCAATGCCCCTGCCACTGGCGCATCCGCCACGGCCGGAGGGCAGGTCACTTCGGCTTCTACCGCCACCTTTCGTAACGCCCCATTCACCACTGCGGCGCAAGTGATGTACACCGGACCCGTCCCCGACCAAGCCGTAGTACCGTTCGCGGCCGTGGCCGAATAAACCCAGTAAGAACCCGGAGTACCGGTGATCGTGCCCTTACGACCCGCGTAAGGCTGACCCGTGAGTTTCGTCGGCGCCGTGCCCCAACCGGTCGGCGTCAGCGAACCGTTTGCGGTGTTCCGCAAAATCTGGTTCAGCTCGTCGTTCACTCCGGCTTCTGCCAACAGAAGGGCGGCTTCGCTGTCCGTGCGGGCGTGGGCTAACCGACGTTGACTACCGGTAAACATCATGCCTCCGACCACGAGGAGCGCTCCCATCAGCGTCAGCGACATCGCGCCAATGAGCGCGGAACCGCGCACGCGAACGCGCGCCATAGATCGAGACGATCGAGATTTGTCCAACGTCATCCTGGTCCTCTGGGCCACTTCCGCACTTCCGGAAGCTCACCTGCCGACCAGTATCTTCGACCGCTCGCGAGCGGCGGGCCACGGGAAAGCGTGAAAATTCAATGATTTGCGCCGCTACCCGTTCAATCATCGCCTCAAAGTTCCTGATAGTTCCGAATCCAGCCGGCTGTACACACTGACGGCGTCCCACCGGTAGTTCCGCCTCCGGTACTACCACCCGAAGTCGACCCGCCGCCACCTATTGAGGGCAGTTGGCCCACAAACTTAAACTGGTTGCCAAAGTGCAGTTCTGGCGAGTTCTTTACGTTCAGGTGTTGGCAATACACGTTGCCCTGAATGTTCTGCTCTTGATTCACCGTCGCCTTCGGCGCCAGCATCATGCCGTCGAAATTGCGTTGGGTCACGCGGATGCTCCCGACATCGCGGAAGTTCCACACCAGGCGGTTCTTGAAACTACTGTTCACCTGCCAACCCCACGTTACCGAGGTTCCGGTGACGTCAATAATCACCGTATCGTTCGCCGTCATGTTCTGCAAGTTGAACGTGCTCAAAGAACTCAGTCGGCTCGCGTCCACCGTAAACACGCGCATGTTTCCGTTCCCGGTCGCTTGCGAAACATTCACGTTGATATTGTTCGGGTCAGAGATCGTGATCGTCCGCTTGTTCGTCATGTTCCGAATCGCGTTCGACATCGCCTCTACCGCCGCTACCTGACCGTTAAACCACGCCTCGTCAACGGTGTATTTGATCGTCCCGTTGTTCATCTGCATCGTCCCGTTGAGGTTCTTCCCGATGTGTGCGTGCCCATTCAGCACCCGAAACGGGTCCTTGGGAATCATGTTGTTCATCACGTACAGCCCCACGTTCGTTGCCGATCCGATCGTCGCGCCCAAGTTGTGCTGGTTGACCTCAAACTTTCCGGTCCAGTTATCGCCGACGATCATCGGCCCGTCGCTGTGTCCACCACTTTGGCTCGTCATCGTCTTCTCGATAAACGCGTTGAATCCCGTCGTCAGGCTCGAAGCCGGCGCCGCAGCCGGCGGGGGCGGGCAGGTCACTTCTGCCTCCACCGCGACTGTCCGGCGCGCCCCGTTCACTACCGCGGTGCACGTGATGTAGACCGGGCCGTCTCCGCTCCAGGCCGTGGTGCCGTTTGCCGCCGTCGCGGAATAAACCCAGAAGTCCCCCGGATTCCCGTCAATCTTCGACTTTCGCCCGCGGTACGGCTGACCCGTCAATTGGGTCGGAGCCGTTCCCCACGCCGTCTTCTGGATGGACGCATTGGCCGTGTTGCGCAAGATCAAATTGATCTCGTCGTTGACTCCGGCCTCGGCCAGCAACAGGGCCGCTTCGCTGTCCGTGCGGGCATGGGCCAATCGCCGCTGGCTGTTGGTCATCATCATGCCCCCCACCACCAGCAAGGAACCCAGCAACGTCACGGTGAGCGCACCCATGAGCGCGCTGCCGCGAAGCCGCGAAGGTCGTCGAATCTGCTTCTTCTTCATATGCATTGGTTCCCGAAAATTGCCCTAATCTAGTCGTCGTCGTCTTCCACGGGCACCTGGCCCAGCTGGATCAGCCGCAGCTTGGCCGCGTCACATCCGCGACCCACCGCCGGCTGAAGCACCGCCATCTCGCCCTGGCGACGAAAACCGTAATCTCGTCGAAGATTCCGCCCGCCCGTGCAAGGGTTGATCGGAATCGCTCCGCCCAACTCCAAACGAATGAGCCGCGTCGGAATTTCTCGGACTCGATAATTATCCCCCCCGTTCCGCACGTAAATGCTCTGCACGGCCGCGGCGATCTGTCGCGCATTCGCGTTAGCCGCATTCTCTTTCGCCAGTTGCGTGCTCGATCGGTAGTTGGGTAAGGCGACGGCGACAAGGATGCCGAGCAGCATCACCACGACGAGAAGCTCAACGAGCGTGAAAGCTCGTGACCTCCGGAAAAGTTTCGGTTGATTTCGGTCCGACATGTAGCAGCACTCCAATACTGGAATTCAAAACAATCCTTGATAGAATTGGCTCTGCTGTCACACGTTTTATAGCTTAGAATAAAACTAGCGGAATTACTTGGGCGACCGCTTCTCCGTCGTCCCGTTCGCGCCCGCGACGCTTGCTTCTAAACCACGGATCGGAACCATCGGTTCACCGTAGGCCTTCCTCGGCAAGGGTCGATCCTTCACGCTCGCCACCGGAGCCTTTGGCGCATGCGGCACCACGTACTCGCGGAACTGCAAAAACGCACAGGTAACGATGAGGCAGCATCCAACAAACGTGACGATAAACGTCTGATTCCGCATCCACTTTTGGCTATAGTCCATGATCAACTTCCGACGCCTTGCACACCAAGGCGAACCGTTTTGAGCTCGGTTGCAGTGCATAACGTGCCGGCCGCCGCCTTTACGTTCGCACCATCCACACTTCGATTCACAACGTAGTCCGTTCCCAGTACGTTCCCGCCGGTACAAGGATTGACGGGGGCCGCGCCCCCAAGTTCCCCGAGAATCGCCGCGTCCGTCACGATCGGGTCTTCGTAGGTCTTGCCGCTTCCGCGAACGTACAGCGCCTGGACCGCGGCCGCGATTGAGCGCGAATTCGCATTCGCCGTCTTGTGGCGCGCTTCCTTCGCCGAACTCAGGTAACTCGGCAAGGCAATCGCAATGAGAACACCCAAAATCAACGTGACAACCAGCAGTTCTATCAAAGTGAATCCACGCTGGGTCGTCATCTTGGTCGCTCGCTAAGGGCAGTCCGCCCGGTCAGATCATCGGTCCCGCTCGACCGAATCCTTAGGGGCAATTTCAATTTGCTCTGAAAGCACGAAAAAAGGGGCATCGCACGTAGGTGCGATGCCCCCAGGCTAACGGAACGAAAGCAGGTGCTTACTGTTGCAGCGTGATCTTCGGCATCGCCGCCGCGTCGCAGTTGCTGCCCGCCGCCGGCTGAACTTCCGCCTTGTTCGCGGCTTGGGTCAGACCGTAATCGGTGGCGAGCGCCGAGCCGCCCGTGCACGGGTTCACCGGGATCGTTCCGCCCATTTCTGCCGTGATCGCGGCCGTCGTGATGGTCGTGCTGTCGTAACCCTTACCGCTCGACTTCGTGTAGAGCGCTTGGATCGAGGTGGCGATCGCCTTCGCGTTCGCATTCGCGGTCTTGTGTCGCGAATCCTTCACCGAGCTCAGGTAGCTCGGCAGAGCGACGGCCACGAGAATGCCCAGAATGAGCACGACGACCAAAAGTTCGATGAGCGTAAAGCCCTTGTTGCTATTGCGCATGGTAATTTTCCGTGTGAAGAACCTCAGAGCGGAGAGCACTGAAGTCCCTTAAACAATTGGCACTTTCCCCGCCATCCTTCCCAAGTAATTTTGCTAGGAATCATGTCGTGCAATTCGTCCTTTCCTCGAGTAATTACGATAGAACCAATGCGACATGGCACGGAAACCCTCGTGCTGTTCAAGCCATGTCCGCCTCACTAAACTGCGATTTACATGCCGCTTGCCGCACGAATCATCCGTTCACTGCCGGAACCGGCGCTTCCGACCCACGACCGGACACACCCTACGGCGTGGTCACGGTGACTTTCGTCAGCTCGCTCACCGTGCAACCGGTGCCGCTCTTCGGCCAAATCACGAACTGAGCCCCGGATTTGTCAAGTTGGTAATCCGTCGTCAGGTTATTGCCGCCCGTGCAAGGGTTGTTCGGAATCGAGCCGCCCAGCTCCTTCGCCACCTTCGCGTCATCAATCGCCGCCCGCGCCGAGCCGTCTGCCCCAAGCCGAATGTAGACCGACATCAGGCCGGCCATAATCGCCCGCCCGTTCGCATTCGCCACCTTGTGCCGAGAGTCCCGGATCGAGCCCAGGTACTGCGGCAGCGCAAACGCCATCAGCACGCCCAGAACCATGACGACCGTCAATAGTTCAATCAGCGTAAAGGCGCGACGATGATGGGTCCGTGTAATCAAGGGCATCGGAATACTCCGTAACGCTCACACATTACAGAATTCCGTTCCCGCCGCCGAGTCCAGATAACGGGTGTCACCCGTTTCCGGGGCAAGCGAAAAAAACAAGCGGGCTCGACCATCTGGTCGAGCCCGCCGAGCGAAGCACCTAGGGGGACGATCTTACTGTTGCAGCGTGATCTTCGGCATCGCGGCCGCGTCGCAGTTGGAACCGGCTGCCGGCTGAACTTCCGCTTTCGCCGCCGCCTGCGTCATGCCGTAGTCGGTCGCCAGCGATTGGCCGCCCGTGCACGGGTTGACCGGAACCGATCCGCCGAGTTCAGCGATGATCGCCGCTTCGGTGATGGTCGTGCTGTCGTAACCCTTGCCGCTCGACTTGGTGTAGAGCGCTTGGATCGAGGTCGCGATCGCCTTCGCGTTCGCGTTCGCGGTCTTGTGTCGCGAATCCTTCACCGAGCTCAGGTAGCTCGGCAGAGCGACGGCGACGAGGATGCCCAGGATGAGCACGACGACCAGCAATTCGATAAGCGTGAAGCCCTTGTTGTTCTTTCGCATGTTAGTTTTCCGGTTTAGGTTGGGAGGCTTTCCGACCTCCGCACTACAAAGGTTGGCTCTGCCGCGGTGCTTCCTTCCCGGTAAAAATGCTAGGTTCATTCACCCCTCGCAAAATTACTTGCTCCCCGAATTCTGGAACGCCTTCCCAAGGCTGAAAATCGGCATGTACAGAGCCATCAACACCATCAACACGATCCCGCCGACCACCCCGGTCATCAACGGCTCGATCATCTTCGTCAGTTTCTCCACCGCGTACGCCACGTCCCGCTCGTAAAACCGGTTGATCTCCTCCAGCATCGAATCGAGGTCGCCGCTCGCTTCCCCGGCCGAAATCATTCGCGTCACCATCGGCGGAAAGTGACCCGATTTCGTCAGCTCCGTCCCAATCGCCGAGCCATCCCGAACCGCCACCGCCACATTGAGCACGGCGTCCCGAATGATCACGTTGCCGCTGGTATTCGCCGAAATCTGCAACGCCTTCAGCACCGGCACGCCTGCCCGCGTCGCCCCCGCCAAGGACTGGGTAAACCGCGCGATCGCAATCTTACGGAATAGCGGACCCAAGATCGGAAACTTCAGCGACAGCGAGTCAATCCGTTGCCGTCCGCCCGGAGTCGCCGCGTAACGCTTATAAGCGAAGAATCCGATTCCGCTGACAATCGCCACAACGTACCACCACTGCACCACCACGTTACTCAGACCGATCAGGGTCTTCGTCGCCCACGGCAAGTCGGCCTTCAGGTCCTTGTAAACGGTTGCAAACGTCGGTACCACCGCCAACAGCATGATGACGACCGTAATCACCGCCGCTCCCACCACGATCTTCGGATACGTTGTCGCGGCGCTCACCTTCCGCTTCAACTCCGCCGCCCGCTCCAACTGATCCGCCGCGATCTCAAGGCAAAAGTCCAGGTTCCCTGCCGCTTCGCCCGCTTCCGTAAACGACACCACCAGGTCGTTGAACACCTTCGGATACTTGCGGAACAGCGAACTCAAACTTTGGCCGGCCACCAGCCCCACCTGAATATCCGTCATCGCATCCAACAGCATCTTGTTGGTCGATTGGTCGCGCACAATATCCACGCCGACCGTAATCGGCACGCCCGCCCGAAGCAAGGTGGACAATTGGCGCACCGCCACGATAATGTCCTCTGACTTCGGCGCCCCGCCGCCGCCGATCGGCGTGCTCGCGGCCTTCTTGAAATCAACTCCGCCGCCCCCGCGCGACTCGTACTTGGTCAAGAACAAATCGCTGGTGCGAAGCTGCGTTCGAAGCTCTTCAACGCTCCCGGCCTCCAACGACCCCGTAACTGTATTGCCCTGACGATCACGACTGATGTACTCAAAAACTGGCATGGACTTCTCCTCCCGTCCTAACAGACCGTTTGCGGCGGTCAGACGGAGCGCAATTCATATTGTTGGACGATCCCTCGCAATCTTCGCGACGACGACCGTCCCCCAAAAAGGGTTTTGCCCTCGCCACAAATCCGCGCCGCGTAAGCGCGACCGACTCGGCCCGCGAGCTCAGTCCTCTTCGTGCGCAAACACCCGCATCACTTCTTGCGGCGGAACCACGCCCGCGCGCACCTTCTCGATGGCGCTTTCCCGCATCGTTCGCATCCCGCTCTTGATCGCAGTATCCGTCAGCTCGGCCCCGCTGGCCCCGCCTAAAATCAACTCGCGCAGCGCATCGCTCATGGTCATGATTTCGATCGCCGCCGTCCGACCCTTCGTCCCGCGCATGTTGCAGCGCTTGCAGCCGGCCCCCTTCATCGCCATCGCCTTCTCGCCCGGTTGCTGGTGCATGCCGATCGCTAACGCGTAGTCGTACTCCACCTCGTAAGGCTCTTTGCAAGCCGGACAGTTGCACCGCATCAACCGTTGCCCGAGCACGCCGATCACCGCCGAAGAGATCAGAAACGGCTCGACCCCCATGTTCTGCAACCGAACCAGTGCCCCCGGCGCGTCGTTCGTGTGCAACGTGCTGAGCACCAAGTGTCCGGTCAACGCCGCCTGCACCGAGATCTCCGCCGTCTCCTTGTCCCGAATCTCACCGACGAGAATGACGTCCGGGTCTTGCCGCACCAACGTCCGCAATCCGGAGGCAAACGTCACCCCGATCTTCGGATTGACCTGCATCTGGTTGATGCCGCCCAGCTTGTATTCCACCGGATCCTCAACCGTGTTAATATTGATGCTCGGCTCATTGATATGCTGCAACGCCGCGTAAAGCGTGGTCGACTTCCCGCTTCCCGTCGGACCGGTCACCAAGATCAACCCGTGCGGACGGTGGATCATCCGCTCAAATGTCACCCGCTGGTCCGGCAACAATCCGATCTTGTCGATATGCGCCAGCGTGTTCTTCTTTTCCAGCAAGCGCATACACGCCTTCTCGCCGTAAATCGTAGGCATGATGCTGAGGCGAACGTCAAAGTCGCGCCCGGCATCGTCCCGCACGCCAAATCGACCGTCCTGCGGTCGTCGACGCTCGGCGATGTCCAGCCCCGACATCACCTTGAGGCGCGACATTGTCGCCGACAAATGCTGACGCGGCAGCTGCAAGTGCTCGTACAAAATGCCGTCGATGCGGTACCGCACCTTCACGTGGTCCTCGGCCGGCTCAATGTGAATATCCGACGCCCCCGACGCCACCGCACCGGTGCAAATCTGGTTGACGATCCGTACGATCGGCGCGTCCGGCGTCTCCGGCAATCCGTCCGATTCTTCCGATCCGAAATCGCCCGCCAGCGCCTCTTCCGAAATCTGCTCGATAATCGCGCGGGTCTTGTTCCGCACGTCAAACGCGCGGCGCGAGGCGATCTCAATATCCTGGCGTAACGCGTAGCGCGGCGAAATCTGGTACCCGCTCATCGCCCGCAGTTCGTCGATCACCCCGAAGTCCAGCGGGTCGTACATCGCGACAATCAGCCGATCGTCGTCGAAGTCGACCGGCAACAAAAGGTTCTCGACGCAAAACGTCTCGGAGATCGTCGCCACCGCGTCCGGGTTGAACTCGCGCTCGGTCAGGTCGATGTAGGGAAACCCGATCGCTTGCTCCAGGTAAGGCGCCAACTCGGCCGTGGTCATCTTGCCGCTTTGCAAAATCACTTCGGCCAGCGGCTCATTCGTTTCCGAATGCCGCGCGATCAGGGCCGCCAAGTCCGGCTCGGCAATGGCCTGATGCCGTGCCAAAACCTTCGCCAGTCTGTCTATGCCGCGCGGGTCCATCTGCATCCTCCCATAAGTATTGGAATAAAAACGACTTCAGATCACCTTCAGTTTCCCGTGACTCCGGCCTAACCGCCAGATTCACGCACCATTCAGCCCGTATCCGGTTCTCCGACCGACAAAATCCAACCTAGATCTTCTCGGGGTCCGCCGAACGCAACTCCTGCACAACGTGACGCACCGCCTGCGCCTGATCCTTGTTGCACACCAAAATCGCGTCGTCCGTCGCGACCACCAACAAGTCATACACCCCGGCCAGTGCCACCGTCAGCGACTGACTCGCGTTGTAAACCAGGCAGTCCGCCGACTGCACCACCACCGCCGGCCCGTGCACCGCGTTCCCGCGCGCATCTGACGGCAACGAACGCGCCATCGAATCCCAACTCCCGACATCATCCCAAGCGAACTGCGCCGCCACCACGCCGATATTCGTTGCGCGTTCCATCAACGCGTAATCAATGCTGATATCGGGCAACTCCCCGAAAATCTCGGCTTGCCGCCCCGCGTCCGCCGTCTCGAACAACGCCCGAAACGCCGTGGCGTGCGCCGGAGAGTGACGCTGCAACTCGGCTTCAAACGTCCGAAGCGAAAAGAAGAACATCCCGCTGTTCCAGAAAAACCCGGGCGTACTCACGTACGTCTGCGCGAGTTCAAACCGGGGCTTCTCAAAGAATCGCACCACTCGGTACGCCCGGTGACTCCCGTCCACCACCATCTCCGCCCCGAGGTCCGCCTGAATGTAGCCGTAAGCCGTATCAGGCCGCACCGGAACGATGCCCACCGTCACCAGCATCTCCAGCCGCTCCGCCACCTCCAGCGCGGTCGCCACGTTCGCCCGAAACACGTCGGTCGGTCCGATCCGGTGATCCGCCGTCACCACCGCCATGCTGACCGGCTCATCTTCCGGGTGCCGACGCGCCAGCTCGGCCGCCGCCCACACCAGGCAGCCCGCCGTGTTCCGACGCACCGGCTCCGCCAACACGTTCTCCGGAGCAATCATCGGACAGTGCGCCAAAATCGCTTCCCGCAGCGTATCGCTCGTCGCGATGAGAATCCGGTCGAGGCTGAACTCCGGCTGCAACCGATCAATCGCCTCCTGCAACATGCTCCGATCGCTGCCCGGGAGTTGCAACAGTTGCTTCGGCTTGGCCCGACGCGAGAGGGGCCAAAACCGTTCGCCCGATCCCCCGGCGATGATCACCGCGTAACGTTGCATCCCCCCGTCATACCCCGCGCCCGAAAAACCGGCGACTTGTTCACGTAAAGTCACCGCATGATCCGCATCGGTCTGGTTGGCAAACGCACCCTCGGCCACGTCGCGGGGCTCACCGTGCCCGGCGTCTCCCAAGTCACTGCCTTCGCCGAACGCTCCCCGGACGCCCGCGCCCAAATGGCCGCCGCCCTCCCCGAAGCGCGTGCGTACTCCGACTTCGAAGAGATCCTGGCCGAGGTGGATGCCGTCATGCTCGGTACCCCGATGCACCTGCATGCTCCGCAGGCCATCGCCGCGTTACGCGCCGGCCGACACGTCCTCAGCGAGGTCACCGCGTGCACGACCCTCGCCCAGGCCGAGGCCTTGCGCGCCGCCGCCGCCGAGTCCCGCGCGACCTACATGCTAGCCGAGAACTACTGCTACATCGAGCCCCTCGTCATCGTGCGCGAGCTCGTCCGACGCGGTGCCTTCGGCAACCCCTACTACGCCGAAGGCGCGTACATCCACGACGTCAAATGGCTGCACCACACCCCCGAGGGCGGCCTCACCTGGCGCGCGGCCGATCAGGTCGGCGTCCGCGGCAACACCTACATCACCCACTCCCTCGGTCCCGTCATGGACTGGTTTCAGGCCGCCGACCCCGCCGACCGCATCGACGCCGTCCTATGCGTCGGTTCCGGAATTCATACGGATCCCGAACATCCGCACGACGACACCACCGAGTCCCTCATCCGCACCCGCCACGGACGACTGGCTCGAATCCGGCTCGATCTCGTCTCAAATCGTCCGCACGACGGCACCCGTTACGGTCTCCAGGGCACAACCGGTTGTTACGAGTCATTCGGCGGCGGAAGGATCTGGCTTGGCACCAATCCCGACCCCGGCTACCATGCCGAAGTCCACCGCGAATGGCAACCCATCGCCGACTACCGCGACGTCCTCCCCGCCGATTACATGAGACTTCGCGAGGAAGCCGCCGCCAGCGGGCACGGCGGAGGCGACTTCTTCGTCGCCCGCGACTTCGTCCGCACCCTCATCGGCGAGGTCGAAAACCCCCTTGGCCTCTCGCGAACCCTCCCCTGGACCATCACCGGCCTCCACACCACCACCAGCATTCATTCGGATAACCGATGGGTGGCGATCCCGAATGATGAGGATTCCGAACGAATCTAAATCCGCACTCGCCCGTCCGAAAATCGGGACCGGGACCGCCGCCGCCCGCCGTGCAAAGCCGCCCTCGCATGCGTAGAATCGAAGCATGAGCCAACCCTCCACCGAAGTCGCGATCTTCGCCGCCGGATGCTTTTGGGGCGTCGAAGAGGCGTTCCGAACCCTGCCCGGCGTTCTGACCACCAGCGTCGGATACACCGGCGGAACCATGCCTGACCCGACCTATCACGATGTGTGCGAGGGCGACACCGGCCACGCCGAGGCCGTCCGGATCGAGTTCGATCCCGCCGTGATCAGCTTCGAAAAACTGGCGAGCCAGTTCTTCGCGCTCCACGACCCCACCACGCTCAACCGCCAGGGCCCGGATGTCGGCGAGCAGTACCGATCCGCCGTGTTCTACACCAACGACGCCCAGCGCGCCACCGCCGAACGCCTCATTAAGACCCTCACCGACGCCGGAGTCTTCCCCCGCCCGATCGTCACCCAGGTCGTGCCCGAGGCCCCCTACTTCCCCGCCGAGGAGTACCACCAGAAGTACCTCCTGAAGCGCGGCCTCTCAAACTGCCATATCTAACGCCCCCCACGAAACCCAAAGGAACGCCAGACCGAACGCAAACCCGCCGGTTGACTACCGCATATTGACGAAGTCGACCGGAAAGTCCAGGTCCAGCGACTTCACAAACTGAATCGTCTTCTGCAAGTCGTCCTTACTCTTCGACGTCACCCGAATCTCGTCGCCCTGAATCTGCGCCTGAACCTTCAGCCCCTTATCCTTGATCTGCTTGATCAATGGCTTTGCCTTCTCCTGCGCAATCCCGGCCTTAAACGTCAACTTCAGCTTGATGCTCAGCCCGGCCGCCGGCTCCGGAGTGCCCCACTCAATCTGCCGCGCATCAATCCCGCGCTTGATCAACTTGCTAAACACGATGTCCTTCAGCTGATCCATCCGGAATTCATCGTCCGCCACCAGCGTGATGTCCTCCTTCTCCATCTCAATCGCGCACTTCGTCCCCTTCAGGTCGTAGCGATTCGCGAGGTCCTTCTCCGCCTGGCCAATCGCGTTCTTCACCTCCATCTGGTCCACGCGACTCACGATGTCAAAGCTAAATTCGGTCGCGGCCAAGGCTAAGCCACCTCCAAATCTTGGTGACGGACCACCAAGACGTAGTTCATCGGAAACGCCAACTCGGCCGCCGTTAACCCCTTCTTCTGCTCCTCGGTCGCGTTCGATACAAACTTCTCCCGAATCCGCTCCGTCGCCGTGCCGATGACCGACTTCGCCACCTCGCCCACCGACTCCTTGTCCACGCGCACCGCGCAATCTTCCGCGTAAACGTTCGTCACCGTGCCCACCAGCCCGGCCATGTGCTCAAAGTATCGACTTTTCTCGCGATCTTCCTTCGAGACCGCTCGCGATACCACCCGGACACGATCGCCCGCATTCCAACTCGGCATCATTCCAGTGTACTGTCTGGCCCCGCTTCCCCCGGCAATCAACGCCCCCCGAAAACACAACGCGGCCCCGCCAGATGCCGTAGCATCCTGCGGGGCCGCCCAAACCAACCGTCAGAGGCCCGAAGGCTTCGACATCGGCTGCTGCATCGTCGAGTTATCGGGCGCCGCAGGAGCCCCTTCTCGCCCCATCGCGCCCGGCAGATTCTTCTGAACCCGCTGAGCCGGCACCGCGTTCGCCGAAGGTGTCGGCGCCGCGTCGACGTTCTCCATCTTTTCGCCGCAACCCGTCACGCTCAACGCCACGAGTGCCGCGACCACCAGTACCGGCCGAACCACTATTCGAGGTCCCACAGGTACGTGGTCAGGTCCGTGATGAAGATCTGGTCGTTCGTCACGCCCCGGCGCCAGCTCGTACCGCGCGCCAGATTGCCCGGCGTGAAGAACTTGCTGTGACCGTCCAAGAACGTGGCGTTGGTGCCGCCCGTCTGACGGGTCGAAACGATCCCCGTCGAGCTCGGATTACCCGGGTAGAGACCCGGTTCGTCACCGTAGGAGTTGATGCCCCAACCGCCGTTGCTCCAGGTGCACATGCCCGGCGCCGTCAGACCCGCCGGAGATTCCACCGCATCGCTGGTGTAGTAGCCCAGCGAGTCGCCTGCGATCTTGGCGTCCGTAAACACCACCGTCTCGGCGCTGTTCGCGGCCTGAGTCGCCGAAATGGGAGGGCCGTTAAAGTAGGTCTTCGTCGCCGACTGGCCGAAGTTGCCGCAAGTCGGATCGAGGTTGAAGTACGACCAGTTGTAGCCGTAGTGCGGCCAGCGCTGCCAGTTGGCATACCACTGAACGTTCGCCGGACCACCCCAAACAAACGTGCTTCCTTCGCTCGGGTCGCGGAACAGCGTCCAGTTCTTGATGTACGGCTGCACCATTTGCGGCCAGTACACAAACGGCACGCCGTTCGCATCCGGACCCGTACCGTAATTGGAGATCATCATCACATCGTCCACGTCGGCGATGTACATGATCTGGCCGAGGCCAACCTGCTTGATGTTCGAGAGCGCAGCGGTCTTCTTCGCCGCCGCCTTCGCCTGCGCGAAGACCGGGAAGAGAATGGCCGCCAAGATGGCGATGATGGCGATAACCACCAGAAGTTCGATGAGCGTGAAGGCTCGAGATTGCAATCGCATGATGTGTCCTGATGAATAGGCGAGCGGCTTAGCAACCCTCGCGGACGACAAAACGCGGCGATAGAGATGAAATGTCCCCTGCAAAACGCAGGAGTAGAACCCTTAAGGACGCGGTTCCTAGGGCAATCGTTCGCCGATGGCGAAAAATTATCCGCGTCAGCCCCGATTCGATCCGACGCCCGCCGACATCACGGCGCGGGCCCGGGCCAAGAGAGCCGCCGCTGACAGCCCGACCTCGTGCCGCAAAATCGCCTGCGTCCCGTGCTCTACGTACACGTCCGGAATCGCCGCCACGTCCACCCGTTTCCCGGACAGCGCCTCAAACAGCCGATCCCGCACCGTCGCCCCGTAACCGCCCGCGCGCACGTTTTCCTCCGCCAGCATCACCGCCGGAGCCGTCGCGAACAGTTCGGCGTGGCCCGACTCGTCCAGCGGGGCCATAAATCGTGCGTTCAACACGTTCACCCGCACGCCCTCCTGCGCCAACTGACGCGCCACCTCCGCCGCCGACGCCACCATGCTGCCGATCGCGGCAATCGCCAGATCCGCGCGATCGTGCCACGGCCCGATGCGCTCTGCCCGCCCCAGTTCGATCGGCGTACGCGATTCCGGCAAGGCGTCGTCGCCCACGCCGCGCGGGTACCGCACCGCCGTCGGGCCCGCATCGTAGCGCGCCATCCAAGCCATCATCTCGCGCAATTCGGTCGTGTCCCGCGGTGCCAAAATCGTCATGCCCGGAATCAAGCCGAGGTAGCTCAGATCGTACGTGCCGTGGTGCGTCGGACCATCATCGCCGACCAGCCCCGCCCGGTCCAAGGCGAACCGCACCGGCAACCGCTGCAACGCCACATCGTGGAGAATCTGGTCAAATCCACGCTGCAAGAACGTGCTGTACACCACGCAAAACGGCTTCAGCCCGCCCGCCGCCATCCCCGCCGCCAGCGTTACCGCGTGCGACTCCGCGATCCCGACATCGTAGTACCGACTCGGCAACTCTTTCGCAAAATCGTTCAGACCCGTGCCGTCCGGCATCGCCGCCGTAATCGCCACGATCGCCGGGTCCGCCTTTGCCAAGGCCACCATCTCCGCGCCGAACGCCTGGGTAAAGGTGGTCGAGCTACTACCGCCCTTCGCCATCTCACACTTTTCGAGATCAAACGGCGTCACGCCGTGCCACTTCCGGGCATCCCCTTCCGCCGCGACGTAGCCTTTCCCTTTCACCGTCAGGGCGTGCACAAACACCGGGTAGTTCAGCTCGCGGATGTTGCGGAAAATCTCCAGCAGCGTCGGTACGTCGTGGCCATCCACCGGTCCGATGTACTCCCAGCCGATCTCCTCGAACACCGTGCCCGTTTCTTCCGGGGCCAAATAGTGCGTGATCCCGTGCCGCAGTCCTGCCGCCACCCGGTGGATCGCCTCCGGCATCTGCTCCACCGCCGATTTCGCCCGCCGTGCGATGTGTTGCAGCTGCGGACGGCTCCGCAACTTGGCCAAGTAGTTCGTCAACGCCCCGACGTTCGGCGCAATCGACATCCGGTTATCGTTCAGCACCACCGCAACGTCCGTCCCCATGTCGCCGGCGTGGTTCAGCGCCTCCCAACTCATCCCGCTGGCGATCGCCGCATCGCCCGTGATCGCCACGACCTTCTCGCCGGTGCCGAGCTGATCGCGCGCGGCCGCAAAACCGACCGCTGCCGAGATCGCCGTCCCCGCATGCCCGGCCCCGAATACGTCCAGCGGGTGCTCGCTGCGCCGCAAGAATCCGCTGATGCCGCCGTGGTTCCGCAATGTCGGGAACTCCGGCAATCGCCCCGTCAGAATCTTGTGCGGATACGCCTGGTGCCCCGTATCCCAAACCACCTTGTCCGGCGGAATGTCGTACGCCGCGTACAGGGCCACCGTCAACTCCACCGTCCCGAGGTTCGAGCTGAAGTGACCGCCGGTCTTGCTCACCTGATCCAAAATCGCTTGCCGAACCTCGTTCGCCACCTCCACCAGTTCTCGGTCGCTGAATTTCTTCAGGTCGTTCGGTGTGACGATTTGGTTGAGAAACGTACGGGCAGATTCCATGGCGGACCTATCGCTACATACGCCCGACGTGCGCCGCGCGTTGAGCCAAAGTAACTCAAGGACGCCAGCTTTCGAGCGCTTCCCCGGCGAATTGCTTCCGATCCGGCAATAACTCGTACACCGGCAGGCCTCGCCAGTGCGCTTTGTCAAAGCCGCCTTCTGAAACCTGAAACGGCCCGTACGCCAGTCCCAACTTGACCGGTCCGGTCACCAGTACGGTTTGGCTCAGCGCGTGCAGATACGTCGTCGCCTTGGTCTGATCCGTCTCCCGCAGGCCCGTGATCTCAAACTCCGGCAGGGCAAACTTCTGCAGCCCCAGCGTGTACGCATGGATCCCGGTCGGCGCATCTCGGAATGCGACCGCGATGTGCTCCCGCGCGTCCACCCGCGCGTCGGCCCGAACCGGCATTCGGACCTGCTGGGGCAACTGGTACCGCGCCGAGATCGAGTCGGCCACCACGCCCTCGGTAAGCATCGCCAACCGAATGCACACGTCCTGGAGAAAATCGAGCGACGGATACACCTCCGGCGCGTGAGATTCAAACTTCATCTGCATCAGCTGCCAGGTGCCCCGCACCCGACTCACCACCTCCGGACTAAAGTTCAACGCCAGCAGACTCCGGGCGAACGGCTCCGGATCGAAGCCCGCCGTATCTCGGCTCATCACCTGCATCGCCAGCACCGTCTTGCGGTCAGTTGAGGCAATCGCGTACCCGCCGAACTCCATCGGCAGCTGCAAGGCGTCCTTGCCCTTCGCAGAACCGAGCGGCACCGCAAACCCGGTCACCGCACCATCCACGCCTTTCGGATTGGCCACCATATGCGGGCTCGGCAGCACCGGCCGACTGCTCAGCACGCTCAGATAGAACGTCTGGCTGATGCCGAAACCCGGACCTTTCGGCTTGCTGAACCGCCACGCCCTCATGCCGGTACCTCCGAAGCCACGGTCGCCGGCGGAACCCGGAAAAGCGACGCCCACACCCCCGGCACCCACGCCAAAACCCACGCTCCGATGCTACGCACCGCCGCCGCCCGCCGTTGGGCCGCGTTCGGCGCGTCCCCCTCCACGTACTCCACCAGACCGAACGGGTCCACCGCGCGGAGCACGTTGCGCTGGCTTTCCGATAGTCCGCTCGGCAACGGCACCGTCACCCGCCATCGCGCCATCCGATCGCCCATTCGGCGCGCCCAACGTTGAAACTCCTCTCCGTCGTAAAAGCTGAGGTACCCCGACATCATCAGAAACGCGAAGATCGGAATGTTCATGCTGTACTCAATGTACGAGTGCATGAGCAAACCCGCCGCAATCGCATAGTTTCGGAACGGCCGGTAGTACACAAACGAGACGAAAGCAAACTCGGTAAGCAACGTAGCGTACGTCGTCACGCGGACCATCGGGAACTCGATGAGAAACGGCGGAACCGGGAACCGTTCGAACTCGCCGAGCCGGTTCGGATAGTACGTGGCGACCCCGTCGCGCCACATCGAGCCGCCCCACTTAATCCATACCGTCGTGAAGTAGATGAGCGTTACGTTAAACGAGATCAGACTCTGCGTCCACAGCGGCATTCGCGGCGGTACCAGCCCTTCTTGCCCGCGTCCCAGGGCCACCAACCGGTCTAGGCTGCACGCCGCCCCGCACGGCGAAAGCGCCGCGTAAAGCGCGTATACCCGTAGCACCGTGTCTCCCCCGTGCAAAATCATCGAGGTGCGGTGTTGAAACGACACCGTGAGAATCGCGAACAGAATCGAAACCGGTTTGGTCCACCGTCCGATCGTGAACAAGATACTGACCGCCAGGTAAATCAGAAGCAAGGCCAGCGTCGGCCCGGGGTCCAGATTGATGAGGAAGACGTTCACCCGCGGCACCTCTCGCCCCGCAAACTGCGCCTGTCGACCCACGTAAAAGTCGATCATCCATGCCGGAAAGAACCCACGTTCGGTCAGCCAGTCGGTCCACTGACTCAAAATCATGAGCAGATTGAGCGTGGCAATCGAGCCGAACGCAATCCGAAACAACCCGAGCGCGGTTGGCGATCCCCACCGAAACACCGTCGCATCGAGATGGGCCCCGAACTTCGTGAACGCGCTCATGAGCGCGGCTCCAAGTCCATCTTTCGCACGCGGTAGGTGAAGTACTCAAACTCGGTGTACGGCCGAAACTGCCGCTGGCCCGGCTTCGCGACATCCCGCCAATGCCGCCGAAGCACCACCTTCACCGGTCGTACCGACCCCTTGGTATCGCACTTCTGCGCGATCCGCGCGGCAAACTGCGCCCAGCAGTATCCGCTATCTTCGAGGTGCGCGCGCTCGTAAAACTTCCGGTACCGCTCGGCCGGATACTTCTCCGGGATCGAAAGCAGATAGATCCGCGGGTACTGGTACCGCTGCGTGCTGCCATCGGAGTACGTCACCGTGGCTGTTCCGTAAAAGTCGCGTTGCGCCGGGTTCGGCGAGAACATATCCCAGTACTGCCAGAACCCGGTGACGAACAAATAAGTTCGTAACCAATCCTGATTCTTCACGTGCCGACCGTTTTCGACCAGCAACGCATCGGTCCCCACTGGCCGCGCGTCCGGCGACATCAGCTCGGCCCGGTTGGGCAACGCCCACGCCGTGATGCAGAAGACATGAAACAAAACGAACCCCTTGATCCACCAAGGGGTTCGCTCGACGAGATTACTTCTCGATTTCGGCGAGGATGGGTTCGAGGTCATCGTTTTGACCGACCGCATCGCGGATGGCCTTCGCCAGTTGTCGCGCTTCGGTGTGCTTGCCGGCCGCCTGCATCGCCAGACCGAGCGTCAGGTGGACCTGCAGCGAGCTCGGATTCGCCGACGCCACGCGCTGCATGTTGTTGTAAGCCTCTTCGGCCCGGCCCTGATTCACCAGCGCGGTGACGTACTCGCCGTACGCCGGCTCGCAACCCGGGAACAGTTCGATGAGCCGGACCGACGCGTCTTCCGCTTCCTGGTACTGCTCGGTCCGGTTGTACGCCGAGCTCAGCAACGCCCACAGCTTCCAGTAGTCGGCCAGCCAGTTTCGCAACGGCTTGAGGTCGCGAATCGCCCCGGCGAAGTCGCCTTGATCGACCTTCACCCGCGCCGACTCCACGCTTTCCGCCCGCTTCGGCTGTTCGAGTTCAATCAACCGCGCCAGCACTTCGGCGCGCGTGTTCGGATCCGGATTGCTTTGCAGCACGTCCTTCAGCACGCGCGGCACTTCGAATGCGCGGTCCGCCTTCTCCAACGTTTGCGCGTATTCCAACAGGGTCGGAATGTCGTTCGGAGCAACGTCCAGCACGTCCTCGTAAAAGTCCATCGCACGGTCGAGGTCGTTCTCCTCCACCAAGTACGGCGCGTAGTACCGCTTGATAATCGCGTTGTCTTCGAGCGACTCCAGCGCCGCTTCGAACACCTTCACGCCTTCCTCCTTCTTTCCGTTTCGGATCAGGCTGACCGCGTACTTGGCGTGCGCATCCCCCTTCTGCGGGTACTGCTCAACGATTGCTTTCCAAATCGCCGGAATTTCGTGATCCCGCCCTTGCTCTTGCAGCACGCCCGCCAGGAAGTCGGCGGAAGTTTGGTCCTCGCCCTCCAGTTCCATCGCGCGGCGGAAGTTTCGCTCGGCATTGACCGGCATCCGCAGTTGCATCTGCACCACCCCGAGTCGGTTGTACAGCCCGCTGTCTTCCGGCTGCTTCTGAATCGCCTTCTCGTAAAAGTTCGACGCCTTCTCGAGTTGGTTCGCCGCCTGGTGAAGTTCCCCGAGCGCGAAGTACGGCGCGAAGTCGTCCGGCTGCATCGCCGATGCCTTCGTCAACGCCTCGTTGATCATTTCGAAGTTGCCGACACCGAACTGTAGACAGGTGCGGCAGAACTGAATCAGAAGCTGGAACACACCCGTGAATTCCGGGTCTTCCTTCGAGGCATCCAGCAGTGCGTCAATCGGGACCTGCGGGTTGAACTCTTCGACGACCGCGCCCTGCGATTGACCGACGTAGTTCAGCGCGTCGAACCCTTCCAGAAACGCCAAAAACACGTCCGGGTTCTGCGTGCCGTACGGCATCTTGCCCGGCTGAAGCGTCTCCGGAAGTTCCACCCGCGCGAACTTCGCCTGCGTCGCGATCACCCACTGCAAGCGGTCGAACAACTCGGCTTTCGGAAAGCTCGCCGACTCCTCGAACACCGGCACCGCGTTGTCCTTCTCGTGGAACCGAAGCGTCCAATGGAACACCCCGTCCTCTTCGCGAAGCGTGCCGTCCTGCACGTAGTCCACTTCGGCCTGGGTGAACAGATCGCGCAACTGCTCGTACGGAAGCAACGCATCGCCGAGGTTCGCAAACGCCGCCCGAGCCACGCCGTTCTGCTCGATCTGCGTCATCAGGTTCACGGAATTCATGTCCGCATTGGCCGACGTGCGCAACTGCTCCGCGGCAAATTGGGCGAACTGACGTCCGTAGGCAGGTTTCGTCCCTTCGGCGGTGCTGAAGGGGAGAACGGCGATCTTCATCGCGTGCGAGTGTACTCCGGCATCACGGTCGTTGCACCTCAATGCTGAAGTCCACCAGGTCCAAATCCGGGTCGTCTCCGCCGACGGTATCGGCGGTCGGCTCGATGCTGAATCGGTTGTCCACGACGCCGTTCACCCGCAGATCCACCGTCAGAAACGAGTTGAGGTCCACGGGATTCAGCGAGTTACCGATCGCATCCCACACCCGCGAACCGCCGCTGGTGGCCAGCCGGTTCATCGTCAGGACGTTCACCTGCAACCGCCGGATCGTCGCCGTCTGCACGTCGCTATCCACGAGCTGATTTGCGAACAGATCGAACCGAAGTTCGCGCGGGTCTCCCGCGTTGGGCAACGTGTAGTTGATGATCCGGCCGCGCGACGGACTCGTATCGAACCAACTCGACAGGTTGATCGGATTCGTCGGATCGCCCGGCGTCGGCCCCGGGTTGAACTTGTACAAGATCAGCGGCTGACTCGGCCGCGACGAGTTGTACTCCACCCAGTGCGTGGGCGAACCGGCCACGAACCCATTGGGCGAGTTTCCCGCCACCACCGGCACGGGCGCACCCTGCGGCGGCGTGTCGTCCGTCGTCAGCACCCGAATCGCAATGACGTAAATATATTGCGTCAGCGGCGTTGAGTCCAGCGAGTCGTTGATGCCGCCCGCCATCCGAATCCGAAACGACAACCGCGTGAATTCCGCAATCCCCGTGGTGGGAAAGCGCGCGCAGCCGGAGCCGGCCATCGCGCCGACCGCGAGCGCGGCGATCCAGAAATGGTTTCCGCGCGCCATCACACCAGCCCGGTCGAAAAGTACAGCAGCCGGTGGCACGCCTCGCACGTCACCGTTCGGTCGTCACGCAGTTGATTCACCGCCCGCTCCGAGATCGCCATCCCGCACGTCCCGCAGTTCATCGCGAGCACCTTCGCCATGCCGGTACCGTACTTGCCTCGGATCGCGTCGTACTTCGCCATCAGCGCTGGTCCGATCCCCTGGGTGGCGGCGGGCCGTTGCTCGCGCAGCGCCTTGAACTCTTGCTCCAGCGACTCCTTTGCCGCCAATGCCTCCTTCGCTGCTTTGCCAAGTTGCTTTTTGACCGCCGCCAACGCCGCAACCGCCGCGTCCAACTCCGCCCGCGCCGCCTCCGCTTCCGGCCGAACCGTGGTCAGTTTGAACTCGGCGGTTTCCCGCTGGGCCCGCTGAGACGCGAGGTCCCGCTCGATGATCTCCACATCTTTGGGGTTGGTTACCGAACCGTCGTACAGTCGCTTCTCGTGCTGGGCGATGGCCTGCGTCGCTCCGGCCAACAGCTCTTCCAGGGCGTTTCGCTCGCCATGAATCCGGTCAAATGCCGCCTGCGCCGCCGCGAGATTCGCTTCGGCCTCGGCCAGCGGCTTGGCGAATCGTTTCGTCGGGTTCAGGTTTGCAGCCTGGGTGCGGATGTCGTGGATTCTCGAATCAATCTCGTGGAGCTTCCACAATCTCAGTAACTCCGCCGATGCCATACCGGGATGCTACCGCGCATCGGGCATTCCGCCTTCGGGACGGCGATTCGCGATCAGCCGCTCGCGATGGTCATTCATTGTGCAAATTGACCGCAACCCCAGCTGATTGGCCACATCCACGGCCAAACTCCATGTGAGCGGGTTCACCTTTCCGTCCCGGCACCGGCTCTCCGCCTCGTCAAAACGAGGACAATCTCGACATTCCATACCCTTAAGTCATTCTCCAGCAGAAAAACGCAACCAACGTTTGAAAAAAATCTCGAAAATTTCGGTGTAGCTCGTCCGCCCCGGTCGTCTCCCAATGACGAGCCGAACCGATTCGCCGGTTCGCCGACCCGTCACGCTATGCTTTTGCCGATGCTCGCCCCCATTCTGATACCGGTCCCGGCGATGCAGGCGACCGATGCCGCCGGTCCGCAGCTGTCGATTTACGCGGACAACCTCATCGTACGGGTCGCCACCGAAAAGTATCAGGTCCCGGTAACCCAGGCCGAAAGGCCGATTCTGAGCCTGGCATTTCGGCGCGACAACGCGTGGGCGGTCTGGGACGATCGCGGCCTGACGGTGCGGGTAGGCAATCAAGTCGCCAGTTACGGGCTCGCGGAGATCGCGGTGTCGCCGCGGATTTTCTCGCGGGACGAGATTTTGCGGACCGTCGCCGAGAAGCGCAACACGCGGGCCACGGCCCTCGCGGGTGCCCGACGCGTGGGGACCAAGGCTTACTTCGTTCCGCGATGGCTCGATGCGAAGGGCAATCCGTGGCTGGAAGCGTTGGTGGAGATCGACTTTCGCCAGGCGAAACCGAAGCCGAAACTGCTCGCGCGGATTCCGGGAGTTTCGCTCGCCACCAAGCCGATTGAACGGCAGCTCGAGGCCAATGCCGACACGCTGTGGCTGCTGATTCAGCAATCCGCCGTGACCGACGCTGCAAAAACCGGTGCGTTGCGCACGCCCGCGTCGCTCACGCGGTGGAGCTACCCCTTGAAAGGAGGGAGTCCGGCGACGACGGTGCTGGTGCGAAACGCCACCGACACCCGCCTGTGGGGAACGACCACGGATCGGTGGATCACCGGTCGGCGGGAAGGGCGGAGCTACGCGGCAAAACTGCTCGCCGACGGAAGCTTGTCGACATTTGCCGAGTCGCGCGAACCGCTCCGGTGGCTTCTACGCGACGACGTTCCCGTCGCGATTGTGGAGGGAGGTGCGTCCGGTCTGCGGGTCATCAGCCCGACCACCGGCGCGCGATCGGCAAGCATCCCGCTCAGCGAGATTCGGGCCGTGGGTCCGTACGTGGTGTGCTACGGACCGGCCCAAAAACCAACGCGCGCCGTACTGGTGGATCCCAGCACCGGCGCGCGGTTGGCCGATTGGCGGCAAGACCGGTTGCAGTAACGGACGTTAGGCGTGAGCCGGTTGGGTGTAGTACACGCCGTCCAGCGCGCTCCACATGGCGGCGCAGACCACGTGGCAAGCGGTCTTGGCGCGAGCGAACTCTTCGTCGGACATCTTGGCGACGTACTGCTTCAGGTCTTCGACCTCCGCGAAATCTTCGGCGTGCACCTCGAAGTACTTCTTGCCGGAGTCGCTGAGCGGATAATGCTCGTTCAGTCCGTCGAGCTTGCTCTTCGACGTGTGCGGTTGCTGAGCTTCGAAGGCGTAGAGCGCGCCGACCGCCTCCGGCGCGACGGAGAAGTATCGTTCGGCGGCGGTGACGAGCACGTCGGTATGCGCGATGGAACCGGTGCCGGACACGCCGAGGTCACGCTTGAAGTCGTTCCACAAGACTTCGTGTTCCCGCTCTTCTTCGGCGTAGTGCGCCTCGCCGATCGTGTCCCAACCGGCGGCGATGGTGCCGACGAATCGGCCGTACTCCGCCGCGTAGACCTTCAGCTTGGCGGTCGGAAGGGTGCCGGCGCGCCAATCTTGGTAGAACGGGTGGGCATTCAAATCTAAGCTCTGGACAATCGCGTCCAGTTCCGCAACTCGCGACATACGGGCGTTTTACCCGCGCAACGGCCTCAGTCCGACGGTGCGCGCAACCCCTTGGCACCGTCCCCAGTATCGGAAGACGGAAACACGATGGGCATCATCACATTCGGCATCATTCTGATCGTCGTCGGCATCTCGATCAATGCCGGCAAGCGCGCGCTCCCGGTTGAGGCAAGGCCCGGAGCGTGGGTGAACGGCATCATCGGATTTGGCGTGGTCCTGATCATTCTCGGCTCCATCGGCAGTACGGTCGTGCAGATTCCGGCCGGCTACCGGGGCGTCCGCATGGAGTTTGGGGCGGTACGCGGCGTACTGGGCGAAGGGATTCAGTTTGTTCGACCCGGCGTGGACACGGTCGAACTGATTGAAGTCCGGACGCAGAAGGAGGAGAGCAGCGCCACCGCCGCCTCGCGCGACCTGCAGACGGTGACGACCAATATTGCGCTGAACTTTCGGGTGGACGAAAGTAAGGCCGACCAGCTGTTTAAGCAAGTGGGCAAGGACTACAAGTCGCGCATCATCGACCCAGCGGTGCAGGAGTCCATCAAGGTGGTGACCGCGCAGTACACCGCCGAAGAACTGATCAAGAACCGTGCGCAAGTGAAGGCCAAGGTGGAGGAAGACATCACCCGTCGACTGCGCGCCTATGACCTGCTGGTGGAGCCGCAAGGTCTGAGCATCACCAACTTCGCGTTTAGCGAGGAGTTCAACCGGGCGATTGAGGCCAAGCAGGTGGCGCAGCAAGAGGCGGAGAAGCAAAAGTACGTGCTTCAGCAAGCCAACTTGGAGCGCCAGACGGCGGTGGCGCGGGCGCAGGGTCAGGCGGAAGCCGCGAAGCTGAACGCGCTCGCGCTGAAGGTGGATGGCGGCTCGCTGGTGGTGCTGCGCGAGTGGATCACGAAGTGGGACGGCAAGCTTCCGCAGGTGGCGGGGGCGGGCAACTTCATGATCGACATTCGGTCGCTGATGAACGATGCGGAGCGCGAGAATCGGAACGCAAACCGACGCGCGGGCGTGCCGGAGCAGCCGTAAGGCGACCGGTTACACGCCAGAATTGCGGGCGGCTTTCTGCAGGGGAAGGCCGTCCGTTTTTGCGTGGCATCCCTCCTCGGCGACCTCTGGCAGCACAACCTGATCCAAGTGATCGTGGTGGATGTGACGCAGGATTACCAGGCCGATACCGCCGCGAACATTGACCTGTTGCCGGCGGCGTATTATCCGGAGCTGTACCGGACGGTGATCCCCGCGTACCGTCTCAATCGCACGATCGAGGCCGAGTTTTCGGACGAGACGTTTGCCTACGATTGGCACGAGTTGCCGATCGATCCTTACGGTCCGTGGTACGTCGGGGTGGTGCAAAAGGAACGGGTCGCCCCGGTGTAAACCTCCGGAGGCGACCCGTATAGCGAAGAACCGACGATGAATTAGGCCAGCTCGGCGAGGAACGCTTCTGCAATTTCTCGTGCAGAGACGTTACCGGCGTCGTGCTGAAGCCGCGCGCGTGCCGCTTCGATCTTGTCTTCGCGGTCTGGCGTGGCTTTGATGCCTGCAAGTACAGCGGCGACGAGTTGAGAGTCCGAGATCATCGTCTTCTCCGTTTCGCTACCTTGCACCTGCTGCTCGAAACTCATTACTTTGCCCATATGCCCTGTTCTTAAACATAGGCAGGAAACCGGCATCCGTGCGGTAGCACGTTTGCGTGTCACTGATTCGGGTGTCACTCGTTCGTGTGACACAAACGCTCGATCTTGGCGAAAGTTTGTTCATCGTCTGGGCCTCGCTCTGCCGTTGCCGGACAGAAAGGCGTACACTGGTCATGCGGAGGCAACGATGCCGAGATACCATCGCCTGGGAACGCTCCCCCCGAAACATCACATCCAATTTCGCCGACCGGACGGCCAGCTCTACACCGAGCAGCTTTTCTCGACGCGCGGCTTTAGTGGTCCACTGAGCACGCTCTACCATTACAATCAACCCACTGAAGTTATTGGCTGGGAAGACCGCGGTTGCATAGCCCCCGTATTTTTGACAGAAGAAAGTTTGCGCCATCGGCATCTGCGGACCGACCGCATGGTGCCGGCGGGCGATGCGGTGAGCGGTCGCATCCCCCTGATGGGCAACGGCGACGTCGTGTGGGCGCAAGCGTACGTGGCCGAGCAGATGCCCCACTTCTATAAGAATGCGGACGGGGACGAGTGCCTGTTCATTCACGATGGCGCGGGCACGCTGGACAGCATCTTCGGTTCGCTGACCTTTCAGCCCGGCGATTACCTGGTGATTCCGCGCGGCACGATTTTCCGGTTGACGTTTGACACGCTGCCGGTGCGGATGATCGCGATCGAAAGCGCGGGCCCGATCGAATCGCCGAAGCGGTATCGCAACGAGTACGGCCAGCTGCTGGAGCACGCACCGTACCGCGAGCGGGATTTTCGGGCACCGGACCGATTACCCATGGAGACGGACCCGGCGGAGTCGCATCTACTCATCCGCGCGCGGAATCGGCACACGCTTTACCACTATCCGCATCCCGTGCGCGACGTGGTGGGTTGGGACGGGTTCGTGTATCCGTACGCATTCAGCATTCACGATTTTTCGCCGATCACGGGCAAGCTGCACATGCCGCCGCCGATTCACCAGACGTTTGCGGCACCGGGCTTCGTGATCTGCTCGTTCTGCCCGCGGATGCTGGATTACCATCCGGAGGCGATCGTGGTGCCGTACAACCACAGCAACGTGGATAGCGACGAGGTGTTGTATTACTGCAACGACAAGTTCGGTTCGCGCAAGGGCATCGTGGAGGGCTCGATTACGGTGCACCCGTTGGGGATTCCGCACGGTCCGCAACCCGGCGCGACGGAGGCCGCGATCGGGGCCACCAAGACGGAGGAGTTGGCGGTGATGCTGGACACGCACCGGCCGCTGTACCTGACGGAAGCGGCACTCGGGATCGAGGATCCGGAGTACTGGAAGAGCTGGATTCGTCGGTAAAAACTTCTTGACAACGTCTTGATTTTTTGATACATTAACTGAGATGAAAGATCTCGTGGCATTGTCCATCCTGCCCGCGATCATGGCGGGCCTGCTCCACCTTCCAAAAACAACCGAAACCCGACCTTCCGGATGCTCGGTCGGTGCTCGAGCCACCGGCGCGGTGATTGAACGCGTCGGTCCGGGCGGCAAGCGATTGGGTCCGGGTGTTCCCGTCGTGTGCGGCCCGTGCGCCTCGGAGCCGTCAAACGGCACACTAGAGGAATATCATTGCGAAAACACGTCCGAATGGTGTAATGCACTTTTGCACGGAAGGAAGTGGAAACGCATCGTCAACATCCGCACGTGCTCGGACGGCAAACAATACCGATTTTGCGGACCCTGGAGCCTGCTTACAGATTGCTGCGGCAACGGTAGTGCTACGGCACCGCCAACGTGTGGAACTGTCAACGGACGACTCCCGTGCACCAACTGACTCGTGCGCAGCGAACTCGAATCCTCACCAGCCTTGCCGGAGCCATGCTGTCTTCGGCCGGGCTGGTGGCGATGAATTGGGGGAGGAACCGTCCTCTGAACACAGCCATGGAGTTTTTCTGCCAAGCAGTCGTCATTGCGTTGGTACTGGGCCTTCTGGTAATCCCGTTCCCGAGTAGGTTTCGGGGCGCATTGACCGGTTTGAGCCTGCTCGTACTCGCCGTCGTGGTGATTGACGTCTTCTGGGTTCGGAACGCCATGGCAATGGGAATCGTCCCGAGAGGACTTACCCCGGTTTTCGCGAGCTTCAGCTTTTTCATGCTCGGCCTTTCGGCAGGTGTGCCACCAAAATTTATCGTCGGAGATGAAGATGAATCGCGCGTTTAGTTTCATCGAGTTACTGGTTACGATCGCGATCGTCGCTATCCTCGTGGCACTCACTTTTCCTGCATTTAACGAAGTCCGTCGGGAGTCGTACCGTGGCGTGGCAACGTCCGTGCTCCGGCAGGCGGGGATGGCGGTCAAATTGTATCAGTCGGACCATGATGACGAGTACCCGCGATCAAAGCTTGACGGATTGGTTACCGGTGGCTATCTGACCGGTCGCGATTTTCTGCTGCTCCCCGGCGATCCGCATCCGGACGGATTCGGTAACCATATTTCGAATTGCGAAGGTCCGAAGCAGACCAGTTTCACGCAAGTTCGGACCAGTATCGAGCATCTATTTGGATTTGACGGTGCGGGGAAACGATTCTTGGACCACATGGTGCGGCCTCACGACCCGAATCCGGGCATTCTCATTGCCCGCATTTACGGGGATCGGGACACCCAATCCGCCTGCTCGAGCCTAGAGTTCACGGGCAAGCTCCTGCGATTGCGAGAAGACGGGAGCGTCGAGCGGGGCTACTACCGAGAGTGGACGCGGGAAGGTGCGCAGGCCGTGTGCATTCCGGCACTCTTTACCACGGTCCCCGGTCGCACGATCTGCGGTGAATTCTGAGGTGACGCGCCGAGCCGGAAAGGGCCAGCCGCGGGAAGGATGATCTCGGGAGGGTTTAGTCGGCGGGTGAGTCCGGCACGGCGAATCGTTCGCGGTGCCGGATTCACCCGCAAAGCGGCGACGCTACGGCTGGGTTCGCGCGGCCTTTCGGGCCAGCACCGATTCAATCATCGGCACGCGGGCGAGCGCATCACGCGACACTTCGGCCACGACCGGATCGCGATCTTCCGTCATCTCGGTGGCCTTCCGCTTCCAATCCGGGGCTTGCAGGGCGATCACCGCAAACGCATACGATGCGCGCAAAGCCGGATCGTCCTTCATCCGCTCCACTTCTCGCAGGGCATCGGCGTGATTACCGGTCCCGTGCGCTTCTTGGATTGCGGTAAAGGCTTCTTCCCGCAGCTCGCCGTTCGGGTGCCGGGAGATCGTGATCAATCGCGCCCAATCTGCGGCATTAAGCGTGTCAGAATTGCGCAATCGGCCCCGAAATCGACGAACTTCGCGGAGTTCTTGCACCGGAATGCCGGTGAGTTCCGCATAGCCTCGATCGTAGTCAAACCGTTCGGTGCCGGCCTGAGCGCGGACCACGGCGAATCCGACCGTCGCGGCGACCGTGACGCAGGCAACGGCGCACATCGTGAGACGGATCACGCGCTTCCGTGGGTGAGTAAGTGAGTGAGCGAGCTTCATGGGACCCCACCTGAGTTATACAACCGAAACGTGCCGGGTACCCAGCTCTTTTGCACTTTTTTCTTACCCATCGGGTTGCGTGATTTGGGTCCGCCGATTTTTGGCTTACGGCAGTGGCTCGGCAATCCCGTGCGATGGCGGTCCGAGGGAACTCCTCCCTCCGCGAGCCCCTAGTACGCATCATGAAGCGATGGCTTTTTGCCCTGATCGGGCTGGCGATGTCTCTCTCGGCGAGGGCCGAAATTCAAACGGCGCTCGTGGAATACCGCGACGGCGACGCGGTGTTGGAAGGGTACGTTGCGTACGACGACGCGATCACCACTCCGCGACCGGCGGTGATGGTTGTTCACGACTGGGATGGGCCGAACGATTACGAGCAACGGCGCGCCCGGATGCTGGCCGAACTGGGCTACGTGGGGTTCGCGGCGGACATTTACGGTAAGGGCGTGCGCCCGAAGTCGGTGCAAGAGAACGCGCAGCAGGCGGGCAAGTACCGGTCGGACCGGGCCACGTTTTTGAGCCGGATGAACGCGGCGGTCGCGTTCTTGCGCAATCACCCGCGGGTGGACAAGGCGAAGGTTGCGGCGATGGGCTACTGTTTCGGCGGCGGCGGCGTGCTGGAGCTGGCGCGCTCGGGCGCAGACCTGAGCGGGGTGGTGAGCTTCCACGGCGGACTCAAGACTTCGGCACCGGCCAAGGCGGGCGAGATTCGGACGAAGATTCTGGTCTGTCACGCTTCGCAGGACCCATCGGTGCCGTACGCCGATCTCGTGGGATTTTTGGGCGAAATGCGGGATGCGCGGGCGGATTACCAATTGGTGGCGTACAACGTGGACAGCCATCCGTTTACCGCGCCGGGCCCGGGCTACCGGCCTGAGGCAGACCGACGGAGTTGGAGCGAGTTGCAGACGTTCCTTCGCGAGATTTTCGGCGGCGCGTAGGCTGACCGCGGGCCGGGCGTACGGTTGAATCGGTATACTCGCCGCCGTTGCGAGAGGGCTTTCCCCTTGCGCGTGAGAGAGGAACTTTAAGCGTATGCCCGGTACCGGTCAGATCATTTCCGTCGTTGGCCCCGTCGTAGACGTCCGCTTCAGCAGCGACAGTCTGCCGGAGATTTATAACGCGCTTGAAGTACGCGACGAGGCGGGCGGGATCGATCTCGTCGTGGAAGTTGCGCAGCACCTCGGCGACGATGTCGTCCGCGCGATCGCGCTTTCGAGCACCGACGGTTTGGTCCGCGGGATGAGCGCGGTGGACACCGGCTCGGCGATTAAGGTACCGGTCGGCAACGACACGCTTGGGCGCGTGTTCAACGTGACGGGTCGTCCAATTGACGGTAAGCCGGCTCCGGAAGGCGCGCCGATGCTGCCGATTCACCGCACGCCGCCGCTGTTCGAAGACCAGTCGACGCGGGTGGAACTGTTGCCCACAGGTCTCAAGGTCGTCGACCTGCTGATCCCGTTTAACAAGGGCGGCAAGATCGGACTGTTTGGCGGGGCGGGTCTCGGCAAGACGGTTCTGATCCAAGAGCTCATCCGGAACATCGCGGTGGAAGCGTCGGGCGTGTCGATGTTTGCCGGCGTGGGCGAGCGCACTCGCGAAGGCAACGACCTTCTGCTGGAAATGAGCGAGTCGTTCTACCGCGACAATGACGGCAAGTTTATCGACGGTCCGGACGAAGAGCGGATTCCGGTGGCGGAAGCGGCCGAGCACGGAATTGATCCCGAGGGCAAACAGCGGTACAGCCGCGTTATCGACAAGACGGCCATGGTTTTTGGTCAGATGAACGAGCCGCCCGGAGCGCGTCTTCGCGTGGCCCTGACCGCGCTGACGATGGCCGAGTACTTCCGCGACGAAGTCGGTTCGGACGTGCTCGTCTTCGTGGACAACATTTTCCGCTTCGTCCAGGCGGGATCGGAAGTGTCGGCATTGCTCGGCCGGATGCCGAGCGCGGTGGGTTACCAGCCGACGCTCGCATCGGAGATGGGCGCGCTGCAAGAACGGATCACGTCGACGAAGAAAGGCTCGGTGACCTCGGTTCAGGCCGTTTACGTTCCGGCGGACGACCCCACGGACCCGGCCCCGGCGACCACCTTTGCCCACCTTGACGCGTACGTCTACCTCGAGCGCTCGATCGCTTCTAAGGGCCTCTTCCCCGCCGTGGACCCGCTGGTCTCGACGTCGAAGAACCTCGACCCGCGCATCGTCGGCGTCGAGCACTACAACGTCGCCCGCCGCGTGCAGCAAACCCTGCAACGGTACAAGGAGCTTCAGGACATCATCGCGATTCTCGGGATCGACGAACTCAGCGACGATGACAAGCTGCTGGTCAGCCGCGCGCGCAAGATCGAGCGATTCCTATCGCAACCGTTCTTCGTGGCCGAGCAGTTCACCGGCAACCCCGGCCGATTCGTGAGCATCGGCGACACGGTGAACGCGTTCCGCGAGATCGTGGACGGCAATCTCGACGATCTTCCGGAGCAAGCGTTCTTGTACTGCGGCGGTCTCGATGACGTCCGCGAGAAGGCGAGCAAGCTGGCGGCGGCCGCCTAAGGCACCATGGCACGCGAATTCACCCTCGCGATCGTCGCGCCGGACAAATCGGTGGCGGAGGTCTCCGTCAGCGGCCTCGTCGCCCCCGGGCTCGAAGGCTACTTCGGCGTGATGGCCGGCCATATTCCGATGGTGGCGGCCCTGCGACCGGGCGTTCTGGAGTATTCCGATTCCACCGGCAAGAACCACGTTTATATCGGCGGTGGCTTCGTCGAAGTGCGCCCGGACCGCGTGACCGTGCTGGCCGACGAAGCGGATCGGGCTTCTGATCTGGACGCCGCCAAGGCCGAGGCAAATCTGGAAGCGGCCCGGCAGGAACTGCGGAACGACAAGGGCACGATGTCGCAAGCCGAGGCCGTGCAAGAAATGGAGCGCGCGATCCAACGCCTGCGCGCCGCCCGATTCGACCACTAACCGGTCATTCGGCTGCGTCGCGGGCGCGCACGGCAACGTCGGGCGCGTCCGTGAACAATCCATCGACCCCGGCCCGGATGAAGGCGCGCACCTCTGCCGCCGGGTTCGCCGCGATGGACTTCGGCAAGAACATCGGCTCTGGCCGCAACGTCCACACGTGCACCTTGAGGCCGGCCCGATGCGCGCGCTGCACCAAGTGTGTCGGAGAGCCAAGCGCGCCGTCGCGAACCGGCAGCACGAGCGATTTTGCGACTCCGATGCCGTCGGCGTATGTGCGAATTTCGGCGAGTCCGGCGTCCGTCACCATCTCGGCGTAGGTTCGGCCCGGCGCATCCGCGGGCCCGCCGGACGCGTCGATGAGTTGCACCAGACCGACCGGCGTGAGCGGCCGCAAGCGACGCAGGTTCGCGATTTCGAACGATTGAATGAAGCACGGCGAGCCCGCACCGTAGCCAAATTCGGCCAGCTCCTTCCGCAACGGCGCGTCAAACCGTAGCTGGATGCGATCGAAGTACGCGGGGTACTTCGTCTCCGGATAGATTCCGATCGGGGACTTGCGGCCCACGTTTCGGCGACGCACCATCTCCAGCACATCCCGGAATCGCGCGAGTCCAAACTGGCCGTTGTAGGCCGACGAACCCGGCCGCACCGCGCCGAGCCGCTCGCGGGCGCGGAGCGTCGCGAGTTCCGCCCAGGTGAAATCCTCGGTGAACCAACCCGTGACGCGCGCCCCGTCGATGGATTTCGTGGTCTTGCGATCGGCAAACTCCGGACGACTCGCGACATCGGTCGTGCCCGAAATTTCGTTCTCGTGCCGGGCGACGAGCACGCCGTCCTTGCTCAGCACCAGATCGGGTTCGATGTAATCCGCGCCCTGATCAATCGCCAGTTCGTACGCCGCCAGCGTGTGCTCGGGCCGATACGCCGAAGCACCGCGATGCGCAATCACGATCGGCAACGTCGCGAGAATCGGCACGATAATCATGGCGAAACGCTACCGCATCCCGGGTGAGTCCATCCTCCGAATCGCATCGGAAAAATTCGGCATAGAATAGGTTATGCCGAGCGTACGCCCCGAAACTGTCTCGCATGTCCGCGCGATCCGCCGCGACCTGCATCAACATCCTGAACTCGGCTACCAGGAGATGCGTACCCGCGGGATCGTGGAGCGAGAACTGACCGATCTCGGCGTGGCGTACGTCGGCGGCGTCGGCCAAACCGGCGTGGTGGGTTACCTTCCCGCCAGCGCGCCTTCGCCGGAGACGAAGACCGTGGCGCTCCGGGCGGATATGGACGCTCTGCCGATTGCCGAAGAAACGGGGTTGCCGTACGCCAGCGTGCACCCAGGCGTGATGCACGCATGCGGACACGACGGGCACACCGCGATCTTGCTCGGCACGGTGCGGGAACTGGTCGGTCGCGATCGGCCAAATCACACGATCTTGCTGTTTCAGCCAGCCGAAGAGGGCGGCGCGGGCGGAAAAGCGCTGACCGATGCCGGTGCGCTCCGCGGCGAGATCATCGGCACGCCGGTGGACGCCGTGTTCGGTCTCCACGGAAACCCGCACATCGCCGCCGGATCGGTCCGGACGCGGCCCGGCACGCTTATGGCCAGTGCCGCCCAATTTCGGGTCGCGGTGCATGGCAAGGGGGCCCACGCGGCCGCCCCGCACACCGGGATCGACCCGATTGTGGTGGCCAGCCATATTGTGACCGCGCTCCAGACCGTGGCGAGCCGCAATGTGGACCCGCTGGAATCGGTGGTCGTGACGATCGGGCAGTTTCATGCGGGGGTCGCCCACAACGTGATTCCAGAGCGAGCGGACCTGCACGGTACGGTGCGAACGCTGAACGAGGCGACCGAGCGGATCGCCCTGCCGCGCATTGAGGCACTCGTGCGGGACGTGGCCCAAGCGTTTGGGGCGCGGGCCGAGATTTCGTGGTCGGACAACCCGTACCCGGCCACCATCAACGACGCGGTGCTGGCCGATCACGTGCTCGCCACCGCCGCCGCCACACTGGGGGCCGACCGTAGCGCGCTAGAACCCGTGCCGGTGATGGGCGGCGAGGATTTCAGCTTTTACGGCCGCGAAAAGCCGGCGTGTTTCTACTGGTTGGGTCTACTTCCGCCCGGGACGGAAAGCCTGCCAAACCTGCACGCGCCGCGGTTCGACTTTAACGACGAGGCATTGGAGCCGGGCATCGCGATGATGCTCGCCCTCGCGACGTCGCCGCTGCCGAATCGACCCGCTTAGCGGCAACCACCGCGCGAAGCGGCGGCGCATAATAGGCGGTCATGCTTCGATCGACGTACCTGCACTCGAACTGGGAATTCATCGAAACGCGCCGCGAAGGGGGGACCCTCGGTTACTCGAATCCCGAGTGGCTTCCGGCGCAGGTTCCGGGGCATATTCACGTCGATCTGCAACGTCACGGCATCATTCCGGACCCGCACACGCGGATGCACGAAGTCGGGGTGCAGTGGGTCGACGAGACGGATTGGAGCTATCGCACCACGTTTGGTTGGGCGCCGGACGACGAACTCCCGAATTCCGTCCTGCGATTCGAAGGCTTGGACACCCTGGCCACGATCACCCTGAACGGCGAAGTGATCGGTCGCACGGAGAACATGTTTGTTCCGCACGAGTTTGACGTGCGCGCGTTGCTGCGGGAAGGCGAGAACGACCTCCGGATTGACTTTCGCAGCGCGGTGGTCGAAGGCACGGCGCGAGCGGCCGCCTACTACGCCGAGCACGGCCTGGAGGGCAATCACCACAACTTCCACGAGCGGAGCTTTATTCGCAAGGTGCAGTGCATGTTCGGCTGGGATTGGGGTCCCCGCCTCGTTTCGTGCGGCGTATGGAAGCCGGTCCGGCTGGTGGAGTATGCGGGCCGCATTCTGGACGTCCACTTCACCTGGGGCAATGGCGACGAGGACGATACGGTGCTGGCCCGCGCGAAGACCGTCCACGTGGGGCCCGGCCGCATCGTGCACCAATTGCTGGACGACGAGGAGACGATCGTGGCGACCTGGAACGAAGGCGACGAAATCGAACTCGAGGAAATCGAGGCGTGGTCGACCGAAAATCCGTACTGCTACAACCTGGTCACGGTACTGGTGGACGAAGACGGGAATGTGTACGACGCCGCCGAACACACGGTTGGCTTCGCAGACATTCGGCTGCGCCGAGAGCCGGACGCGCTGGGCGAATCGTTTGAGTTTGTGATCAACGGCGAGCCGATTTGGGCACGCGGCGCGAACTGGATTCCGGACCATTCGTTCCCGAGCCAGATCACGCCGGCGCGCTACGCGGAGAAGATTGCCGATGCGAAAGACCTGAACTTCAACATGCTGCGCGTATGGGGCGGAGGGCTTTACGAAGACGACGCCTTTTACGAAGAATGCGCCCGACAAGGCATCTTAGTCTGGCAAGATTTTCCGTTTGGCTGCGCGTACTATCCGGATACCGGCGAGTGGCCAAACGTGATTCGGGAAGAAGCACGCGCCAATATCCAACGACTTCGCAATTACCCGTGCCTGGCGTTATGGTGCGGGAACAACGAGAATCACCAAATGTGGGACCAAAAGTGGGGCGGCGAAGAGAAGAATCCTCCGCGCTACTTCGGACTTCCACTGTACGAAGACGTGCTTCCGAAAGTGGTGGCAGAGGAAGACCCGGGCCGCGACTACATCGCCAGCAGTCCGATTGGTCTCAACCCGAATCCGCCGGCGCAAGGCGGTTGGAGCGGGAACAACGCGGGTGGCTACGGCGACCAGCATAACTGGGACGTGTGGCACGGGCGTGGCGACTGGCGATTCTACAGCGAGAGCGACGGCCGGTTTAGTAGCGAATACGGATTTGCGGCCTCGTGCGCCCTCTCGACGTGGAACCATGTCGAAGGTCGAGACGCTTCGGGCGATAACTTCCGCGACGCCGTGTACCGATGGCACGACAAAACGCGGAAGGGGTACGAGACCTACGTGGGCTACGTGGAGCTCCACTACCCGGCGAGTGCTACGCTCGGCGACTGGGTGTACTACTCGCAACTCAACCAGCGCGACGCGCTACGGCACGGGGTAGAGCATTACCGCCGATTTGAGGGTTGCCGCGGCTCGCTGATCTGGCAGATGAACGATATCTGGCCGGTACAAAGCTGGGCGTTCTTCGATTCGATGGCGCAACCGAAGGCCCTGGCCTACGAACTTGTTCGACTGTACGACGACATCTTGCTGTCGTTGGTGCGCAAGAACGACGAGTTCGAGGTCTGGGTATGCAATGACGGCCCGGAACCGATTGAGGATCAACTCCTGATTTCGGCGCACGCGCTGACGTCGGGCGAGGCGTTACGGCACGCGTACTTCGAGGTTTCGCAACCGCCGAATTCGCGGGCGTGCGTCGGTTCGTTCAGCGTGCACGGCCTGAGCGTGCCGGACACCCTAGTCTTCCTCTCTTCCGCGGAAACCGAACAGACGACTTGGCGCCTACTGGCCGAGCCGAAGCTGGCGCGGTTCGGTACGCCGTCGCCCCTGCTCATCTCGTTGGCCGATCCGGACGAGTTACTGATTCAGACGGAAGGGCCGGTAGTGGACCTACTCCTGACAATTGATGGCGCGACGCGACCGCTATCGGAGAACTTCCTCACGATTCCGGAAGCAGGCGTAGTTCGGACTTCGCTGGATGGGGACCCTCGGCGGCTTTCGGCGCGGTCACTGGCCGGGGTTCACGCGGTTCGGTTTACGCATTCGCCGCTGTAGGGGGGTTTAGGGGGTTCTTTGGGCTTTCGCAAAACACGGCGTAACAAGAGAACTTGACGAGTTCTACGGTGTTCAGAGCATAGGTTTACGATCAACTTTTAGGAGTTTATCCAGGCAAAGATGGATTCACGAGGTGCGTCTGCACATGACGAGTTTATGGAAGCGTCAGAGACGAAACTTCCAAGAAAATTCGCGAAGCTTTACGAACACCATAAGCTCGCAATCTGGTTTGCGCTAGCATTATTGACGGGAGTCAGTGGATCGTTATCGATCCTCACCTTTGCTGGAGTCACACTGCTTCCGCAATGCCCTGCCGGAATTCATTGTGTGCGTGTTCCGACTCTGGACAAGTCCTCACACGGAGCGGTTGTAAACGCGGCGTTTTCATGGCTGGCCGGCCTACTCGGTCTGTACATGTTTTTCATGAATCGTGAGCAGAAAGAACGACACCAACGAGAACAAGAATCGCGGGAGCGAGATTCGCTTAAGCAACGCGAAGACCATCAGCGGTACACCACTAAGTTCGGTCTGTATCAGTTAGAACGACAGCGCATCGAAGCTGACTTTTCTCAAAAGGTTAGTGACCTGAATAATGAAGATTCTGCCAGCCGCTGCTTGGCCGTTATTGGCATCTCCGAAATCGCGACGCTCCGGGCACCAAAGTTCAGTGCGATTTATCAGCCTGAAGTGGTTCCTTCACCTGCGCATGAAGATACCGATCACTCGGACATCGAGAAGTCTGAAAGCTACTTCCCATACTTTCGTAGAACATCGAGTAGGCTTATTGCATTAGCTCAACAATGGACCGTCGATACGGAACTGTACGAAGTACAGCGGGCGCTCGACTATCTGATACGCTGGGCGAAAGATCCGGGCCATACCGAGCCACTTCTTCGTAGTTTAACGCAGCAGCTTGCCGACGCGAATCGTGAATGTTGGCAAAGAGTGGAAACCTACTTTAGACGTTTGAGCGATTGCGGCGCTACACAAGGAGCACTAGATGTCCTGGGTGAGACTTTGGGATCAGACACGTCGGCTCGCGATTACCTCGCGGCTATAGCCGTCGCTATACCTTCAAAGAAAATGGCAGACGGCGGACTCATGAATGAGTTGGATAGATTTACTACCACGGTTAAGCAATTTGATCTTATCAGTCGGTGTTTGGCTTCGGCCTGTAGTAGCTTGAGTTACCCTTCTGCACTCCCATGGTTGACGTACGAGTTCAATTGGTCACAAGACCCTTTAGAGGAGATAATAACCGAATGGACTCAAGCACTTCAAGAACATGAGGACTTACTGAACGCTACGCTCAAAGATTCCAAAGTATTCTTCACTGGTGTTCGTCTTTTTGACAAACACATAGTTGGCGCAAACCTACAAAATGCGTATCTTTTCGATACAGTAATTATGGGAGGGAGGTTTCACTCTTCACGTCTTACTGGCGCAAATATTCAGAACTGCCATTTCGTAAATTTGAATGCAAATGGCCTTGATCTATCATTTGCATCCTGCTCAGAGACCAGTTTTGAGAATTGCAACCTTGGATTTTCGTACTTTGTTCGCTTTCGTGGACGTCGATGTTCGTTTATGGATGCCAGTCTCACTTGTTGTAACCTCTATCACTGCAATTTTGAAGCCTGCAACTTCGTACAAGCGAATTTCGCAAAAAGCGCATGGGTCTTTGCATGTGTCCGACGATGTAGCTTTCGGCAGTCTACAATCCGAGACGCAATCTTCGGGTGGATGCAATTTTGCGACTCTGACTTTATCGGAACAGAATTTGTGAATATTCAGTTTAGATGCGGTACGTTCGTGACATGTGACTTCACTGAATCACGAATGTTGCTGCTACAGTTCCCTACCGGTTCAAAACCTGAGATAGACCAAGCGACTGCGAACACTCTTCCGGAATGGTCACCGTTGAGGCGTCAGGGCACCGACTAACGACCTACGCCAGCGAAGGCACGTCCGCGCGCACCCGCCGGAGCACGTCTTCCGCGCTAAAGAACGGCGTCATCGGCCGGAGACGCATCTGCAGTTCGCTCGCCGCGCGCCACGCCGGTTTCGCCTGACCTTTGGCGGCGAGTACGGCCGGTTGGTGCTGAACCCGGCGTTCCAGGTTTGTGTAGCTTCCCTCGGCTTCCATCGGGGCA
This sequence comes from Fimbriimonadaceae bacterium, assembly GCA_033763535.1. Classification (GTDB taxonomy): domain Bacteria; phylum Armatimonadota; class Fimbriimonadia; order Fimbriimonadales; family Fimbriimonadaceae; genus Fimbriimonas. Next base: position 18,332 of record JANRKI010000007.1, on the reverse strand, counting down.
GTCATCGGCAGCACCACGGAGGCGAACGCGGTCGTTTCGGTCGGACGCCAGTCTTGCACCACCAGGTACGGGACGTTCTCCAGCGCCGCGGTCACGGTTTCGGCCGGAAGTCCGACCGCGAACAGATCGACGCCCACGACCCACAGGGCCGAGAGTTCGCCGGCCGCGGCCGCGCGCAAGATTCCGTGGGTGTCGGCTCCGTCCGGACCGGGCAAGAACCCGATCTGGGTGGCGCCTTCCTCATTCGCGCGGCGGGCGTACACGTTGAGTTCGCCCGCGTGCGCAGCGGCGTATTCGGCCAGCACGTCCACGGCTTCCGCGCCGCGATCAGCGTCGTAGATGCCGCGGCTGGTGATGATCGTGGCACCCTTGGCCCATTCGCGCACCGTTTCCAGGGTGGCCTCCGCGACCCCGGTGAGCTCGTTGGCGTAGTCGGCAGAAATCGACCCGGTGATGGCGCGGGCGACGGTCGCTTCGCTGCCGGGAACGATTCGAATCGCGTGCTTCGCAAACGCGTCCACCTCGTTCGCGTGCTCGCTGATGACGACGACTTCGGCGCCGAACTGCGTGGCCGCCTTCCGCACGCGCAGGTACAGAATCGGCAGCTCGTCGGCCAGCGAAGTGGCGAACACCAGAATTCGGCGTCGATTCTCAAACTCGGCGATCTTGGTCGTCACGTGGTCGCGGACCACCAGTTCCCGCTCGAACCGGTGGTCGGTGTGCGGTGAACCGAACCCGTCGCGAAACAGTTGGCGCAGGACGAAGTAGTCCTCGTTCGAGAGGGCGCCACCGGCGATGGCCGCGACCCGCGACCCGCCGTCTCGGAACGCGCCCAGCAGCTCGCCGTACGCTTCGGCCCAGCCGGTCGGGACCAGGCGGTCGCCTTGCCGCGTCATGGGCTGGGTCAAGCGATCGGGTGCATTAAAGATATCGTGCCCAAACTTTCCTTTATCGCACGTCCACTCTTCGTTGACCGCTTCGTTGGTGCGGCCATTGATGCGGACGAGCTCGCCCTGGCGATAGTCCATGTGGACGTTGCAGCCGTTGCTGCACAGGGTGCAGATGCCGGGCTTGGTCTGCAGGTCCCACGGTCGCGCGCGGAACCGGTACTTCTTCGAGGTCAGCGCGCCCACCGGGCAGATTTCGATGGTGTTGCCGCTGAACTTGCTCTCGAAGTCGGTGAGTTGGAACGTGGACGGCTGCATCGCGGCACCGCGGAATCGAAACGCGAGTTGGGCGTCGCCGGAGATCTCTTCGGTAAACCGTACGCATCGGCCGCATTGGATGCAGCGCTCAAGGTCCAGCGTCACGTACTGCGACAGCGGGAACGCCTTGGCCGAGTGCCGCTTCATTTCGACGAATCGGCTGGTGCTGGGACCGTAAAACAGCGTGTTGTTTTGCAGCGGGCACTCGCCGCCTCGGTCACAGATCGGGCAGTCCAGCGGGTGGTTGATCAACAGAAACTCGAGGACGCCCTTGCGGTCGCGGTGCAACTTCTCACTGTCGGTGACGATGACCAGACCTTCGCTGGCGGGTAGCGAGCACGCGGCTTGCGGCTTCGGCATCATGCGGATGCTGCCGTCGGGGGCCTTGGTGCCGATCTCAATGAGGCACATGCGGCACATCCCCACCGGCTTCATGCGCGGGTGGTAGCAGAAGATCGGGATTTCGATCCCCAGGCGCTTCACCGATTCGACGATGAGTTCGCCCTTCGGCACGGCGAGCGGCACATCGTTCACGGTGATGTTGACCAACGGAATTTCGGTTACGGCTGCCATGGTGGGGTGGGGCCCGGTCGCCCTTGCCTATTTTAGCTGGTTACGCGCTCGGATGCAGACTCGTCCGCAAGGAAATGTCGGGCATCGTGTATCGTCGCGATATGCGTCGCGTCCGCCGCTTCGGAGCCGGGCCGGTCTTGGCCCTGGCGGTGGCGGCGGTCGCGACGGCGATCCTCGCGCTCAGCGCGGTCGGATACCAGGCCAAGCACTCGGCCGACGTCGACATCAAGCGGATGCGGGCCGTCTTCGTGGCGTGGCAGCTCTACCGTGCCGACTGGTCGGACTCGCCCGCGCCAACCCTGGACGCCGTGCGCTACCGACTGGAAAGCGATGCGCTCCTCACCTCCACGCGCGACATTCGGCCGGCCAGCGCGAGCTATCCCGCGGACCCGAGCGTCGCGAACGGTCCAGCGCGCAGCGATGCAAAGATTTCGTGGGCGTACGTCGGGAGCCATTTGCGGCCGGGCGGCCTCGCGCGCTCGTGGAATTCGGTGCTGAACGATCCGCAGGTGGCGTTGCTCGCCAGCGTATGGCACGGCTCCGTGACGATCTCCGGCGAACGCGTGTCGGCCACCGGACCGATCCACCGGGTCATGTCGGACGGCGGATTCCGAACCTACGTTCGGGGCGGGCTTCGGGACCACGCGAGCGATCCCGAAGCGCTGTTCCTTACCCCGACGCGTCCGCGTTAGCCGCGCTTCTTACGTCCCTTCTTGACCGGGCTCTTCTTCGCGGGGGCCTTCTTCACCGGGGCCTTCTTCACCGGGGCCGGGGCCGCGACGGCGGGTTGGCTCGGCGTCACCGCGTTGATCTGCAGTTCGCCGCCGACGTCGGTGGTGATCAGGAACTTGCCGTCACCGGTGAAGCAGAGCGGTGATCCGACCGAGTTTTGATCGCTGAGCGTGGCGATGCGCTGGTAGCTCATCGCGTTCCAAATCATCACGGTCCGGTCGGTCGAGCTGGTCGCGATGAGGCGTCCGCTTGGGCTCCACGCGGCGTACACGGCCCAGTCCTGGTGGCCGACGAGACGCGCGAGCCGCCGATTCTTGGCCGCATCCCAGACGAGCGAGACCCCGTCGCGACCGGCTGTCACCACGCGGGTGCCGTTCCGATTGAAGGCCACGTCGAAGGTCCCCTGGCATCCGCGCTCGCTGAGGAGCGATTTGACCGCGCCGGTACGCGAATCGTACACGCGGCCCGCATCCACCAGGATGCCGGTGGCGATGGAATCCAGCGTCGCCGGGTTGTATTCGGCACCGTACAGGTTCGCACCGTTGCCAAGGATACGGCGTTCGACGGCGGGGGTGGCCTTGGCCGGTTCCTGGATCACGATCGTATCGTCCTTGCCTGTACTGGCAAGCGCGGTTCGACCCCGGTTGAAGGACACCTTTTGCACGCCGCGTGTGTGGTCGCGGTACTCGTAGACGCGGGCGCCGTTGCGGGCGTCTTCGATGAAAATGCGGCCCGATTCGTCACCGGTCGCGATCCAGGCCCCGTCGAGGCTCCAAGTCGCCGCGTACGCGGGTTGCACGTGCTTCGCCAACTCGCGCACGGTCGCGCGGGTGTTCGCGTCGATGATGCGGACCGAGCCGTCCTCGAGGCACGCCACGAACTTCGATCCTTGGGGCGCGGGCGCGAGGGCGACGGGCCGGATGCCGGGCACCACGCGGACCTTCGTCACGCTGATCGGGGCCTGGACCGGCACGGCCGGTAACCGCGCGGGGCTCGAAACGAGCAGGGTCGAACAGAAAAGGGAGCTAAAGATCATCATCGTCGCAACTTCCTGGGCAAAGACGCTTGTAACTTTACGCCGTTAGCGGTTGAATGGTATCGGGATGCAGGAGCTGGGGGGAATTTTGGAATGGACCGTCGATTACGGGGATGGACCGCGTTCGGCGAGCGTGCCACATGCATGGGGCCAAGACGTTCCGGTGTATCACGAAGGACCGGTGATCTACCGCGCTTCCGTAACCGTGCCCGCATCGGCCCGGGTGCTGCGGTTCCACGGCGTCAGCTACGCGGCGGACGTGTCGATCAACGGTCAGCCGACCACGCGCCACCGCGGCCTCTGGTCCGGGTTCGATGTACCGGTGGACGCGCACGCGGGGCGAGCGATCGAGATTGATGTCGTGGTCACGAAGCACGGCGGACTGGAGTTTCCGGTGGAAGAGGTCGCGAGCGGATTTCTGCCGTACGTGTATCACACCTTCGGCGGCATCTACCGCGAGGTCACGTGGGAGGCGGAGGAGTTTGTGCCGAGCCCTCGCCCGGAGCCGAGAATCGCCGCCCAGGGCGGCAAGCTTTACCTTGATGGCAAGCCGTTCTACCTGCGCGGCGTCCTGCACTGGGGCTGGTACCCCCAGTTGGGACACGCCAATCCGGACGAAGCGACGATTCGGGCCGAGCTGGATGCGGTCCGACGGCTCGGATTTAACGCGGTCAAATTCTGCCTTTGGGTGCCGCCGCATCGGTACCTGCGTTTGCTGGACGAGTACGGTTTGGTGGCCTGGCTGGAGTTGCCGCTATGGGCTCCGCATCCCGAGCCCGAGAAGCGGACCGCCATTCGACGCGAACTGGAGGCGATCGTGCGGGAGTACCAATCGTACGCCAACATCATCGCCTGGACCATCGGGTGCGAGACCGGCGAACGCGCGGAGCCGGAATTCCGGCGGGAGATGGTGGCGTTTGTTCAGCGGGCCACCGGCTGCCCGCTGGTGCGCGACGTGAGCGGCGGGGCCGAGATGTACGGCGGCGACCTTCAGGAGTTCGGCACGTTCGATGACTTTCATCCGTACGCCGACACGCATTTTTTCCCGTCGATGCTCGACTCACTCCTTCCGGGACCGCGGACGCCGCGGCCCATCTTGCTCGGAGAAACCAACGACGCCGACGTCCACCGCGACCTCGCGCGCATCCGCAAAGAGGCGCCGTACTGGGCCAGTAACGATCCGGAGCTGAACGCGAAGGGGGTGCGCTGGCAGTACGACCTGCCCCACGTGGTACCGACGACCCGGTTCTCGACCGCCCCGCACGAGAATCGCCACGAGCGCCTGATGGAGTGGAGCCGACAGAAATCCATCTTTATGCGCAAGTCCGTGGTCGAGGGGATTCGCATGCGGGAGGCGATCGGCGGCTACGTGCAGACCGGACTCCGCGACACCCCGATATCGAGCTCCGGCATTCTGGACGACTGGGGCGACGTGCGCTATGACCCGAGCGAGATGGACCCGTGGAACGCCGAGGACGTGTTCTTTTTGATCCCGTATCGACGTCCGGCATGGGTGAACGGCGGGAACCGGCCGGGGTTCTTGGACCCGCGCAACCACTTCACCGGCCGCATCTCGGTTCGCGTGGGGCTCGCGGTCACCCACGGCCGACGGGTCCCGATCCGATGGAGCCTCGTGAATGCGCACGGCGACAACGTGGCGAACGGCACCGTCGATTCGGTGGCGGTCCCAGACCTGGGTGCCCGTGAGGTCTTACAGGTCCACTGGGAATGCCCCGAGCCCGGCGAGTTCACCCTGGCCGTCGAAAGCGGCACGGTGCACAACGCGTGGCCGATTTGGGTCGTCCCGCGACTCGACCTAGACGGCTGGGCACTGCGAGACCCGCTCGACCTGCTGCACGGGGTGCCGTCATCCGCATCCGGCGTAGGGGTGGTCTCCACCCGGTTCCACGGCGAACATCGTCCCGACATCCAGTTTCTGCTGGACGAGTGCACCATCGCGGCCCCGTTCTGGCGCGAGGCCGAGTACGAGTTTTTCGACGCGGACTTCTGGAGTCATCTGCCGTTGGTCGGACGCTGGGAGCGCTGGCTGCCGATCGCGACCGATCGCGTGATTGACGTGGATGCCTTGGCCAAGCACTGGGGGCGCGACTACCAAGTGCTGATGAACCGCGTCGATATGCGCACCTACCAAGAGGCCCCCGTCCTGATTCGGTACGCCCACGGCTTTGTGACAACCCTCCGCCCGTTCGGTGGATTCGGCAAGCAGCCGTACGGGGTACGGAACAATCCGGTGGGAACGGCCTTTCTGCATGGGCTGATGCACCTGCGCTACACCGGTCACGCCCCGGTGTAAGCGGCGGGCGACTGGTCTCGAGTTACGCCGACGACGCGTTCGGGAGCGCGACGAAGAGACCGGTGAACTCGGCGCAGAGCTCGTCGCCGGTGTGGACCGTGGCCTTCAGTTCGACCACCGATTTGCCCCGGCGGGCGTAGGCCCGGACGTAGGCGTCGCGCTCGGGTTCTGAGATGTTGGCCACCGCGCGGAACGGCCCGCGCACCGGCGCGGTGAACTCGACCTGCGAGCGGCGAATGAGCACCGTCGGCACGTGATCGGCCGTGGCAAGTAACGCGGTCGCCAGCAACCACGCGGCGGTGGTGGCGGCGGTCGCGATACTTCCGCCGAACCCGGTGCCGTAGTGGTTCTGATTTCCCGCCAGCGGGAAACTCAGTTCGACCCTGGCCGGCGAACTGGCCGTCACGGTCATGGCGGAAACCGACATGCCCATGGCCCGCATGAGCGGGATTTGGTCGCGCACGTACGCCTCCCACGCTTCCGGATGTTGCGGTGCGACCATGCGAAGCAGGTATTACCCGAGCCGCCCCGATTCCGTTGCAAAACAGGAGCCGAAACCGCCCCCGAAACCGCCGCCGGAGATGTAGGATAGAGCGTGTGGATCGGCCTCCTCTTGACTGGTGCCATGCCGCTACCGGGTGCCATGCCGCTACCGGGAGCCATGCCGCTACCGGGGGCGATGCCTTCGCCGGGGGCTCCCGAAACCGCGATCACTGGCTCTCGCCGAGGATGGCTTGAGCCCTGGGTGATGCGCGGTGCTTCCATCCTGAGCGAGCAAACCGCGATGGAAGCGATGCACCTGACCGTGGCGCAACGCCGATACATCGAGCGAGAGGTTTCCACGCGCCAAACGTTGACCGACGACGAGACGCGCCGGCTGCGGAGTGTGCCCGGGTTTGCCCGCCGCGTGAGCCTGGTGGTGCAACGGCTATACGACCAGATGCCCGAAGCCCAGGCCCAACGGCTGCGCGAGGTGGCCCTGCGGGCGGCCGGGTACAGCCTTTACTTTGAAGATGAGTACTGGCAAAGCATCGGAGCTACCCGCGCGGAGCGGACCCGGATTCTGCAACTCGCGCGAAAACAAAGTCCCTACGACCGCGCCGCATTGATCTTGCCGAAATCTCCCCCGCGCAACTCGAGTTCGTCCACGATCAGCAAGTACTGGGTCGCGCGCCGGAAGCGGGAGATGCTGTACTGGTCGCAAACCTATCTGAACCTGCTTCAACTCCATGCGGATCTGCGCAGCGTCGTGCGCCCGGCCGTGTACGCCAAACACGACCGGATGCGCGGATACCCGGTGATTTCTCGCCTGTACGCGCGACACGGATCGATGGCGGCGGCGATCCACACCCTGGTGCTGGACCCGGACGCACTGGCAGCTGCAGGCGCGCCGGCCGAGTCGGTGCGAAGTACCGCCTCGCTGATGCAGATTCGCCAATCGGCCCCCGGATTTACCACCACCATGATGCAAAACCAAGCCGAGCGACGGTTCGAGAAGCTCCCGGTGGCGGTGCGACAAAACCTGTGGAGCCGCGCAGGTGCCTTACTCGGCGATGCCGCCATCCTGACGCCCGAAGGCGTCTCGGCGGTCGGCCTGACGCTGGACCAAGCCAACCGCATTGAGATGGCCCTCATGTCGGTTCGGTATCGCGAACTATCGGATAAAAACGCTTCGGGCCGTGCCATGGTTCGGCTGGGCGGAACGTTGCGCCCGCTGCTTAGCGCAACGCAGTGGCAGAAATGGACCGCGTTTTTGGCCCCGGTACGATCGGCACGAACCGCGCGGCGTTAGCGGCTTGCTTACCTTCCTGCCGAAACACGGTCTCGTACTTCCGTGCGTTCTTGGCGAGCGCATGATTCGGATACTTCGTGTACAACTGTCTGAGCGAATTGGCGGCTTCGTCGTACATCGTCTTCGCGCCGTACTCTCGCCACCAAGGGCTAAAGTCGGCGAGCCTGCGCGTACTGGTGGCCGCACGGTAGTAGGCCAATGGCGCGGACGACGTATCCGGGTACTGGGTAATGATCTGCCGGCAAATTCTGCGGGCATGACTTAAGCATTCGTGTTCGAGATAATGCGTCTCGATCCGCTGACGATCCACGGCGGTAGTCACGTCCCGATTCGGGTCTACGAGCATGAAGTTGCGCGCACCGCCCCACAGACTCGCGTTATAGAACAGCAGATTTCGCCGCTGATACAGGTACGACGCGTACGCGTAGAGGGCCTTTGCCTTCGCCTCATCGGTGGAGGCATCCCGAACCTCTAGCGTAAACTGCCGGAGATCTTGGGCCGTTTTCAGCGGGTCCGGAATCTGGTCGATGGGCGAGGACTTGTCTGCGTTCCACCGGAAGTCATCCGTGTCGACCATTGCCAACTTTTTCCGCGCGCTCGTCGGAATACCGATAAACGTGGCGATCGCGGCGTCGTAATCGCTCTCGCGCATTTGGCGGTAGCCGAGGGCAAGCCGATAATCGAGCCGTTGCGGCTTGCCTCCGCTCAACCGTTGCACCTCCGCCGTACTCATGCGCACATCGAGCACATAGGCGGCATCAAGCCGGTACTTTAGCCGCTCGAACTCTTCCAATGCCTTCGGGTAGTCCTGCGCTTTAAGATGCAGATAAGCACGGTACTCCCGAACCGGCTTCGTGTAGACGCTGCCGGGAAAGGCGGTTTCGAAGTCGTTCAACTGCCGAAGCGCGGCGGACGTTTGGCCGCGACGCACGTTGGCCGACGCAACGAGGTAGCGGGCTAAATCCGCCCGCTTGTCCTTGGCCGGAAAACCATTGAGGAGTCGCAAGACTTCCACGTCGTTCTGTTCCAACAACGCGAGTTCGGCCAACGCTACCCGAAGCGCCGGCGGCATTTGGCGACGGTAGCGCGCGCTGGCCTCCTTCGCGATCTCGGCGAGCGGCTTTAGCCGCGGTTTCGGAATCGCGGCCAATCCGTAATCGTCGTCCGTTCGGTTGAAGTGATGGATTCGATACTCGAGGTAGCTCGCGAGGGCATACGGGTCGGCGAGGATCATCGCCCGAAATCGGTCGGCCTGTGCGGGCGTGAGGGATTGCAGTGACCACCGGAGCGAGGTGGTCGCCGTCTCTTCGTCCAGCGGACTCTTTGCTTGCTCGCGGAGCCGGGCGTACGCCAACGCGGCGGTGTGAAAGTTGCGTTGCTTGAAATCGAGCCGGGCAAGCCACGCGCGTGCGTTCCAGTGGAATCGGGCCGCCGCCGGGAGCTTGAGAATCTGTTCAAACTCTCTGGCAGCTGCGCGCGCTTCGGTGAAGTTCGGCCGGACGCCGGCGGAGGTCGGTGGCAAAGCCAGCTGCATACGCCAACGGGCCGCCATCACCTTCGCCGGAATCTGGCGGGCACCGGGTACCAGGCTGGCTTCAACGTAAGCGGCACGCTTTTGCCGGGCGACGGGCGAGAAGTGACCGAGCGCGTACTGGGCATGTGGATAAGCCACTCCTTTCGGAATCTTTGCGAGTGACGCGATCCCGTCTGGCCGTGACTGCATGGCCCGTCCCACCGCTCGGAAGTACGCGGCGAAACGAGCGGTGGGCTGGCCACTGGCCACATTCACGGCGTCGCGTAGCATCCGGCATGTTTCCTCGGCCCCGTTCGACTCCTTGAGCCAGGCCTCGTTTGCCCGGGCGATCGCGCTCCGATCTCCGCCGTCTAACGCCTTGATCACGCGTTGCTTTGCGGATTCCGCCCGCTGCTGCTGCTGGTAATCGCCGTACCAGTCGGACATGCTCGGCGGGTAGTCGGCGATTCGGCGCGGCGGATTCTCGTTCCAGGTTCGGAACGTGATTCGGCTGGGCGGCGCACCCCAGTCGATCCCGGCCTGATTGAACACGACCGTATCGTAGAATTCGCCGACGCAGGCATAAACCATGCCCGCGAGTCCGATACCGATGACGGCAAGCGGCCGCGCCCAACGTTTCATGGCATCCAGATTACACGCTTTGCGAGCGATTGTCTCGCTCCCGATGACGGATTTTTCGATGATGCGCCACCCCCGAACGTCGAGGAGAGTTCGACTTGAAACGAGACCTCCACGGGTTTGTCGGCCTGGTCTTTCGGCAGTCCGATCCGGATCGGAACCCGTACCGTATGCGGACCGAAATGCCCCGGGATTCGGGTGGATGATTCCGTCTTCGCGTTGGGCAAACCTTCACCCCACACCAGTAGTTCGCCCGCACCGATCCGCACGTGGGCAACCAGCGCGTCGGGTGCGAGCCCCGCGTATCCCGGCGGGAGCGACACCTCGAGCTGTCCGTTCAAGAGGATTGGTCCGCCATCGACCAACCCCGAACCGTCGCGAAGTGGCTTACTCACGCGCATGCTGGCCGAACCTAGCGGATCGGACGGCAACATCACGTCGCGTTCGGCGGGCCCGGATAGTCGGAAGTCAATGGTTCCAGCAATGTAGCGAAAACGCTTTTGGCTAAGCCACAGTTCTGTCGCTTCATGGAGTGCTGGGTCCGGATAGAAGTAGACGATTTGGTAGCCCAAACCCTTTCCGTCGCGGCCAGGCTCAGTTGCCCGAAACGCGACCTGCACCTCATAGCCTCGTTGGCGTACGGAGGTGAATGTAAAGCGAGGATCGCGGTAGATTTCTGCGAGCGGTACGCCCCGGTGCGAGCCGACGATGCGGCCATCGGGAGTGGCCTGCAACGCTTGGCGATGTCGCGCGATGCCGACGCGGAACGGAACTTCCATCGCGTCGAGCTTCCCCAACACGCGATCCATCTGGTCAAAATCGACGAGGCGCGCACGCGCCAGTGGCTCACTCACCAGGTATCCCTCGTAGAACTGCGGCACCACCTCGTCCACTTCTCTGGCTAAGCCAGCAAATCGGGAATCGAACACCCAACTTTGGAGCAGGGTGATCGAGGTCTTCTCGCGCACCCGGCTTTGAATTCGGCGTAACAGTTCGCGGTATCGCGGTAGGCGCCGCGTGGGCACGTCGAAGTCGAGCTGAATGCCGACGACTTCTCCGCCTTGAGATTGGACAATCTGGCGCTGACGATCGTATTCGGCCAGCACGTGATCGGCCACCTTGCGGGTGCTCTCGTCGCCGAAGTGCCGTAGCATGCCGGAATCGGCGTTGAAGACCAGCCAAACGCGTGGCGATGGTTGGCTTATCCACCGCTGCCGAAAAGTCCAGCGAAGGCCTTCTTCCCCGTAGCCAACGGTCCCCGCGAGTACGTACAGTTCGTCGTACTTGAACCGGGGGTCCAACCGTTCAACCGGTGAGTGCCATAGCCACGCCGTCGGCGGGTTCCGCAACGGGATCGGTCGTGGCGAACGGCAACCTACCGCGCCCAAAAACACGGCGCCCAACAGGACAGCTTGCATGCACCCCGCGCGGAACCTGTGGCTAGCGGCCCGATGTTGCATTCCGGAATCCGTCGGACTGCCATGCCCCGGCGATCGCGTGGGCCGATGGTCCGGCTTCGGTCGACGCGGCGCTTCCGGAAGTCGCCATCGCCGCGATGTTGGCTACCCAACCCGGGATCGGTGGTGCCGTGCGCTCCACCAAAAAACGGCCGATGAAGCCGGTATCCAGGTCTCCGGCCAAAAAGCTCGGCGAGTCGAGGACTTCGCGCATGAGGCCGAGGTTCGTCTCGACCCCCAAAACGTGAAAGTCGTCGAGGGCCGCGCGCAATCGACGCACCGCCGTCGCCCGATCCGGGCCGTGCGCGATGATCTTGGCGAGCATGCTGTCGTAGTGGCGCGTCACCTCGCTCCCCACCTCGAATCCGCTGTCGACCCGAACAGAAGGATGCCGCGGCTCGGCCCAACCGACGATCTTGCCGAGCGACGGGATGAAGCCACGTTCAGCGTTCTCGGCCACTACCCGAATCTCGATTGCGTGACCATGAATCAGCGACCGGTTTCCCGCCATGAGCTCCGCCGGAATCGACAACGTAAGTCCCGACGCGACCCGAATTTGTTCGGCAACCAAATCAACTCCGGTGATCAGTTCGGTTACCGGATGTTCCACCTGCAGCCGGGCGTTGACCTCAAGGAAGTAAAACTCGCCGGTCGCGGGATCCACGATGAACTCGGCCGTGCCCGCGTTCTGATAGTTCGCTTCCCGAACGAGATTGCGTACGGCCTCCCGCATCCCGTCCCAGTTCACCGATCTTGCCGCCGGCGCTTCTTCGATGAGCTTCTGGTGGCGGCGCTGGATCGAACATTCGCGCTCGTACAGGGTGGCAATGTTTCCGAATCCATCGGCAATAAACTGCACCTCAACGTGCCGTGGATTGGCCACGTACTTCTCTACCAGCATCGTGCCATCGCCAAAGCTTTTCACCGCCTCCTCCGACGCGCGGTGAAACTCCTCGTCGAAGGCGGCCGGATCGTGCACTACCCGCATCCCGCGTCCGCCCCCGCCGGATGACGCCTTCAGCATCACCGGGTAACCGATCTTCGTGGCTCCGTCCCGCAGTTCGGCCAAGTCACCCGTTGCCGATTCCACCCCCGGTACGCACGGCACCGAGGCCAATCGCGCCAGGGCTTTCGCGTCGGCTTTGGTCCCCAGTTTGCGCATCGCGTCCCCGCTCGGCCCGATGAACGCCATGCCACGGGCGCGGCAGGCATCGCTAAAGTCAGCGCGCTCACTCAGGAATCCGTACCCAGGGTGAATCCCGTCCACCCCGAGATGCGCGGCAACGTCCAAAATCACGTCGGCGCGAAGGTAGCTCGCGGAGGCCTCGGCCGGCCCGATCAGCGCGGATTCGTCCGCCTCACGCACGTACGGCGCACTCGCGTCAGCCTCGCTGTACACCGCCACCGTCGCGATCCCCAGTTCTCGCGCGGTCCGAAACACGCGGCGCGCGATCTCGCCCCGATTAGCCACCAGTATCTTGCGGATCATTCGCTCACTTCCTCATACCAACTCGGTTTCCTTTTCTCCAGAAAGGCGGTCACTCCCTCGCGGCCGTCCGCGCCATCCCGAAACTCGGCCAGGAGAGCGGCCGCCGCGTCGCCGTCCAGTGTGGGCTCCATCGCCAAACGTTTGGCGCGCTGTACCGCCGCCGGACTGGCGGCCAAAATTCCGGCGAGGGCTGCGTTCACGCCGGAATCCAGCCCCGCCTCGTCCCGAACGTCATGCACCAGACCGATTCTCAGCGCGGCGGCTGCGTCGAAAACCGCGCCCGTCGTAAACAGGTTGCGCGCCGCCGACGCCCCGATCTTTGGCAACACGAAAGGTGAAATCGTCGCCGGCACCAGCCCCAGCTTCACCTCGCTAAACGCAAACTTCGCGTTTTCTTGCGCCACCACGATATCGGCCGCCGCCACGATGCCGCAGCCGCCGCCAAAGCAGGCACCTTGCACGCGCGCAATCACCGGAACCGGACAGTCCCGAATCGCGGCCAGCATCCGGTAAAGCTCGCGGGCATCCCGCTCGTTTTCATCTCGCGTCTGGTCGGCGGCGGACCGCATCCAGTTGAGGTCGCCACCGGCGCAAAAAACCGTACCCTCCGCGGCGATCACCACCGCCCGAACGTCCTCTGCGATCGCCCGCATCGCCAGCGAGACCGACTGAATCAGCTCCGCGTTGAACGCATTCTTCACCTCTGGACGCGCCAGCCACATCGACACCACGGAACCGCGCCGCTCTACCCTGAGCATATCAGCAGTATTCCCGACTTGTCACAATTTCTCCAGATGGAGCGCCAACTCGAGACCGAGGATTTCCGCATTCCCAGATTCGAACTGGCCTATATCGGCGCCATCGCCTACGTCCGAACCTTTTGGTGGTTTGTCGCCATCATCCCGCTGAGCGGACTGCTGCTCGTCACGCTTGGCACGGGCTTTATGCGCGCGGCGGGCGCCATGGCGCTGCTTTGGCCGGCCACCATTCCTGCACGGTCACTGATGGCAAGCGGCAAGACGTCGCGGTCGTTCGAGCGAGGCTTACGGGCATGGTTCGAAGGCGATCGCGTTTACTTCGCCACCGGCGACGAGAGCGGTTTTCAGATGGCGGCGGCCAACGTTCGGGCGGTTTTCCGCATCGGCAAGTACGCGATTTTGCAGACGCGCCGGTTCGCCGTGCTCCCGATTCCGTTCACCGCTTGGCCCGGAACCGACCCCGAAGTCACACTCCGCGCGCTGGAGCAGTGGCGTGCTACTTCGGAGCGATCAGATTCGTGATCGGAGTGATCGCGATGGCCGCCGCCACCACGACAAACACGCAGACCGCGCAAGCCGCCTGAATGGTGCCGGGGGCCGGAACGCGCACCGGTTCGCTTCCCTCTTCCCGCGGAGCCACCACCGCCTGATACGCGATGTTGAGGTAGTAGCTCACGCTGACAATACTGCTGACCGCCAAGACCAGGGCCAGCGGCAAAAGGCCCGCCGCCACCGCATCTTGAAAGATGAAGAGCTTGCCGAAGAGTCCGCTGAACCCGGGCGGAATGCCGATGAGCGCCGACATGAACACCACAAGACTCACGGCCGAGATCGGGTCCCGCTGAAGCAATCCCCGGAGGTCCGCCAGTTCGGTCGATTCGCCGGAATCTCGCGCGCTGAGAGCAACCACGGCAAAGCTTCCAACCGTCGTAAATGTATAGGTCAGGGCGTAATACACCACCGTTTGCGGACCGATCTTGTCCGGCATGAGGCCGTGGGCCATCAGCGCCACGAGAATGTAGCCGGCGTGGCTGATCGAGCTGTAGCCCAGAATCCGCTTGACGTCCGTCTGTTGAAGCGCCACGATATTGCCGTACAGCATCGTCAGCGCCGCGATCACGCCGAGCGCAGGCACCCAAAATGCGCTGAGATCACGCGAAGCCTCCAGCAATCGGTACAGCACCGCGAACGCCGCGGTCTTCCCGGCCGTCGCCATAAACGCGGTGACGTTGGTCGGCGCACCCTGGTACACGTCCGGCGTCCACTGGTGAAACGGGAAGAAGCTCGCCTTGAATCCCATCCCGATGAGCAGCAGGCCGAGACCGAACACCAGCAACGTCCGCACGTTCACGTCTCCGGTCTGCCACGCCGGCGAAATCTGGTTGAGATCGAGCGATCCCGTCGCGCCGTACAACTGCGCGACGCCGAAAAGCAAGAACCCGCTGGCGAACGCGCCGAGAAGGAAATACTTCATCGCGCTCTCTTCCGACTTCGCCTCGTTGCGGCTGATACCGGCCAGTACGTATAGCGAAATCGACAGGATCTCCAGTCCGACGAAGATCACCAGGAGGTTCGTGCTGGCGCACATCAGCATTCCGCCGACGGTGCTCCACAGCATCAGGGGATAGAACTCGGCGAAAGGAATCTTCTTCGCCCGCAGGTATGCGTCGCTAAACAGGATGGTGGCCATGCTGCCGAGCACGATGACGAGCTGCATCGCGAGGCTGAACGCATCGCGACGCACCGTTCCCGCGAACGACACCGTTTCCGGGGCCTGAAACTGGATGCCGAGTTGGATGGCCGCCAACAGCAGGCCAAAGAGGCTAATGGCCACGATCGGGCCGTTGTCGCGCTTTGGCTGAACCATTTCGATGATCAGCGCGAAGATGCCCGTCAGTGCGACCATCGCAATCGGGAGCAACAGGCTCCAGTCCGTCGCGGGAATCGGGAAGTTGATCATGGGTTCACCTCGGCCACCGTGGGGACCGGAGCCACCACGTATCCGCGCAGTCGCCCGGGCGTAATGACGGTGCCGGTGCGGGTATCCACCAACGCACCTTGTTGAGCCGTCGGTTCGAGATCAATCTTTTGGTCCGGGTTCGACAGGCTAGGCCGCTGCGTTGGCAGACTGGTCGCCATTAGCCGGATCGCCTGGGTACTTGCTTCGGTCGGCGCCGTAAACACGGTGGAATACAGTCCACCGACAAACATCAGACCGATCAGACCGAAGACCGGGACCATGGATGCGGCCCGTACGTCCGTCCAATCCGGACCCTCCTGCAATCGTTCCGGACCGTAAAACACCTTTTGGTACATCACCAGCAGGTACACCGCCGCCAGCACGACCCCGGCTCCGGCCGCCGCCGCAAACCCGACCGAGATGCCGAAGGTGCCCCGAGCGCCCGATTCAAACGCGCCCATCAGCGCCGTAAATTCGCCGACGAAACCCATCGTGCCGGGCAAACCGACGTTGCCGAGCAAACCGAGGAAGAACAGGAGCGAGAAGATCGGCATCTTCGCCTTCAATCCGCCAAACGCGTCAAGCTTCGCCGTGCCGTACTGCTCCAGTAGGTGCCACACCAGCACCACCAAGATTGCGGTCGTCACGCCGTGGGCCAACTGTTGGAACGCCGCGCCGACCATGCCAACGTACGACAGGCTAAAAATGCCGAGGAGCACGAAGCCCATGTGCGAGAGCGTGCTGTAGCCCATCAGTCGGCGCATGTCCGTCTGGGCGATCGCCGCAATCGCTCCGTACAAGATGCTGACCGTGGCCAGACCGATCAGGATCGGCGCCTGTGATTGCACGGCCTCGGGAAAGAGCGGCAGGCAGAACCGCAACAGGCCATAGCTTCCGAGTTTGACCATCGCGCTCGAGAGGATCGGACCGGCCTTCGGAGAATCCTCGTAGGTATCGCCGATCCAGCTATGGAACGGGAAGCACGGCGCCTTCACCAAAAATCCGAGCGCGAATAGCCAGAACAAGACGGTCTGACTCTCCGACCCGACCCACAGCTTGCCGTTCGCCACCATCGACTGAAGTTCGATCAGACCAAATTCGAGCGAACCGGCCACATTGCGGTGGGTAATCGCCAGCCCCGCGATGCCGATGAGCGTGAACACGCTTCCCGCAAAGGTGAAGATCAGGAACTTCGCCGCCGTCTTGCGCGCGTTGCCGGTGCCCCAAAAGTTGATGAGGAAATACATCGGCAGCAGCGTGAGTTCAAAGAACGTGAAGAACAGCACGAGGTCCAGCGCGGTGAATGCGCCGAGCATCGCAGTTTGAAGCGCGAAAATGAGCGCGTAGAACCCCTTGAGGTTCTTCGTGTCGTCCCGCGTGGTGCTCACCGCGACCAAGGTCATGAGCGAGCTGAGGACGACCAGCCACGCGTTCGTGCCGTCGAGCCCGACCGCGTACCGGATCCCAAGCGCGGACACCCAGTCCACCGACGTCACGAATTGGAGCTGAAACTGAGTTGCGTTGAGTCGCGCCGCCAGAAAAACGGTCAGCGCAAGCGTAACCAGCGACACCACTGTGCCGATGTTCTTCGACTGCTTCGCATCTCGCGCAAGCAGGGCGACTGCCGCCGCGCCCAACAGCGGGTGGAAGATCGTAAAGTTAAGCAAGAACTGCTCGAGCGTCATTTCAGTCCTCCCGTCGCGATCCGGATCAAGAAGAATCCGAGAATGCCGACTCCGCCAACGAGCATCAGCATCGCGTAGAGACGCGCCGTGCCGTTCTGAAACTGCCGCAACCAGCCCGCGAATCGGAACGCGCCACTCGCCGAACCTTCCACCGCGCCATCCACGATATTTGTCTCGAACCAGCCGCCGAGCCCGCGCGCGACGTCGCCGCCGCCATCGCCAAAGAGCTGCGTCATCAGGCGATCGAAGCCGAACTGTTGGCCCGCCGCGCGTCGCCATGCGGCCCATTTCGTTTCATCCAAACCTTCGCCCGCCGGGAGTCCGCCGAAATACGCGAAGATGCCGAGCGCCAGTCCGAGCGCCGCCGCCACGATGCTGTATACCATCAGGTTCGGCACCTCGTGCTTCAGCTCGCCGAGCACCGACAGCCCGTCCGGGTACAGCCAATGTTCGAACCGGTGACCGTCGTGCAGGAACCATCCGCCCGCCACCGAGAGCGCGGCGAGCACGACGAGCGGCAGCCACATGGTCACTGGCACCTCCTTCGGACGGTGGTCGCCGGTCAGGCCGTGATGCCCGTGCGCGTCGTCGCCGTGCGCGTCGTCGCCATGCGATGAATCGCCATGCGCCGCGTGCCCGTCATCCGCGTTCCCGTGCGAATCAGCGCCGTGCGGTAACTCGCGCCAACGCTCCTGCTTGCCGAAGAACGTCAGCATGGTCAGACGCGTCATGTACAGCGCGGTGAGCGCGGCCACTCCCAGCCCGATCCATCCGCTTACGCCGCTGACGACGCCCGCGTGATTGTTCGCGAGTGCGGCCGCCAAGATCGCTTCCTTACTGTAAAAACCGGCCAGGAACGGGAACCCCGAGATCGCCAGCCAGCCGATGACCATGGTGGCACACGTGATCGGGAGGTACTTCCCGAGCCCGCCGTACCGGCGCATATCTTGCTCATGCGCCATCGCGTGAATGACCGCCCCGGCCCCGAGGAACAGCAACGCCTTGAAGAACGCGTGGGTCGTGACGTGAAACATCCCTGCCCAGTACGCTCCCGCGCCGCACGCGATGAACATAAATCCGAGTTGGGACACGGTGGAGTACGCCAGCACCTTCTTGATGTCGGTTTGACCGAAGGCGATCGCCGCCGCGAACAACGCCGTGAACGCGCCGACCGCGCAA
>JANRKI010000006.1:0-66089 GCA_033763535.1 Fimbriimonadaceae bacterium | reverse complement strand
GGCGATCGTGCTCTTCTCCATGGCGCTGGGTGAAGTCATCATGGGAGATCTTCCGGCGCGGATCGGCCTCGTGTTGGCGTTGCCCTTTGTCTGGCTGGTTGGTCGGATTCCGGGTCGTCGCGGGGCGGCACTTTGGTGCCTCACCGTGTCTTCGATCTGCGTGATCGGAGGACTCGGTGGGTTTCCGGTCCTTTTGGTTTTGGCGTTGCTCGTGACCTTGGCCTACTACCTTCCCATCGGATTGCTTTTCGCGGCAACGGTTGGGTTGCTGGTGCACAGCATCGTGGCGCACGGCCTCGCCCCGCTGTGGGATTTCGGGTTCATGTTCTTGTTCGGCTGGGCCTCGGTCGCGGTGGTGCTGTGGTGGTCGACGCGGATGACGGACGGGGTGCGGAACGCCTTGCTCGCGATTGCCATCGCGCTGAAAATCGGCACGATTCCGCTAGACGTTCAGCTTGACCGGCGGACGGAGCGACTGCTGGACTATTACGGTGCAGGGGTATCGGTGGTCGCGAAGGACGTCAAGGTCCCGTAACGCGAGCGGGCACGGGTAAGCCGACGGGTGGTTTCGGCTATGCCAAGATGATCGACGAAACTCTCATGATCAAGCCAGTTCTCCACCGTCTCCCGTTCGTGACCACGATTTTCGGGCTCGCCTTGGCGGTGGGTGCGCCGAGCCCCGCGTCGGCGCAGGTCAGCAAGAAGCCGGGCGCGAAGCCGAATCCCGAGTTCCTGATGGCAAAAATGACGGGCAAGTGGGTGATGCGCGGCACGATCAACGACGAAAAGGTGACCCACGACGTGACGGTGGACCGAATCTTGAATCGCCAGTACGTCCGGATTCACGAAATCTCGCGAGAAAAGGACGCTTCCGGGAAGCCCGCGTACGAGGCATGGATTCACATTGCCTGGGATCAGGCGAATCAGGAGTTTGCGGTGATGTGGCTGGACAACACGGGCATCACCAACTTTTCGGCGGACGGCGTGGGTCACGGCAAACCGCAGGGAGACCGAATTCCTTTCGTCTGGAAGCTGGCGGACGGGACGGGGATCCGCAACACGTTTGCGTTTGATCGGCCGAGCAATTCGTGGTCTTGGAGCATTGACAACGTGGACAAGGCGGGGAAGTCCTCGCCGTTTGGCCGGGTTACGCTGCGGCGAAAGTAGACGCGGTCCGGACGGCGGTTCGGCGCTCAATCTCGGAGTTTGGGGGTGAGCGGTGGCGCGGACGCTCGACATCCTCGGACCGGACTAAACTGCGGGAATGACGGCCGCGACGATGGTTCGGCAGGCCCGGGCGTTGCTCGGGGTTGGGTTTCAGGAGGGGATGGCGTACCGCGCCAGCGGCCTCATCTGGATCATGACCGACGTGGCGACGGCGGTGACCATGCCGATGGTGTGGGCGGCGGCCGCGCGTAACGGCACGATTCAGGGGTTTAGCACCAGCGACATCGTGCTGTACTACCTGTGTCAGCTGCTGCTGAACGGCTTCATCACGAGCCATATCCTGTGGGAGCTGGCGATGGAGATTAAGGACGGGGCGTTTACGACGTACCTCATGCGTCCGACGCCGATTTACCTTCAGTACTTTTGCCGCAATCTCTCGTGGCGGCTGATTCGGCCGATGCTGTTTCTGCCGATATTCCTTGTCTTGCTGGGGTTTTACCGGCCGATGCTGGGGGCGGCCACGCTGAATCTCGGGCCGGAGTTTTGGCTGGCCCTCGTCTCGGGGCACTTGGTCAGCTTTACGTTTGTGATGATGATGGGCATGATTGCGCTCTACACCGAAGAGGCGATGTCGATCTTCGAGCTGTATTACGTGCCGATGCTTTTTCTCTCGGGGAATCTGTTTCCGATCGCGATGCTGCCTGACTGGGCGCGGTTCTTGGCGAAGCTGATGCCGTTTTATTACACCAGTGGCTTGCCCACCGAGATTTTGGTGGGTCGCGTGGGCGGCGGGGCGGCGTGGCAAGGGGTGCTGGCGCAGTGGGTTTGGATCGGGCTGGCGTTTATGGGCGCGCAGGTGATGTTTCGGCGGGGGATTCGGCACTACAGCGGCGTCGGGATGTAACGTGTTTTTGCGCGTGGTGACGGTTGTTTGCCGGGCACGTTGGAAGTGCGGTTTATCCATAAATCGGCGAATGGTTCGTCAAGATTGTCAAATAGGCGATGGTCCATCGGCGACACAACGAAAGGGTGGACAGGCAACGTGCATTTACGCTGATCGAGCTGCTGGTGGTGATCGCGATCATCGCGATTTTGGCGGCGATCTTGTTCCCGGTTTTCGCCCAGGCGAAGAACACGGCCAAGAAGACGGCGAGCCTATCGAACCTGAAGCAGGTGGGTACCGCGACGCTCCTTTACGTGGGCGATTACGACGACACCACGGTACCGCTGCGTTGGTTATCGTTTAACCCCGCCGAACCTTTGGCGGCCCAGTATCCGACGGCATGCCAAAGCGGTGCGTGCTTCTTCTTTTATCCGGTGCTGTACCAACCGTACACCAAAAACACAGACCTGTTTTTGTGCCCGAACGATAAGAACGAAGACCCGACGCAGAGTGACGCTCAGGGACGCGGTCGGCTCAACCGGAACTCATCGTTCTATTGGTACAACATGGGCTTCTCGCCCAGTTACGGGATGAACGCGGAGTACATCAACCGGGTGACGGTTTCGGGGTTTGGCACCAAGACGTACTTTGGCCGGAGCATGACGGAGTTCGATTCGCCCGCGGAGACGGTGTTCTTCTCTGAGGCGACGGGCAAGGATACGGGATCGCCCGGTCGACCGGGGCCGACGACGGACGTGGGATTCCACCGGATCGTGCCGCCGAGCGGGGCGACGTCGCCAACGGCGGCGTGGAACCGGTTCCAGTTTCCGCATGCGGGCAGTCAGGGGCAGATTTGGGGCCGATTCCAACGTGACCGGGCACTGGTGAGTTGGCTCGATGGGCACGTGTCGTATCCGGCAATTCGGTCGCTGGTCGGTCCGAGCACGTCCATCGAGACCCTCGACCGAATGTTCAACGGTCGAGGGGCCGGGTTCCAGTAAGGGCGTTAGCCCCGGCGATTCAGCCGGGGCAAGTCCAGCACTTGCTGAATCTTTTCGCGCCAGTCGGCTTGCACGTTTTTGGCATCGTCGACGGTGTATTGCGTAATCATCAAGAACATCTCGTCGTTCGTTTCTTCACCCCAGGTAATCCGCTTGGGCGGGTTATTCGGGTTGCGCGGATTGGCGGTGCTGTTGTCGTAGATCGCCTCGACGTGCTGCTTGGTTCCGGCCGGTACCTTGATCGGTTCCTTGAACACATAGTTCAATTGCCAGTTGAAGTCCCAGTCGTCGACATGCACCAGCGGTTTGGTGGAACCATCCGGAAACTCCAGCCATGACTTCATCGACTTGCCGATGAGGTGCATGTGGGGCATTACGCCGTAGAGCGTTACGTTTCGGCCGTAGGTGTACGTGCGGCGGAGCTTGTGATCCTTCTCGTTCGGCGGAATGTTGATGCCGAAGTTGAAGATCCAATTGAGGTTCATCTCGTACTTCGGCGGTTCTTCCGAATAGTACACACCGACTTTGGTTTGGTCGAGCTCTTCCTTTCCGGACTTGTGGTAGTGGACTTGCAGCACGAGCTTGGTGCCCGGATCGATGCGGTACGCGGTGCCGTCTGGCAGGTATCGCGCGCGGATGCCCGGGGCCCATCCGCCGAGGCTTCCGCTGGGAACGAATCCGACGCCGCCGCCCGATCCGCTATAGCCCTCTTGACCGTCGGTGGTGGCCGCGGCGAGCTTTTCGGCCGAGTTTCCGCGATCGAGGAACACGATGACGTGGTGGACGACGGCGCGGTTGCCGGGGCGCACATCGACCGCGTTGATGTAGACCGGCTTATCCAGCTTCGGATCGACCACAAAGTGGCGGTAGACATCTTCGCCTTCGGCGGCCAGTTTGTACGGTCGCGCGGGTTGGGCGATGAAGTCGGGCTCGCCGAGGGTCCAGCCTTTGGCCGCGGGGCGAGGGGCCTTCGGCTCGGACTTGGCGTCGCCGCGGGGCGCGCCCGCGTCGGACCAAGCCTTCAGAAGGGCGATTTCCGAATCGTTGAGGCGGTTCTCGTCCTGAAACTCTCCGTAGCCTTCGACGGCCTTCCACGGCGGCATCTGGCGTCGCTCGGTGACGAAGGCGGCCATATTGGCCCAGCGCTTGGCATTTTCGTATCCCACGAGCGAAAACGGACCGACTTCGCCCGGCTGGTGGCACGAGACGCAACGATCGTTGATGAGCTTGGCGACGTCGCCGGCGTAGGTGGGCACGCGCATCTTGGTCGCGGAGGCCGGCCCGGCGGGCGCCTTTTTGCCAGAGGTATCGGTGGCGGTATTAGCCCGTTGAAACGCGTAGCCCGAGGCGCCCACGGCAACCGAAATCATTAGTACGCTCGCCCAGTTCATGTCCAGAAGGCATTGTACGTCCGGATGGCACGGTGGTTCAGCGAAAGTCCCGGGCAGAGAGCGAACAGTACAATATCGCGGATGGCAGAGGTCGCGTTAGTCACCGGGGCTTCGCGCGGGATCGGCCGGGCGATTGCGCTACGGTTGGCAGAGGATGGTCTGCGCGTTGCGGTGCATTACACGCGACAGCGGGAGGCAGCGGAATCGGTGGCGGAGGCGATCGGGGCGCGGTGCGTCGGCGTGTTTCAGGCGGAATTGACCGAGCCGGAGGGGAGGACGTCGCTCTGGCGGGCGGTATCGGGAGTTGCTTCCGTGACCACACTGGTCAACAACGCGGGCATCTACGAGCCGCAAGCGTTCGCCGAGACCACGCTGGCCGACCTGCGCGCTAGTCTGGCGCGAACGTTCGAACTGAACTTTGTGGCGCCGTTCGAACTGACACAGTTGGCAGTGGCAGACTGGCGACGGTCGGGCACGGCAGGAAAGGTACTCAACGTGGCGAGCCGGGTCGGGTTTCGCGGTGAGCCCGGAGCGGCCATTTACGCGGCGAGTAAGGCGGCGCTGATCAATTTGACGCGCAGTCTGGCGGTGGAGTTGGCGCCGGAGATCGGCGTGTTCGGCATCGCCCCCGGCTGGGTGGAGACGGCGATGGCGCGCGACGGGATGGGTGATCGGTTGCCTTCCATTTTGGCGACGCTTCCGATGGGGCGCATGGCGACGCCGGAAGATTGCGCGAACGCGGCGTCATTTCTCTTGCGGGCAGAAAGCAGTTACCTCAGCGGCGTGACTCTCGACATCAACGGAGCGAGCTACTTCCATTGATTCCGTTCCTTGCCCTCGCGTCGATGATGGGAGACGGTCCGTCGAGTCTGCAACTCAACGACGTGCCACGGCTTCGCACGCAGTTCTCGAACCGGAGTCAGTGCCTGGTGGACCGGATTCCCGGGGCGACCACGGCGTGCGTTCAGTTATGGGTGCGGGCCGGGGCGTACCGCGATCGGTACGAGACGCACGGGTATCGGCACGTGCTGGAGCATTTTCAGGCGGAGGGGTTTGACGGCCGATTGGACGCGACGCTGGAGCCGCAGGGAATTTTTGTCTCCGCCAGCACCGGGCGTCATGCGATGGTGTTTCAGTTTCGGTGCGCGCCGGATCAGGTGCCGATCGCGATTGCGGCGTGCGGTTTGATCTTGCGGCCGCGTCCGTTGACGCCGGAGATGATCGCGCAGGAGGCGGAAACGATTCGGGAGGAGATGGCGGGGCGGTCCAGCACGAGTCGCTTCAGCGAGTTTGCGTGGAGCACCGCCTACGGGGAGGACGGATTGGACCCGTACGGAAAGGTCGAGACGATTTCGGCGGCGACTCCGGCGAAGTTGGGCGACTTGTGGACCCGGATGACGTCGCCGGAGCATTTGGCGATCGTCGTCGCGGGCAACGTGGAGGTGGATTCGACGACCGCGCTGGTGAGCAAGGTTTTGGCGGATCGGAAAGGGGCCTTGTTGCCGCCGTTGCCTCCGCCCGCGCGAGACGCCGTGGCGACGCCGGTATCGGTGAACGCGAGCGGCATGTACGCGAAGGTCGGCCCGTACCGAGAGATTCAGACGGCGGCGGCGCTGGTGGCGGGGTTCGGCATCGCGCACCGGACGGTGCAGCCGTTTTTGCTGTACCAACCGACGAACACGCCGGGGTTGGTGGTGGTGGGCAGCCCGACGCCGGGGGTTGCGTGGGGACGTTTGCGCCTCGAGGCGGAGACGGCGGAGGCATTTATGATCGGTCAGGCCGGTGCGCACGACTGGTTAGATCGGCAACTGCGGGACCCGATCTTGGCGGCCACCCTGCGCGGCGGGCTGTTGGTGCAGTCGCCCTCGCTCAGTCCGCAACAACTGCGGGAGAATTTGGCGCAGGTGACGTTTGCGCAGTACCGGCGGGCACTCGGCAACTTTGTGCCGTTGGGGGGTAACTGATGCTTGCTCTGGGACTCGCGGCGGCGATCGGGCTGTCGGCGGGGATGGAGCAGTCGGGCACCCTCTCGGGCGCGAAACTCATCTTTCTGCCCGCGCCGCCGGAGATTCGGAGTGCCCATGTGGAGGCGGTGGTTCGGCTGGATCGCCCCGATCTGCGGATGCAGACGGCGTGGCGGGTGTTCGGGCAGTTGGCGGAGCAGCATGGATCGCGGCGGCACAGCCGGGGCACGCTCCTGCGGTTGCTGAACGGTCGTCAGCCACGGGTATTCGTGTTTCCGGATCACGTGCGGATCAGCGTGGCGGCGCCGATGGGCGGAGAAGCGAACGCGCTGAGCGTGATGTACGGGCTGTTGAACGAGCCGATACAGGATGCGAAGGCGTACGCCGAGGTGGAAGGGGAGGTTCGGGCGGGCACGATTCCGAGCGGATACGCGCGCCTTTGGCAGGACGTGCGCGATGATCGTCCGTTGCCGTACGACGAGATGGTGGCGAACGTGCGAAATTCGGCGCGGCCGGGGCGCGTGACGATTTGCGTGCAAGGACGCGGTCCGTTTGACCAGGTGGAGCGGTCGTGGCGCGGGTTCGAGCGCGATTGGCCGGCGGTTGATCGCGAGACGCGTCGGCTACCGGCCAAACCGGTGCGGATCGCGCGGGGTTCGGGAGAGCCCGGCGTGGTTTGGATCGGTCCGGAACGGTCGGCATCGGGCACGACGCTCATTGATGTGGCGGCGGCGATGGCGATTGGGGCAGGGAAGGACGCCACGCTCTACCGCGTGGCGCGCCGCGCGAACCGCGTCGCGTACACGCCGATCGTGATTTGGCAACCGACGGAATCGGGATGGCGCACGGTGGTGTGGCTCGATCGCAGCCGTCCGCTGGATCCGGAGGCGCAGGCGAAGTTGGTGCGCGGCGTGACCGAGGACTTGGACGCCTGGAATGAGGGCCGGATTGCGCACGTGCGCGGCATGATGCGGGTGGTGTTCGAGCGGCGCGTGCCGTACAGCCCGTTCCTGATGACGGAGAGCACGACATTCGGTGGGCACGAGTCGGATTCGGCTTACTGGACCGCTTACTGGTGGGCGAAAACCGGCGAACTGTGGGACTTGGCGCCGTTGCAACGGCTGCTCGCGGGCGTCTCGGTGGATGCGATCCGGGATTCGGCGCGACGTCAGCTGGGGCTAGTTGACGGTGGGAAGTACGAATTCCGGGTCTTCGGGGAAGAGCTGGGCATGGGCGGTTCGGCAGAGCGGTAGGAAGTCGCACCCGTGGCAGAGGCGTTTCGGGTGGGGGCTGAGGTCGGCCTGTTCGGTGGCGAGGATGGTTCGCCCGAGATCGCGGAGGACGACTTCGAACTCGTCGAGTTCGGCGGGTGAGAGGGAGCCGACCGCGCTGCGCCCGGATCGGACGGCAACGATGCTGGTGCGGACCTCGCGATCGGGTTCTGCGCGTTGCACCATGAGCTGGTAGCAGTTCATGGCGATGTCGTGCTTGACGTCTTCCGGTTCGACGTTTTCGCGGCCGGTTTTGTAGTCGATGATCTCCCAGCTGCCGTCGGGAAACTCGTCGATGCGGTCGATGCGGCCGGAGAGCGTGAAGTCGCCCATATCGTATCGGAAGGCCTTTTCGACGAACTTGGTGACGCCGACGCGTTCGGCACTCAGGGCTTGTTTGACGTATCGTTCGACGAGCTCTTTGCCCTCGCCGAGGGCATCGGCCATGGCTTGCGGCGATTCGTATCCGGCCTCGATCCAGTTCTCTTCGACGGCGGCGATGGCTTCTTCGACGGTGGTGACGCCGGTTTGGTCGACATCGTGGAACTGCTCGAGTACGCGGTGGAGCGAGGTGCCGAAGCTGTAGTGGCGTTTGGCGCGAAAATAGAGCCGTCCCTTCGGGTTGACATAGGTCCAGATGTACTTGACCGGGCAGGCAAGAAAGGTCGTGATCTTGCTGGGACTCAGCGTGGGTTTTCGCACCAACTGGGGTTTACCTTGGTCGGTACACTAGCCGATATGGCCGTAGAGATTCTGATGCCGGAACTCGGCGAATCGGTGCACGAAGGAACGGTGAGCCGATGGCTGAAGAAGGTCGGCGATCCGATCAAGATGGATGAGCCGATCGTGGAGATCATGACGGACAAGGTGAACACCGAGCTTCCGTCTCCGGCGGCCGGAGTGCTGTCCCAGATTTTGATTCCGGAGGGCGGCACGGTCAAGGTGTTTGAAGTGATGGGCGTGATTGATGCGCCCGGCACGGCGGTCGCGGCCGCTCCGAGAGCGCCGTCGGCAGATGCGGCGGCAACTCCGGCTCCTACTCCGGCGGTAGCGGAGGTTGCTCCGGTGGCGGAAACGGCTCCGGTGGGTGACGGCGATCGCAAGTTCTTTACGCCGGTCGTGCGATCGATGGCGAAGGACAACGGCGTGAGCGATGCCGAGCTCAGCACGATTGTGGGTACGGGCGAGTCCGGTCGGGTGACGAAGCGCGACCTCGAGGCTTATCTCGCGGCGGGTCGCACGGCGACTCCGACTGCCGTCGCGCCAACGGCACCGGCACCGGTGAAGGCTCCGGAACCGGAGGCGGTGGTTGCACCCACGGTGGCCGGGCCCGAGCAAGAGCTGGTTCCGCTGACCGGCCTGCGCAAGGTGATTGCGGAGGCGATGGTGCGGTCGTCGCAAGTGCCGACGGTCTCGACCGTGACGGCCTGCGACGTGACGAACATGGTGCGGTTCCGCGAGATCAACAAGGAATCGTTCTTGCAGACGTACGGCGTCAAGCTGACGTACACGCCGTTCTTCATCAAGGCACTCGCCGAGACGCTGCAGGAGTTTCCGCTCGTGAACGCGCAGATCACGCCGGACAATCAGATTTTGAAGACGAGCGGGGTGCACATTGGCATCGCGGTCGCGCTCGGGAAAAATGGCGACGAAGGGCTCATCGTTCCGGTGATCCGCGATTGCCACCGCAAGACGCTCGTGGAGATCGCGCGGGATTTGGACGAGATCGCGAAGAAGGCGCGGGCGAACAAGCTCGGGCTGGCAGATGTGCAAGGCGGTACGTTCACGCTGACCAATCCGGGGACGTACGGGGCGCTGTTCGGCACGCCGATGATCAACGCGCCGCAGTCGGGAATTCTCGGAGCCTATGCGATCAGCAAGGAACCCGTGATCGTGGATGACATGATTGCGATCCGCTCCATCATGCACCTGGTGTTGACCTACGATCACCGGTTGATCGACGGCATGTTGGCGGGCAAGTTCTTGGCGGGCGTCCGCGATCGGCTCCAGAAGTTCGACTTCTTCAAGTAAGCCGTGCCGGAACTTCCGGAGGTGGAATCGGTACGACGCCTGATGTCCGGCATTTTGGTCGGGCATCGGGTCAACGATGTTGAGGTTCGGCCCGACGAGATCGTGTTGCGCGGCTTACCGCCGGAAGCGGTTTCGGAACGGCTGCGCGGGGCGGAGATTCGGTCGGTCGGGCGTCGCGGAAAGTACTTTTGGTTCGATACCGGGGACCGCGGCTACGTGTTGGGGCATCTCGGCATGAGCGGCTGGGTGCGCGAACTCGGCGGACCGTCGATCCGGCTGCACAGCCACGGTGAGGCACCGCTTGACGATGCGGCGGGCGAGCCGCGCTTCCTGAAAATGCGGGTCACCAGCAGCAGTGGCCGCGCGTTTGCGTTTACCGATGGCCGGCGATTGGCGCGCATTTGGCTGGCGGATCGCCTGGAAGACGATCCGGGATACGCGAAACTCGGTCCGGACGCCTGGCAGGACTTGCCTGCGATCGGCGAGTTTACGGACCTTTACCGGCGTCGCAAGGCCCCGATCAAGGCGTTGCTGTTGCAACAGGAGATTCTGGCGGGCATCGGCAATTGGATTGCTGACGAAGTGCTGTACCGCGCTCGGATCGCGCCGATGCGAGTCGCGAACACGTTGTCGGAGGCGGAATATGCGGCGTTGCGCCAAGCGATCGTCGAGGTGCTCGATCTGGCGGTGTCGGTCGATGCGGACTACCAGCGGTTTCCGGATTCGTGGCTGTTCCACGTGCGGTGGGGCGGCGGTCGGGGGGCCGAATTCTTGGATGGCCAGGCGATCGTTCGGGAGACGGTGGGGGGCCGGACGACGGCCTGGGTCCCGGAGGTTCAGCGGTGATGACGGGTGTACACTGTACGAGAATGCCGAGCACTTCTAGGCGAACAAAGAGACCGAGTCAGGAAATTATTCAACAAGCGGCGAATAATCCGGACACTTTGGCATTAGTCGCCGTGATCGCTGTTGGAATCAGATCGACGGCAATTCCGAAGATAGAAAAATTCACGACGGGAGAAACCTTCAAGAACGGCAAACTCAAGGTCTTTACGGGTATGGCGCCGTACGGCGGTTCCGTTGGATTTGCGCTCGAACAGGACGATGAGTTCTGGTCAGAGAATCCGGAGATTGTAGGACAGTTTGGTTCCAAGAGAGTTGCGTGTCTTGCATTTGCGGTGCAACGTGAGTTGGCCAAATTCAGAAGGATAGACTTGCTTGAAGATCAAGAAGAGCGCGGTCAAGCACTGTATGAGGCCGTCAAGGCAGTATTGCGTGGCACACCAGCCAAGGGCTCGGCTCACGGTATTTGCAACGCCACCATAAGGTTTGTAAATTCGGAAAGAGCGCGCCTGCGCGCTGACCTTGCGACGCTAGATTCCGAGAACCTCGCGGAAGTCAGCGCGCGTATTGCGGAGTTTAAGGTGACGCTATCGTACCTTTACTTGCCGTACCGTCTGGATTTATCGGTGCTCAGCAGAATCAATTTGGGGTAGGCGGTGTTGCTAATTAACATTACACGGCCATGTTCAAGGGCAGGTGGGATTTAACATGTATAATGATTGAGACGAAGATTTCAGGATCGTTCAAACATACGCAACTTATCACAGCACGTTGGATTTTTGAACTACGTGTAAAAGCAATAAAGTAAACTGAGTCTCAGCTTTCTACATCCGGGCCAGCGAAGCTGAGAAAGCACGGCTAGAACTGGCCGCTCAGGAGATGCACACCACGCGAAGCCAGTTTGTTCTGCAACACGCGCTGGATGCGGCAGAGCGCATTTTAGCGGAGCGCGCGGTCGAGTTACAAACCCGCTTCGTACTGCCGGAAGCGCAGTGGGAGGCGTTTTGCGCCCGACTGGACGAGCCCGAGCGCGAACTTTCAAACCTGTCGGCACTGGCGCAAGAGCCTAGTCCGTTTCATGCCAGCTGAAGTTCCGGTGACGGGCCCGGAGTTGCGGCAGATTAGTCTTGGTTCGGGAGTCCGTAATGTCATCCGGCGGTCGTGCCCTCCTGATCCATGCCAAGGATGAAGATGCGAAACGGCTTTACACGCGGTACGATGCGGAGCCATCGGAAGTGGACCCTTTGCATCTTCTCATTCTCATGAAAGACCTTCGCCGGTCGCTGGACTCCGAGGTAGCGCGGTGATGACAGTTCGGGCGGCGCGGGCGGGCGAAATGGCCGAGGTGGCCGTGATGTTTCGCGAGTACCAGCTTGAGCTCGGAGTCGATCTCTGTTTTCAGGACTTCGAGGCGGAACTCGCGCATTTGCCGGGCAAGTACGCCGAGCCGGGCGGCACGATTTTGGTGGCGGAATCGGGCGGGGAGCTGATCGGCGTGGTCGCGATTCGACCGGATCGGGAAGGCGACTGCGAGATGAAGCGGCTGTACGTGCGGCCGGCGGGGCGAAGGCTGGGGACGGGAGACGCGCTGGTGACGGCGCTGATTGACGCGGCGCGCGAGCGGGGTTACCGCCGGATGGTGCTGGACACGCTCGACCGGCTGCAACCGGCGATCCGGCTGTACCAACGGCATGGCTTTACGGAGACCCCGGATTACAATGGGAATCCGTTGCCCGGGGTGCTTTTCTTCGCGCGGGAGCTCTGACGGTTAGCGCGCGACGAGCTCGCGCAGATCGCTTTCGGTGACTTCCGTACGGGTGTCGGCGACGGCGATGAACGCGGTGTAAATCTCCTCGAACCGCTCGTCGGTGAATGAGTAGCCGAGTTCGGCCAGCCGGTGCTTGAGGCCGTGGCGACCGGACCGGGCGGTCAGGATGATCTCGCTCTTTTCCGCGCCGACCAACGTGGGGTCGATGATCTCGTAGGTCGAGCGTTCTTTCAGCACGCCATCTTGGTGGATGCCGCTGCTGTGGGCGTAGGCGTTGGCACCGACGACCGCCTTGTTCCGTTGAACGACCATGCCGGTAAGTCGGCTGACGAGGCGGGAGGTCGGCAAGAGTTGTTTCGTGTCGATTCCGGTGCGGACGCCGAACTTGTCGTCCCGCACGTAGAGGGCCATCACGACCTCCTCCAGCGCGGTGTTGCCCGCGCGTTCGCCGATGCCGTTCATCGTGACCTCGACCTGGCGCGCACCGGCCATGACTCCGGCAAGGGTGTTGGCGGTCGCCATGCCGAGGTCGTTGTGGCAGTGACACGCGAAGACGGCCTGATCGCTGTTTGGTACGTGATTGATGATGCCGCGAATCAGGTGGTAGTACTCGTTGGGGTACGTGAATCCGGTGGTATCGGGCACGTTGATGGTGGTTGCGCCGGCCCGGATGACCTCTTCGACCACGCGGTAGACGTACTCGGGATCGGCGCGACCGGAGTCTTCCATGAAGTACTCGACGTCGTCGGTGTACTCGCGGGCCTTGCGGACGGCGTTGACGCCGACTTCCAGCGCCTGGTCGCGGGTCATGCGGAGTTTGTGCTGCAGGTGGTTATCGCTGACGCCGAGTCCGGTATGGATGCGCCGGCGTTCGGCGGGTTGCAGGGCTTCGGCCGCGACTTCGATGTCGCGGGCACGGGCGCGGGTGAGGCCGCAGATGGTCACGCCGCGGAGCTCTTTCGCCAGCGTGTGAACGCTATCGAAGTCGCCCGGCGACGAAATGGGGAAGCCGGCTTCGAGGATATCGACGCCGAGGGCCACGAGTTGGTGCCCGATTTCTAGTTTTTGCGCGAGGGAAAGTCGAACGCCCGGACTCTGCTCACCGTCGCGCAGGGTGGTATCAAAAACCAAAACGCGGTCGCTCATAGCGGAATTATGTACGGTCGCGGTATCGTTCAACGGTTAGCCATGACTCAAGTTGACGTAAATCTTTCGGGTGGTCGGGATCAGATTCAGCAACCGATTTTGTGGCGGATCGGCCGAGAGTTTAACGTGAAGGTCAACCTGAAGAAAGCGAATGTGGACGAGGACTTCGGCTGGGTGCAGATCGAATTGGAAGGTCCAGTGGAGGATATTCAGCGGACGATCGCGTGGCTCATGACGACCGGCCTCCACGTCGAGGCGCTTCAGCGCGCGGTCGGAGCGGCGTAACCGGCGGCGGCTTCGACGCGCGATGACATCAGGCGTGGTTTCCGGCGGCACCGTTCCCGAAGATTTTGCTGAGTTTTGGCAAGAGACGGTGGCCTTTGCCCGCGCCGTCCCGCTCGATTTTTCGCGTCACGTGGTTTCGGAGCGGATGTCGGAGACGCACGAGGTGGTGCGGTTACAGTTTCGCGGCGTGGATGGCGGCACTCGGCACGGCTGGATCGCATACGAGCCGGGTGCGCATCGTCAACCGGCGTTCGTGTGGGTTCCGCCGTACGGGCGAGAATCGAAACTTCCCGATGAGTACGGCACTCGGCCGGGCTTTACGAGTCTGAGCTTCAACTTTTTCGGCGAGTCCGCGTTTCATCAGGAGAAGTACGTGACCGCGCGCGGCTACTTTGCGGAGGGTGCCGAATCGCCCGAGACCTGGATTTTTCGCCGCATGTTTCAGGACTCCGTGCTGGCGACGCGGATTTTGCAGGCGCTGCCCGAGGCGGACGAGGATCGGCTGGCGGTGATGGGGATGTCGCAAGGCGGCGGGATCAGCATTTGGAACGCGGCGTGGAATCCGCTGATTCGGGCGGCGGTGGCGGATATGCCGTTTCTCGCGACAATCACCAACACGCTCACGACGACGGTGTACCGTTACCCGCTGAAGGAGTTGGCGGACGCGATGGAGACTTTGCCGCTGGGCCGAGAGCGGATTCTGAACACGGTCAGCTACTTCGACACCGCCAGTCACGCGGCGTTCGCACGGGTTCCGTTGCAGGTTTCGTACGGGCTGAAGGATCCGGCGTGCCGGCCGGTTACGGTGGAGGCCGTGTTTGGCGCGGCACCGGAGCCGAAGCGGCTGATTACTTACGATTGGGGGCACGACTGGCATCCGGGCATGGTGGAGGCCAACGCGAATTGGCTGCGGGAGCACCTCGGTTGAGGGTGCTGCAGATTGCGTCGTCCCTGTACGACTGGGGCGGGATTGAGCGGTACGTCCACTTTTTAGCGAACGGATTGCGGGCCCGGGGGCACGCGGTCGATATCGCGCGGCCGGCCGAATCGCCGTTGGCGGCGCGCCACCTGGGATACGACATTTCGCTGGCGCGCAAGTTCGATCTGACCGCGCTCGGGAAGTACCTGAAGCTGTTTGGCGCGCACCGGTACGACGTGGTGCACGCGCACTTTAGTCCAGATTTCACGGTGCCGGCGATCGCGGCGAAGCTACGACGTCAGCCCGTGCGGGTGATGACGCGACACGTCGCGTTGCCGTGGAGTCGGCGGAAGGCATCGATTTACCACCGGTTGTGGCCCCACATCATTCCGGTCTCGAACGCGGTGCAACGGCATTTGGTGGCGGCGGGCATCCCGGAATCGTCGATGATCGTGGCGAAGGCCGGCTGTCCGTCGATGGAGCCGAATCAGACGCGGCAGTCCACGCGGCACGAGCTCGGGATTGGCGAGCGGGAGTTCGCGGTCGGCAGCTTTAGCCGTCTGAAGAAGGAGAAGGGGATCGACGTGTTCTTGCGCGCGCGTCCGCGGGCGAGCGGCGTCCACGGCTACATCTACGGCGAGGGCGAACACGGGGAGGAGCTTGCGCGGTTGTCGTCGTTCTTGCGGGTCGCGAGTCAGGTGAGCTTCATCGGTCGGGTGGAGGATGTCTCGAATCATATGCATGCGATGGATGCGGTGGTGATTCCGAGCGTGTGGGAGGAGGCCTTTCCTTACGCGGCGCTGGAGGCGTTGAGCGTGGGCACGTTGGTGATCGCGAGCAACGTGGGCGGGCTGCCGGAGATCGTGACCGAGGGCGAGACGGGCATGCTGTTTGCCAAAGGGAATCCGGAAGACCTGGCGCGGGCGTTGCTGGAGGCGCGGGAGAGCGGCGAGCGGCGGCGGGAACTGGCCGAACGCGGTCGAGAACTCCACCGCGCGGAGTACACGGTGGAGCGGATGACTGACCGGATCGAAGCGGCTTACGCTGCGTTCGCCAGCCGCAAGTCGTGAATCTGGCGGGCGGAATCCAGCAACGGGCGGATCTGTTCGAGCGGCCATTGGGTGGCGGCGTCGGACAGGGCCCGGGCGGGGTCAGGATGCGTTTCGAGGAACAGGGCGTCAATGCCGACCGCGACGGCGGCGCGCACCATCGCCGGGATGGATTCGCGGACGCCACCGGTGGAGGTTCCGGCCGCGCCGGGGCGCTGGGCGGAGTGCGTCGCATCGAAGCAGACGGGCACTCCGAAGCCGCGCATGATCTCGAGGCCGGGCATGTCGACGATGAGGGTGTTGTAGCCGAAGCTCGTGCCGCGTTCGGTCAGCATGATGCCCCGCGCATGGGCGTGGCTGAGCTTGGTCACGATGTTGGACGTATCGGCCGGCGCGAGGAACTGGCCCTTCTTGACGTTGACCGGTTTTCCGGTGGCGGCCGCGGCCTCCAGCAGGTCGGATTGACGGCACAGGAACGCGGGAATCTGGAGGATATCAACGACCTCGGCCACCGGCGCGGCCTGTTCCGGCAGGTGGATGTCGGTGGTGACGGGCACGGCGAACGTCCGGCGGATGCGGGCCAAGACTTCGAGGCCCTCGTGCATTCCGGCGCCGCGGACCGAGTTTGCGCTGGTTCGGTTGGCCTTATCGAACGACGCCTTGAAGACGTAGGCAAGGTTTAGCTCGACGGCGGTGCGCTGGACGTGTTCGCACACGGTGGCGCACAGGTCGTACGATTCGGCGAGGCACGGTCCGGCGATGAGCGCGAGTTGCCCCGTGCCGACTTCGACCGGATTCGCCGGACCTTGAATCTCGATGGGGATCAACCTAGACGAGTCCTACCCACTTCTTGATCTTGTAGATCGTGGTGTCTCGGTTGAGCTGGGCGATGGCGCGGGTGAGCGGCACACCTTTCGGGCAGACCTTCACGCAGTTCTGCGCGTTGCCGCACGCGCTCAGGCCTTGCTCGCTGGTCAGGTAGTCCAAGCGTTCGTTTTCGAGGGCCTTGCCGACCGGGTGCATGTTGAACAGAAGCGCTTGGGCGAGCGCGGCCGGGCCGACGAACGGCGACTTGTCGTTGACCTGCGGGCAGGCCTCCAGACAGCATCCGCACGACATGCATCGGCTGAGGGCGTAGCGGAACTGCCGGACGTGGTCGTCCTGGGGTTGGGCAGCACCGAGGTCGTACGAACCGTCGATTGGGACCCAACCCTTGACCTTGATCAGGTTTTCGAACATCTTCGAGCGGTCCACGATCAGGTCGCGGAGCACGGGGAACTTGGTCATCGGCCGGAGTTCCACGAAGAGCGTGTCGCCCTGGACTTCGCCGACTTCCTCGATCAGGGCGGTGCACGCTTGCCGCACGTTGCCGTTGACGATCATCGTGCAGCTGCCGCAGACTTCCTCGAGGCAGGCGCCTTCCCAGCTGGGCGGGCTGACGTTTCGGTTATCGGTTGTGACCGGATTGCGCTGCACCAGCATGAGGGCGGAGATGACGTTCAGCTTTTCTCGGAACGGAATCTCGAACTCTTCCCAGTACGATTCGGCGTCGCGCGTGCTTTGGCGCAGCACTTTCAGCCGGATTTTGGTCGCCGTAATGGGGGTGGCAGGACGCGGGTGCGTGGCAAGTCCGGACATAGCTGTTTGTATTCTACGCGAGGCCGGGCAGGTTCATTCTGCCCACTTTTGTCTAGTTTCAGACATTTATGAAAGCTCGCGCGGCACAGGCGGAAATCTGGGTGGAGCGCACGAATTTTGGTACGCAAGTTGGAGGTTACTCGTCTACACTACCGGAAGGATGACGAGTACGACGAACTCGCCGGACCGGTCCCGGGTCGACATACTGGGCGTGCCCGTGGACAACGTCACGATGGACGAGACGATGGCGCGGTTGGAAGCGTTCGTCGCCTCGAAACGTGCGCATTTCGTCATCACGGCGGACGCGGCGGGCGTGGTTCAGGCGCAGTCCGACGAGAGCTACCGTCAGTTGTACTTTGAGGCGGATTTGGTGACGCCGGATAGCGCGGGCATCCTGTGGGCGGCAAAACGGTTCGGTTCGCCGATCCCGGGTCGGGTGAGCGGCGTCGATTTGGTTGAGCGCGTGTGCAGCCTGAGCGCGGACAAGGGTTACGCGATCTTCTTTCTCGGTGCCGCACCCGGCGTGGCGGAATTGGCTGCCGAACGGATGCAGTTGAAGTATCCGGGCTGTAACATTGTGGGCACCCGCAACGGGTTCTTTCCGCCGGAGAGCGACGACGTGGTGGCGGCCGAGATCGCCGCGTTGCGCCCCGACTTCCTGTTCGTGGCGATGGGGATTCCACGGCAAGAGAAGTTCATTTTGGCGACGCGCGACGTGGTTCAGGCGAAGGTGGCGATGGGCGTAGGCGGCACGTTTGACGTGTTCAGCGGCCGGGTGCGACGCGCGCCGGTGTGGATGCAGCGGCTGAAGTTGGAGTGGCTGTGGCGCGTGCTGCAGAACCCGTCGAAACTTGGGAAAGTTGCGTTGTTGCCGAAGTTTGTGATGCTGGTGTTGCGCGCGAAGCGGTAGGAAGCGGCGATGAAGATTTACACTCGGACCGGCGACGCCGGCCAAACCGGCTTGCTGGGCGGCGCGCGAGTCGACAAGCACAGCCTGCGGATCAGTGCCATCGGCGACGTGGATGAACTCAACGCGGCGATCGGCATGGTGGTGGCGGCGGGGGCGTGTCACCTGAGCGCGGGTCGGTTGCGACGGGTTCAGTCGCGGTTGTTTGACCTCGGCGCGGAGTTGGCCCTGCCGGCGGATTCGGAGTACGCGATCGATCGGCTGACGGCAGAAGATGTCGCGGAGTTGGAAGGCGAAATTGACTCGATGGAAGCGACGTTGCCGGAGCTCAAGAACTTTATTCTGCCGGGAGGCAGTGCCCCCGGGGCGGCGGCGCATCATGCGCGGGCGGTGTGTCGTCGCGCGGAGAGAAGCGTCTTGCTGTTGCACGCCGCAGAGCCGTTCGCCACGACGGATTCCGAAACGGTGCCGACCATTCTGCAATTCATCAACCGTCTTTCCGATTGGCTGTTTGTGCTCGCGCGGTTCGAAAATGAACAGCTTCACGTTCCCGAAACGATTTGGTCCCGATCCCAGCGCCCATGAACACGTTGCTCCCCCTTGCTCTGACGTTCGCCATCGGTGGCGGGCAAGAACCGGCCGAAACGCCAACGTCGCTCATCTCGAAGATGGTGCGCGTGCACTACGATGCGCAGACGACGCAAGGCACAATCATCAGTCGGCAGTCGGTGAAGAACTTTACGGTCACCACCAAGACGGAAGTGGCGATTGATCGGCCGGCGCGCATTCGGATTGCCCAGACGCGCGATGGATCGGAGGCGCGGACCTGGCTGGCGGTGGCGGATAGCGACAAGTTCAGCTACGATCGACCGCCCGGGGTGAACGGTCGTCCGCGATTCGTCGAGCCGCAGTTTCAGAAGGGCCGATTCCTGGACACGCGCGAGGTGTACATGGTGGTGGGACCATCGCTGGGGGACAAGAGCCCGGTGCTGGACATTCTCATCGGTCGGACGGACGACCTGCGCCTGTTGCGGCAAACGTGGGGGACGCAGTGGGAGATTGTCGGCAAGGTGAAGATTCGCGAGCAGGAGTGCACGGTGATCCGCGGGAGCTACGAGCCGGCGCCGCTGGCAGGTCAAATCGGCCAGCTGGAGATGGTGATCTCGCCGACGTTTCAGCTGATGCGGTACACGACCGGGCAGAAGGTTGTGCTGCCGGAGAGCAAGGAACTGGTGCTGATTCGCACCGAATGGGACGTGGACGTGCGGCTGAATGGGGAAATTGACCCGAAGCTGTTCGCGGGCTAAAGTTTTGGCGCAACGAAAATTTACGTTTTTGGGTAGATTCAAGTCATGCAAGCCGTTGCCCCGATGACCTTCGCCGATTTACGCGCGGGGATGTCGGCTCGAGTCGTCCGAGTTGATGAGGATTGCCTCGAAAGCCTCCGGCTCCAAGAAATGGGCTTTACGGTCGGAGCGACGTTTCAGGTGCTGAAAGTGGCACCGCTCGGCGATCCGGTAGAGGTGCAAGTGCGGGGCTACCGGGTGTGCCTGCGGAAGAACGAGTGCCGTTGCATCGAGATTGAACCCCTGAGCTGACGGGGCGCGAGACGGTGAGTTCAGTCCGAACCCGCTCGGCGCGCGTCGTGCTCGTCGGGAATCCGAACGCGGGCAAAACGACCCTGTTCAACCGATTGACCGGGGCCTCGCAAAAGGTGGCCAATTATCCCGGCGTCACGGTTGAGAGCGTCGTTGGGACGTTGCGCGGCACGGATTCGAGCGTGACGGTGGTGGACGTGCCGGGGCTTTACAGCCTCAAGACGTCGTCGGAAGATGAGCGGGTGGCGGCGGACGTCGCCCTTGGGAAGGACGGCGAGCCGGTAGACCTCGTCGTGTACGTCTTGGACGCGACCAACTTGGCGCGCAATCTGTTTCTCTTCTCGCAACTCGCGGAGACGGAGGTGCCGATTTTGGTGGCGTTGACGATGACGGACCGGATGGGTTCGGCGGGCCAGCGGGTGCAACTCGACGCGTTGCAAGCGGCCCTGGACGCGCCGGTCGTGGATGCGGCGGGCGATGTCGCCGGGGCGATCGAACGGACGTTAGCTGCGGCTAAGCCACCTTCGCTCCGGCTGCCGCTGACGCCCGAGGTGGAGCGCGAGGTGGATGCGCTGCGCGAGCTCATGGCGCGTCGTGGGGTGGACAGCACGCGGGCCGAAATTCGGCAGGACCTGTTCAATCCAGCGGAAGAGTTTCAGGCGTTTCTGCACGATTTTCCGGAGGTGCGGGAGTCGTTCGAGGCGGCGCGGGATCGGTTGGAGCGGCTGGGCATGCGTCGGCCAAGCGTGGATGTGGCGCAGCGTTACCGGTGGGCCGACGAGATCGCCGCGCAAGTGATCGCCACCGACGCCGCGCCGAAGGTTCGGCGTCGCACGGGCACGGAACGGCTCGACGCGTTTTTGACCCACCGGGTTTACGGCCTTCTGACCTTCGTGGGCGTGATGTACCTGGTGTTTCAGAGTATCTACACGTTTGCCGCGCCGCTGATGGATGCGATCGAGTCGGCGTTCGGATGGTTGGGCGATCAGGCGCGACCGCTGAGCGGTGGCAATCCGATGGTGGAGTCGTTCATCGTGGACGGGCTGATCGGCGGGGTGGGCGGCGTGATCGTGTTTTTGCCGCAGATCCTCATCCTGTTTCTGTTCATTTCGCTGCTGGAAGGGAGCGGCTACCTGGCGCGCGCGGCGTTTCTGATGGACCGGTTGCTCGGCTGGGCGGGGCTCAACGGGCGCGCGTTCATCCCGTTGCTCAGCAGTTACGCGTGCGCGATTCCGGGCATTATGGCGGCGCGGGTGATGCCTGATCCGAAGAGTCGGCTCGCGACGATTTTGGTGGCTCCGCTGATGTCGTGTTCGGCACGCTTGCCGGTGTACGTGGTGCTGATCGGCGCGATCATCGAGCCGCAGTTCGGTGCATTTTGGGCCGGGTTCACGCTGTTCGCGATGCATTTCCTCGGGCTGGTGGTCGCGATTCCGGTGGTGTGGCTGCTCAACCGAAAGGTGCTGAAGCAACGCCGGTTGCCGTTTGTGCTGGAACTGCCTCCGTACCAATGGCCGCGCGCGCGTGACGTTGGGCTGGCCCTGCTCAACCGGGCGAAAGTGTTTCTAAAGACGGCGGGCACGATCATCTTGGCGATGTCGATCGTGATTTGGGCGGCCGGATCGTTCCCGCGATTTACACCTGCCGACCCGGTGGCGGCGGCCGCGCAGGCCGGGGTTGATGCGGACGGTGCCGAGGCATGGGTTCAGCAAGAGCAGCTGTCGCGCAGCTATCTCGGGCAGTTCGGGCATACGCTGGCACCGGCGTTTGCGCCGGCAGGATTTGACTGGCGGATCACCACCGCGATTTTCGCCGCGTTTCCGGCACGAGAGGTGGTGGTGCCGTCGCTTGGCATTTTGTTCCGCCTGGGCGGGGACGTGGATGACGGTTCCGACGATTTGCGGGCGGCGATGCGCGACGCGACCTGGCCCGACGGGCGGCGATTGTTTACGCCCTCGGTGGCGATCGGTCTGATGGTGTTCTTTGCCCTCTGCGCGCAGTGCATGGCGACGCTGGCGGCGGTCAAGCGCGAGACGAACTCGTGGAAGTGGCCGGCGATCATGTTTGGCTACATGACCGGCCTGGCCTACGTGTTTGCGGTGGCGATCCACCAGATCGGCAAGCTGTTTGGCGTTTAGTCGGCCGGTTCGATGCGATCCGTGGACGGGCGCATGAACGGGAAGAGCAGGACTTCGCGCAGGGTTTCGGCCCCGGTCAGCAGCATCGCCATGCGGTCGAGGCCGATGCCGCAACCGCCGGTCGGGGGCATGCCGCACTCTAGCGCGTACAGGAACTCCTCGTCCATCGGATGGGCCTCGTCGTCGCCCTTCGCGCGCTCGCCCAGTTGCTGCTGGAATCGTTCGCGCTGGTCGATCGGATCGTTGATTTCGCTGAAAGCGTTGCAGACCTCGCGCCCGAGCACGTATCCCTCGAAGCGGCGGGTCATAGCCGGGTTGCCGGGCTCTTTCTTCGCGAGCGGGCTGGTCTCGATGGGGTAGCCGACGACGAACGTGGGCTGAACGAGAGTCGGTTCGACGAAGACTTCGAGGAGCTTCTCGATAAGTCCGCCGAGGTTCCGCTCTTCATCCAGCACGATTCGCTTGCCGCTGACGGGGTTCATCAGCGGGCGCGATTCGAGGGCTTGCTTCGCGTTTTCGAAGGTCGCGATGTCGATGCGGGACAAGCCGGTGTGATGGCCGATCGCATCAAGCATATCGACCCGGGCCCAGGGCTGGCCGAAGTCCAACGTGATCTCTCCGTGGTGGACCTGCGTGGTGCCGAAGACAGTTTCGGCCACGAAGCGGAAGCACTGCTCCACGCGCGCCATCATGCCTTCAAGGTCGGTGTAGGCCTCGTAAAACTCAAGCAGCGTGAACTCGGGGTTGTGCTTGTAGCTCACACCCTCGTTGCGAAAGACGCGGCCGATCTCGTACACGGCGGGGAGGTCGCCGCAGATGAGGCGCTTGAGATACAGCTCGAGCGAAATGCGGAGCTTGACGTCGATCTCGTACGCGTTGTAGTGCGTGAGGAACGGTCGGGCGGCGGCGCCACCGGCCTCCAGTTGCAAGATCGGCGTCTCGACTTCGAGGTAGCCGGCTTGATCGAAGTAGCGGCGCACGGCGGACACGATGCGGGCGCGCTGAATGAGCATCTGGCGGCTCTCGCGATTCGTGACAAGGTCAAGGTGGCGGTGTCGGTACCGGGTTTCGACGTCGCTGAGGCCGCCGAAGGTTTGGCCCTCGGCCTCCTTGCCAAACGGGATCGGTTCGATGGCTTTGTTCAGCGGGACGAACTGCGTCACGTGGATCGACTTTTCGCCGGTCTTGGTGACGAAAAGGGTTCCGGTGACGCCGACGTGGTCGCCGAGATCGGTGAGGTGGTAGAGCTCCCACGCGGTGTCGCCGACGTCATCTTTGCGGACGTATATCTGGATGCGGGCATCGCCATCGCTGAGGTGCGCAAAGCCGGCCTTGCCCATCAGCCGATAGCTGACGACGCGTCCGGCGAACGAGACGGAGCGGCCATCTTCGAATCCGTCGAGCAGGCCTTGGGCGGAATCGTCGCGCGTCCATTTTTCGACGGCAAACGGGTCGTGGCCCAGCTCGCGCATGCGGGCGAGCTTTTGCAGTCGGATGTCGCGGATGGACGCTTCGGCACTCATCGGTTCCGCAGAGTGTACTTAGCGCGCTGGGGCGGGACCGTTCGGACCGCGGTGCTTCCGGGGCGAGGTGCGTTCGGGCTTGGTCGCGTTTGGGCCTCGTCGAGTTCGGGGACAGGTGTGCGGCAATTTGCGGGAGAACGTCGCGGGGGAAAGGGTCGCGCCATACTCACAATTGCCGACGCAACGTCAGCGGAGCACGAAACGATGAAGATTGGAATTTTTACCGCTCTGTTCGGAGACAAGACGCGCCAGGAGGCGCTCGACATCATCGCCGCCGAAGGGATCCAGGCCGTCGAACTCGGGGCCGGGGCGTATCCGGGAGCCGCGCACCTCGATGTGGCGCGTCTGCTGGAAGACGAGTCGGCGCGCAAGGAGTTGATCCAAGACGTGGAGAGCCGCGGCCTGATGATCAGCGCGATCTCTTGCCACGGCAACCCGATTCACCCGAACGGGGCGATCGCGAAGGATCACCACGAAGCGTTCGTCAATTCGGTGAAGCTGGCGAGCCTGCTTGGCGTTCCGTGCGTTAATGGCTTTTCCGGATGCCCGGGCGACCATCCGGCGGCGGTCCAGCCGAACTGGGTGACGTGCGCCTGGCCGGACGAGTTTCGCGACATCTTGGATTATCAGTGGAACGAGGTGGTAATTCCGTACTGGACCGAGCAAAACGCGTTCCTGAAGGCCCACAACGTGAAGTACGGGATCGAGATGCACCCCGGCTTTGTTTGCTACAGCAACGACACCTTGCTGAAGCTGCGTGCCGCGGCAGGCGAGCACATCGGCGCGAACTTCGATCCGTCGCACCTGTGGTGGCAAGGCATCGACCCGATTGCGGCCGTGAAGCAACTGGCGCACGAGGGTGCGCTCTTCCACGTCCACGCGAAGGACACGCGCATTGATCCGCAGAACGTGGCCCTGAACGGAAATCTCGACACCAAGAGCTACGGGGACATCGGGGCGCGAAGCTGGGTGTTCCGCAGCGTCGGCTATGGCCACAGCCTCGAGTGGTGGAAGGACTTCTGCAGCGTGTTGCGCACGGTGGGCTACGACTACGTGCTGTCGATTGAGCACGAAGACGGGCTGATGAATCCGATGGAAGGCTTGCGCAAGGCTCTGTCGGTGCTCCGCGAATCCGTGATTGCAGAGGACGCGGGCCAGATGTTCTGGGCCCGCGACTGATCCGGACGGGGTCGGGTTACCGGACGGCGAACGTGAGTTCGCCGTCCGCCGCGTCGATGGACACGGTTTGGCCGTCGACGATTTGGCCCTTCAGCATCATGGTGGCGAGCGGATTCATGACGTCCCGCTGAATCGCGCGCTTGAGCGGTCGCGCTCCGTACACCGGGTCGAACCCGGCGAGCGCAAGTTGCGAGAGGGCGGACTCGGTGACTTCGATCGTAATCCGTCGCTCATCCAGCCGTTTCCGCAGGGCGGCCAACTGAATGGTGACGATGGACTTGATATGGGTGGCCCCGAGCGGGTGGAAGACCACCATGTCGTCTAGTCGGTTGATGAATTCCGGACGAAGGTAGTTGCGGACTTCCTCCAGCACGCGGCGCCGAACCTCGTCGAAGTCGGTCAGTTCGAGCGGATCGCCGTAGTGGTGGCTTCCGATGTTGCTGGTGAGGATGAGCACCGTGTTCTTGAAATCCACGGTTCGGCCCTGACCGTCGGTGAGCCGGCCGTCGTCCAGCACTTGCAGCAGCACGTTGAAGACCTCGGGGTGCGCCTTCTCGATCTCGTCGAGCAGGATGACCGAGTACGGGCGACGTCGCACGGCCTCGGTGAGCTGGCCGCCCTCGTCGTAGCCGACGTATCCGGGAGGGGCGCCGAGCAGCCGCGAGATGCTGTGCTTCTCGCCGTACTCACTCATATCGATGCGCACGAGGTTGCGCTCGTCATCGAAGAGGAATTCGGCCAGGGCCTTCGCGGTTTCGGTTTTGCCGACGCCGGTAGGTCCGAGGAACAGAAAGCTACCGACGGGCCGGTTGGGATCGCTGAGGCCGCTGCGAGAACGGCGGATCGCTTCGGCCACGGTTCGAATCGCTTCGTCTTGGCCGATGACGCGCTGGTGGAGGCGGTCTTCCATCGCCACGAGCTTTTGGAGTTCGCCCTGCATGAGGCGGCTGACGGGGACGCCGGTCCACTTCGCCACCACCTCCGCGACGTCTTCGCCATCGACCTCTTCCTTGAGCATTTTGCCGTCGGATTGAAGCGATTCGAGTTCGCGGGTGCGGCTCTCGAGCTCGGCTTGAAGTTGCGGAATTTGGCCGTGCTGAATCTCGGCGGCGCGGGCCCAGTCGAGGTCGCGCTGGGCGGCATCGAGTTGGACGCGCAGGGCTTCGAGCTCGCTCTTGAGGGCGCGGACCGCTTCGATCGCGTCCTTTTCTTGTTGCCAACGCGCGCGGAGTCCTCCGGTGGATTCTTGCAACTCGGCGAGCTTTCGCTCGGTGGCGGCCAAACGTTCTTGGCTCGCGGTGTCGGTCTCCTTGCGCAGGGCCTGCCGGTCGATTTCGAACTGGACGATCTGCCGTTCGATGGCGTCGATTTCGGCCGGGACGGAGTCGATCTCAATCTTGAGGCGGGAGGCGGCTTCGTCCATCAGGTCGATCGCTTTATCGGGCAAGAATCGGTCACTGATGTAACGGTGGCTGAGCGTCGCGGCGGCCACGATCGCGGAGTCCGTGATGCGGACGCCGTGGTGAATCTCGTAACGCTCCTTCAGCCCGCGCAGAATGGAGATCGTTTCGGGCACGCTCGGTTCTCCCACCAGCACCATTTGGAACCGGCGTTCCAAGGCTTTATCTTTCTCGACGTACTTGCGGTACTCATCGAGCGTGGTCGCGCCGATGCACCGGAGTTCGCCCCGCGCGAGCATGGGCTTCAGCATGTTCGCGGCGTCCATCGAACCTTCGGACTTGCCGGCGCCCACGAGGGTGTGGAGCTCGTCGATAAAGAGGATGATCTCGCCGTCGCTACGCTGAATCTCCTCCAGCACGGCCTTCAGGCGTTCCTCAAACTCGCCGCGGTACTTTGCCCCGGCCACCA
The DNA here is from genome assembly GCA_033763535.1 of Fimbriimonadaceae bacterium. Taxonomy (GTDB): domain Bacteria; phylum Armatimonadota; class Fimbriimonadia; order Fimbriimonadales; family Fimbriimonadaceae; genus Fimbriimonas. The sequence continues at coordinate 39,519 of JANRKI010000006.1, read as the reverse complement.
GCGCGCCGAGGTCCAGCGCGATGACCGATTTTCCGCGCAGGCCTTCCGGCACATCTCCGCTGACGATGCGCTGGGCGAGGCCTTCGGCCACGGCGGTTTTGCCGACGCCGGGCTCTCCGATGAGGACCGGGTTGTTTTTGGTGCGACGGCTGAGGACCTGGATGGCGCGGCGAATCTCCTCATCGCGCCCGATGACGGGGTCGAGCTTTCCGGTGCGGGCGCGAGCGGTGAGGTCGACGCCGTACTTTTCGAGCGCTTGGTAGGTGTCCTCGGCGTTGGAGGAAGTGACGCGACGGTTTCCACGGACGCTTTCGACCGCTTTCTGGAGCACGGCGGGGGTTCCGCCACGCGCTTTCAGCTCTCGGCCGGCGGCGCCGGAATCTTCGCCGAAGGCGAGGAGCAGGTGTTCGGTACTCACGTAGTCGTCACCGCGCTTGGCCGCGCCGTGAAACGCCCGGTTGAGCAGGGCCTGGGTGCGCGTGCTCAGATGGAGTCCGGCCCCCGGCGAGCTTTGGACTTTGGGATGCCGCTCGAGTTCATCGGCGATGGCCGCCCGGAGCGCGCGGGTATCGACGCCGGCCTTTTCGAGGATCGGGGCGGTGGCACCTTCAGACTCGGCGAGCAATGCCGCGAGCAGGTGCTCGGGCTCGAGGGCGTGGTGCGACATCGCCTCGGCGTTTGCCTGGGCCTCCTGCAGCGCTTCCTGGGCCTTGATGGTCAGTTTGTCGAGTCTCATTTTCACTTGAGTCTAACAGAATCAAGTGATGTGATAGTTTCGACGGGGACTTTTGGCGGTTTAGTCGCCGAGCGCGTACTGCACGAGGTAGATCATGAATCCGGAGATGGCCATGTTGAGGACTCCGGTGACGATGAACGGCCATGCGCCGACCATGGTGCCGAGGCCAGCCATCCAGCCTCCGCAGCACAGGCTCATCCAGAGCATGTAAGTGAAGACGGCACCGGCCCACTCTTGGCGAAAGAGGACTCCCGTAGCGACGATGGTACGGGCCATGCTCCAGACGCCACCGTAAACCGTGCCGTTTTGGTTGGTAAAGGTCAGCAGCAGGTCGGTCGCGCCAATAAGGATGTAGATGATCAGGCAGATATTGAGAGCCGTTTCTTGCCATTCCGGCTTGTCGTACTGGTCCCACGAGCTTTTGCCGGGGGCGCGGTAGCCGCAGTACGGGCAGGCCACGGCGTGGGGCATGATGAGCTGGCCGCAACTTCCGCAAGGTTGCAGTCCGCCAGGGGATACCGGCCCGTTTTGGCCCGGGACGGTTTGACCCAGGGCAGCGGGGCTGTGGCCGATTGGGCCTGGGGCGGCGCTACTTGGGGACATGATGGTTCTGGCGAGCGGATCGGCCCCCATCCCCAAAGGTGAACTCGGACTTACGGTTTGGGCCGGACCGGTTTGGGCGGGGCCAGATTGGGCGGGGCCGGGTTGGGTGGGGCAGGTTGGGTGGGGCCGGGTTGGGCGGTCGGGACGAACCGGTTGGAGGATGACAGCGGGGCGACGGCGTGCGCGCCCAGCAGTTTCTCCAACGTGGATTTGAGCGGCTCGAGATGCTGAATACTCGCGTCGATCTGCTCGGCCTCGCGCTGGAGCTTGCCTTTCTGATTGGTCCGGGAGAGGAACTCAAGGTAGTCGGCCGCGCGCTTCGGGTTTCGCGAATCGAGCTTCATGGCGCGGTGCAAGGCGGCTTCGGCGGTGCCGGGGTCCGTATCAGCAACGGCGTGCGCCTGAGCGGTGAGGGCGCCAAGCAGCGCCTCGCGGGCGGCCGTGTGCGTCGTCTTGAGGATGAGGGCGCGGTCGAGCTCCTCGATTGCCTCCGCGTGGCGACCGGCCAACGCGAGCACGTAGCCGTGGGCATACCGAATGTCGGGGTTGGCGGGCTGCAACTGGGCGGCCTTTCCGGCCGACGTGAGCGCGTCTTCTGGCCGGCCGGCGAGGGCCAGCGCGAGCCCGTGATCGCGCAGTAGGGCGGCCGAATTCGGCGAATCTTGGAGGGCCTGGCCGAAGAGATCGGCGGCCAGTTGGTATTCCCCGCGGGCGTAATGGGACTGGGCTTGCTCTTCCGGCGTCACGCCCGTATGCTACTTTGGAAGCTGAGCCGTGTCTAGGGGTTTTGCGGGGAAAAATCGAAGCATGTTCACCCCTCTAACGGGCGTCAACATTTAGCGCAACAGGCCGAATCACGCTTCGTTCATCGTGTATCCAACGAGATACAGCATCAGCCCGTAGTACACGATCACGATGCTTGCGCCGACGACCCCGGCGGGCCAACCTTTGCCAAGCGCGAGCAGAAAAATCGCGATGAGCGCGAGTAGATTGATCCAAAGCACCACCTTAAACGCGCCGCGCGCCCAAGTCATCCGGAAGAGAACCGCAAGTGCGAGGATGTTGCAAATGTACTGCATGACGCCGCCGAGCGCGGCGATCTCCCCGTGGCGAAAGCTAAAGCTGGCACCCGCGATGCCCAATAAAATGTAGATTCCCAGGCAAACGTTCAGCAGGAGGTCTTGCCATTCGGTCCCTCCTTCCCATCGTCCATCGCCGGGTGCGGCTTGGCCAAAGTCACAGTGAGTACATACGCGGGCGGTTGCCGCCATTGGATGGTGGCAGGCCGGGCACGTGCGAAGATCGGAGGCCCGAACCGGCTTTCCATCGGGACCGACTCCGGACCGGCGGACGGAAGGGGATCGGCCGGATTGAGCCCGATTTGTTGCCGCGCGATTGGCCGTCCGGGTGGGGTTCGCACCGGGCAGTACGGACTCAATCGGGGTGCTCGCCACTACGGTCGGTGACAAGTGGCTCGTCGCGCTCGGGGCAAGCGACAAACGGTCGGTGAAGCGCATCGCGGCGGCTGGTTTGGCCGCATTCATGTTCCCAAGGCCTTTCCCGGCAACGGGAAACTCGGCATCGGCGAGCCGGGCGGACGCAAGCACGCGGGCAGCGTCCACCATCGAGGGCCGTAAGCGAAGGGCTACTTCCAGTTCCTTGATGGCCTCTTCATGCATGCCAGCGAGGTGCAGCACGTGCCCGTGCGTGTACCGAACGTCGGGATTTGTGGGCTGAAGCGCCGAGGCACGCGCCGCCGACTCGAGCGCCAGCTTGAAGCGACCGCTCTTCGCAAGAGCGATCGCATACTCGCTGAGCAATGGTGCCGAGTGAGGCTGCCCGGCGACCGCATCCCGCAGCCGCTCCAAGGCTTGCAGGGCGGAAGCACTTGAGCCCGACACCGCTATGCGCGACTCGAACCTCATCTCCGTAACAAGACAGCAATTTGTCGGTGTGAGTTATCGGATTCGGAAGAATTCTTACATTCGAAACATGCTGAAGCCGGGTTCCGCGGCGGGGGCGTTGGCGCCGGCGGCGATGGCCAGTCCAAGAACGCGGCGGGTATCCACGGGATCGATCAAGCCGTCGTCCCACAGACGGGCCGTGCTGTAGTACGCGCTGGATTCTTCCGCGTACTTCGCCAAGGTCGGCGCCTTGAATGCGGCCTGCTCGTCCTCGGACATCGTTTGGCCCTTTGCGGCCAGCTGATCGCGTTTGACGGTGAGCAGGACGTTCGCGGCCTGTTCTCCCCCCATGACGCTGATGCGGGCGTTCGGCCACATGAAGAGGAACCGGGGTTGGTACGCGCGGCCGCACATGCCGTAGTTGCCGGCGCCATAACTTCCGCCCACGATGACGGTGTATTTTGGAACGCGGGCGGTCGATACGGCGGTGACCAGCTTCGCACCGTTTTTCGCGATCCCTTCGTTCTCGTAGCGTCGGCCCACCATAAATCCGGTGATGTTTTGCACGAAGACGAGCGGGATGCCGCGCTGTTCGCACAGTTCGATAAAGTGCGCGCCTTTGAGGGAGCTTTCCGAAAAGAGGATGCCGTCATTGGCGATGATTCCGACGGTGTGGCCGTAAATGCGTGCAAATCCGCAGATGAGCGTGGCGCCGTAGCGGGGTTTGAATTCGTGGAATCGGCTGCCGTCGAGGATGCGGGCGAGGACTTCGCGCATCGGCATGGGGGTTTTCGGGTCCGAAGGGACGAGTCGGTAGAGGTCCTCGGCCGGATACAGCGGATCTTCCGGTGCGGTCACGTTCGGCAGCGGTGCGGGCGGGGGCAACGTCTCCAGAATGTTGCGCAGGATGGCGAGCGCGTGGTCGTCATCTTCGGCGAGATGGTCGGCGACTCCGCTGAGGCGGGTGTGCACATCGGCGCCGCCGAGGTCTTCGGCGGTCACGTCCTCGCCGGTGGCGGCCTTCACGAGGGGCGGTCCGCCGAGAAAGATGGTGCCCTGATTACGCACGATGACGGTTTCATCGCTCATGGCGGGCACGTAGGCTCCGCCGGCGGTGCAGCTGCCCATGACGGCGGCCAATTGGGGGATGCGGGCGGCGGCGAGTCGGGCCTGATTGTAGAAGATGCGTCCGAAGTGGTCGCGGTCCGGAAAGACCTCGGCCTGCAGCGGCAAGAAGGCGCCGCCGGAATCCACCAGATACACGCATGGCAGGTGGTTTTCGCCCGCGATCTCTTGGGCGCGCAGGTGCTTTTTCACGGTGATGGGGAAGTAGGTGCCACCCTTTACGGTGGCGTCGTTGGCCACCACCATCACGGGGCGCCGGTGGACCAGGCCGATTCCGGTCACGACTCCGGCGGCGGGCGCATCGCCGTCGTACATGCCGTGGGCCGCCAGCGTGCTGAGTTCCAGGAACGGCGAGCCGGGGTCGAGGAGGCCTTCGATCCGTTCGCGCGCCAAGAGTTTGCCTCGCTTCTTGTGCTTGGCCACGGCGTCCGGACCGCCCCCTTGCAGTGTGCGGGCGAGGTGGGCGCGAAACTCGTCCATGATCGCGGCCATCGCGTCGGTATTGGCGCGGGCTTCGGGCGATTGCAGATCGAACGTGGACGGCAGTGTCTCCATGGCGCGCCTTCATTGTGACGCCGGTCGGCGGGCTTGCGCCGCACGGTTGCGGGGTCGTCCGCCGCCCAACCCGGGATTTTGGGGCGATATTGTGTTAAGGGATCGTTAACGTATCGGGGCGTTGGGTAGCGTGCGGCTATGGCCGTCTCTCACACGCCTCGTCCCGATTCTCGCTACCGTCGTACGGCCATGGTGGCCGGAATCTTGGTCTTGGGCGGCGCCTCCCTGACCGCGTGGGCGTTGCGGAACGAGTTTCGTCCGCAAACCGCCACGTTGCCGACCGGGCGGACGATTCTGGCGCCAGACCCCGACACGCGCAGCGCCGTGTTTACGGACGTCGGGTCGTTGCCGGTGAACATGCGGCTGTCGCCAGACGGCAAGTACGTCGCGGTCACCAACGCCGGTTTTCGGCAGCAGATCTCGGTCCTCGATTCGCGATCGGGCAAGTTGGTCAGCAAGGTCGAGTTTAACGAGGGTCGGCGCGGCAACAAGGATGCGCTGTACTGGGGCCTTAACTTTGTGCAATCGCCGGGCGGGCCGACGCATCTGTGGGTCTCGAACGGCGTTCAGGACAAGCTGACGCGATTCACGCTGACCGCGGATGGGCAACTGACGGACCGAATCGAGCGCGAGGACAAGGCGCCGAACGACACGACCGGTCTGCCGTACCACTTTGCCGGCGTCGCGGCGACCGCCGAGGGCGTGTACCACGTCACGAATCAATCGCACCACATGAACGACTTCACCGGGAAGTTGGTGGTGTGGACGGGCGAATCGGCCGAACCGGCCAAGCGGATCGACGTGGGCGGATTTCCGCTGGATGTTTGCGCGTTGCCGGACGGTCGGGTTTCGGTGAGTAGCGAGATGGACGGGGGCGTGTACTTCATCCAGCCGGCGAGCGGCGAGAAGAAGTTCATCGCGACGGGCGAAAACCCGACCCACCAACTGGTGAGTGCGAACAAGAAGCAGCTTTTCGTAGCGAACTCGAACAGCGATACGATCAGCGTGATTGATCTCGCGAGCGGCCGCGTGGTGCGCTCGATTCTGATTCGACCGGGGGCCATGCGCGGTCTGCCGGGCTTCACGCCGCTCGGCATCGCCCAAGACGCCAAGACGGGAATGCTGTTCGTGGCGGTGGCCGATCTGAGCGCGGTGGCGGTCGTCAATCCGGCCAAGGGCGACGTGCTCGGCTACCTTCCGGTGGGCTGGTATCCGTCGGCGGTGGCGGTTTCGCCCACCGGGCAATTGTTCGTGGCGAACGGAAAGGGCGTCGACGCGATGCACCCGAACGGCAAGCCGGTCGGCGCGCTCGGCACGTACGGTCCGAACATCATCGAAGGCAACGTGCAGCGCATCGACCTGGCGGATGCCATGGCGAAGCTGAAAGAGCACACCCAGACCGTGCTGCAACTGGCCAACGCGAGCGACAAGTACGTCAAGGCAACCGAAAGCGCGTTCGTCCGGCCGCCGATTGAGCACGTGATCTACGTGGTGAAGGAGAATCGGACCTACGACCAGGTGCTCTCGGACCTGCCGAAGGGGAACAACGACAAGAGTCTGCTGCTGTTTGGCCGCGACGTCACGCCGAATCAGCACGCGTTGGCCGAACGGTTTACGCAGTTCGACAACTTTTACGTGTGCGCGGAGGTCAGTGCCGACGGCTGGAATTGGAGCACGTCGGGCATGGCGAACGAGTACGTGATGCGGAATTCGTTTACGAACTACTCGGGGCGGGGGCGAAACTACGACTTCGAGGGTCAGGTGAACGGGACGCCGCTCGATCGGGAAGGCAAGCACAGTCCGGCGAAGAATCCGGGGGGATACCTTTGGGATGCGGCGGCCAAGCAGGGCGTGAGCTACCACAACTACGGCTTCTTTGTCACCACGTCGGTGCGTCGAAAGTTCGGCGAGAAGGAGATGAACATCAAGGACAACGAGGCGGCGGTGGCCAAATTGGTGGGGCACACGTCGGCGGACTTCCGCAAGTACGACATGAGCTTCGCGGATTCGGAAGCGTGGGTCAAGCACGGGCTTCCGAAGGCACCGGCGCAATTGGCCAGTTACGGGGCGAAGAACGATCCGAGCCGCATGACGACGTTCATCCGCGAGTACGAGGCGTTTGTGAAGTCGGGCAAGATGCCGAAGCTGATGACGGTGCGGCTCGGGCGGGATCATACGAGCGGGACGACGCCGGGCCAACCGTCTCCGCGCGCCTGCGTGGCCGATAACGACTACGCCGTGGGTCAGTTGGTGGAGCTGGTGAGCAAGAGCCCGTACTGGAAGAAGACGGCGATCTTCGTGCTGGAGGACGACGCGCAGGCCGGGTTTGACCACGTCGACAGCCACCGCTCGATCGCGTTCGTGGTCTCGGCGTACAACCGGCGCGGGCTGCTGGAGAGTCGGTTCCATAACACGGACTCGATGCTTCGAACGCTGTCGCATCTCGTCGGGGTCAAGCCGTGGAACCAGTACATCGCGACGGCTCCGCTGATGAACGTATTCGACAAGTCGCCGGTCAACTCGGAGCCCTACGAGGCGATTCTGCCGAGCAAGGAGATCGTGGGCGAGGTGAACACCCGTACGGCGTACCGTGCGAACGACAGTGCCCGACTCATCAGCCTTTACCAGGAGGAGTCGTTGCCGGATATCGAGCTGAATGACATCCTGTGGGGAGCGATCAAGGGCGCAAACGCTCCGCGGCCGAACACGCCGCGCAGCCGGTGGAAAGCGATCGAGACGGACGAGGATTGATCCTCGCGGGGTGGACGGAAAACGGCGCACTGATCGAAAGTCCCGGTGCGTCGTTGTACAGTGAGATTGCGCGGCGATCGCGCGTAAGGGAAGCATGTCGAGTCAACGGGCATTAGCCGCCATCGTCTTCACCGATGCGGTGGGGTTTAGTGCCTTGGCCGCAACGGACGAACGCCGCGCGTTTCGGTTGTTGGAGGCGGACTTTGAGACGATGCGCGAGATCGCCGGGCGCTTCGAGGGGCAAAGTCTCAAGACGCTTGGCGACGGGATGTTGCTCGCCTTCGGCAGCGCGGTGCAGGCCCTAGAGTGGGCGACCGAGTTTCAGCGCATCATGCGCGAGCGGGCTCCCGATACGGATGGGCCGTTGTTCGAGCACCGGATCGGAATTCATGTGGGCGATGTCCTGCTGAGTTCCGACGATGCGCAGGGCGACGGGGTCAACGTGGCCTCGCGTTTGCAGAGCGGCGCGCCTCCGGGTGGCATCTGGATGAGTTCCACGGTTCACGATCTGACCCGGAGTCGGCTGAACATTCAGACCGTCCGTCGCGGCGCAGTCGAACTGAAGAACATTCCGGAGGCGGTGGAAGTGTTCGAAGTGCCGCCGGGGCCGGTGCAGAGCGGGCCGGGGCGGCGGACGCCACGCGCGGGCATCGCCAATCCGCAGCGTCAAACCATGGGCGTACTGACGTTTTTGACCGTCGCGGTGGTGGCACTCGCGGCGGCGGTGATCATCATCCTCACTCGCCCGGGCACGGCGCCCGGGCCGGTCGCCGAGCGACCCGACCCGACCGCGAGCGAGTTGTTCCGAACGATGATGCCGAACGTGGATCGGCTGATCGACGAGCCGGGCGAGAACGATTCGGGTTTCCGATCGGAGTCGGAGACCGAAAACCCGCCCCGGCCCGATGCTCCGTCGCCGGCACCGAATCGGGATGTTGCGCTGTTGATCCGCGAGGCGGAGGCGTCTCGGGCCCGGATGGCGGAGCTGGAGGCGCAGCTGCGCGAGGCGTCGAAACGTGCGCCGGCGGGGTCAAAGATCGAACCGAATTCGGCCGGTGGAACCGGTGCGACCGGCAAAGGATTAACGGCGGGCGGGGCTTCGGGCGTTGGATCTGGCAACGTTTCGGCCGGTTCGGGTGCGGACGGCAAGGGCGTGCTCACCAATGGCGGAACTGGAACGGGTGGAACGGGCGGGGTGACCTCAAGTGGAGGAAATTCGAACGGGCCGACCTCCAATCGGAGCGGACCTGCGTTCCGACTGCCGGGTCGGCTGGCCAGTCCTCCGGAACCGCCGATCGTGATGAACGACGAGCTGTTCAAGATTTCGCCCGCCGAGGAGAAACGGATGGCCGATGCGATTCGCCGGGCGTTTGAGGCAGGAGAGACCACCCGGGAGTTCGGCGCGAAATGGCGGGAGTTCGGGGACATCGACCGCACGTCGCGCCTTGCCGCGCAGTTCGGACGGAAAAGTGGGGACGTCGATCTGGCCGGGTTTGCGCCGGTGAAAGCAAAGGCGAAGTCGGACTACCGATTCTTGGCGATCGCGAGTTGGATCGAGGACAACCATTCAGGCGATGATCCAAAGATTGATTTGGCGGCCGCGTACTGGGTGCAGCTCGACGGTTGGTTTCTGTCGCTGAAGTCATCGTTCCTGGGCACCACGAAGGCGAAACCATGGACGCTGGAGCACTTAGGGCGGAAGGCACGTGCGTGGGCCGAGTTTGATCGGGTCGTCATCGAGTTCGACGGCAAGGAGAATGGCGCCAAGCGGTGGGACGAGCTCCCGCCGCGGGTGGTGGGCGAACTTGGCCGGGCGTTTGTGAAGGAGCGACCGACGCCGGAGCGGTCGCTCGGCTGGGTCATGTTTATGAACGAGTACGGCTTTCCGCTGGCGAAGCGAACGACGGTGCGGGCGCGCACGGGATCGGGTAGCGGCGATGCGGGTGACGCGCTGACTCCGGAGGACCCGGAGTAGGTGGTCGGGGCGACCGGATTCGAACCGATGGCCTCATGTACCCAAAACACGCGCTCTACCAAGCTGAGCTACGCCCCGACGAATCCGTGAGGGTACCCGCCAAGGGCACCTGACACCCGGTGGTTCTACTGCGCATGCCGACGTCGCCAAGCGCGACCGACCAGCGGCAAAAATGCCAGTCCAAACCCGGCGCCAACAAAAGGAAGCAGCGCGAGCGGTGACGGAGTTGGGACGGGTTCCGTCGGGTTCGCACGTTTCGCCACGGACGATGCACCCAGCTCTTTTGACTTTTGCTGGATGAGAGCCTGTGCTTTACGATCTCGTTCACTCGCGACGCTCCGGAGTTCCTTCACCAGAACGATTGCGGCCTCGCGCTCGGGTTCGGAAATTGCGACGGTTCGGAGCCTGCGTACGGCGGCGGCGGTGAACTGCAAACAGGCTTTCCGATCATGGTCGTGAAGTGCCTGCGACCAGTTCACCTGGAGCATGAGGGAATGTTCCGATTGCGGTTCGTCTCGCAGCCGTCGCTCGACTCGTGACGCATCACGGCCAAACGGTGTGACGCTTGGATAGCCGTCTTCGAATCCTCGGTAATGAGAAAACGCGGTAAGCAACAGCGTCGCGTCGCTCGGGTCGCTCTTTTCGACGAAACGGCGGACGATTTTCTGGAAAAGTACGTGCTGGAGTTCGATGGGACCGCGCTGAAACGCGGCCTGCACGTTCGCCACCAGTTCCGGTCGGCGATCGCCGCTCTCAACTTGTTGGATTACCCGTCGTACCGCATGATCCGCTACGGACCGGTCATCCGACCTGACTTCGAGATACTGAATCCAGGACGTGACGAGCGTTTTTTCCGGTGCACTCGCGCCCGCGAAATGCGCCTGGGATTTGCGAAAGTACTTCAAAGCGGCGTTGGCATCGCCGCGACCTTCCGCGACTTGGGCCGCGTTGAGCCACAGGGCAAACCGCTGTTGCGGCGTCACGCGCTTGGAGTGGAGGGCGTTCAGATAGACCCTTTCGGCTTCACGTGGTTTGCCACCGTTCAACAGGAGCGAACCCAGTCGGAATGAGACGGCCGCGCGAAGCGGATGATCTGGGTGCTCGCGCCGCAAGAATGTTTTGGCGGCGGTGATGCTGGATTTCTCATCTTGAAACGTCCCGCGTTGAGACATGAAGTCGTGGATGTTTTGGTCAGTGATCGGTTCGGCTTGGGCCGCGCCTACGATCGCGACCAACAAGATCAGGCTGGTGCGGCCGCGGAGAAGCAGACCGCTTTTCACTGAACACCGCATGCGCATGGGCTGGGGGCTCGTTCAATCCTCGGCAATGCACTACGGCGCACGACCGCGGCTAAAGCATCGGCTCTTCGGATTCGCATGGAGGAAGGGTTCCTTGGGTGGGCATGTTTGTCGCCACGACGAGACTTGCGGACGCGACGAAGATCGCGACGAGCATCAGAACGGCAAGGTTTCTTGACGTGATCTTCAGTAGAACTACCTCAATCGAAATATACACCGAGAGTGGCTTCAGCGCAACCACTTTCGGGCAATTTTTCACTGATTACGGCAAATTGTGCAATTCAATGAACTTGCGTTTGTGCTCGGTCGGCCACCGGTCCGGCCGGGATTTGTCACAATAGAGCCAACGGTCGTCCGAAGGATTGAAAGAGCACATGGCCCTGGAAGGTAGTTATCCGCGACGGAAAACGGTCGCCTGTCGGGTGGGACCGGTGGGCATGGGCAGTGCGTATCCGGTGCTGGTGCAGAGCATGATCACGGAGGAGACGCGCAATGTTCAGGCATGCGTGGAACAGATCATCGCGTTGCACCGCGAGGGGTGCGAACTCGTGCGGGTGACCACGCCGAGTCTGAACGACGCGCGGTTGATGGAAGAGATTCGCGCCAAGGTGACCGAGCAGTACCAGTACGTGCCGCTGACCGCCGACGTGCACCACCAAGGCACCGATATTGCCGTAGAAGCGGCGAAGTACGTCGACGAAGTGCGCATCAACCCGGGGCTGTTCGTGTTCAAACGCCACGGGAGCCGGGCGAACGAGGTTGCTGCCGACGAAACGATCGACCTTCGGGGCCGCACCGAGGACGCCAGCGTAGACCAGCTCCGGGCCGAACTCGCGTACCGTCCGGAAGAGTGGCAGGCGGAACTCGATGCGATCGAGGAGAGTTTTGTGCCGGTGATCGAGGCGTGCAAGCGTCACGACCGCGCGATGCGGGTCGGCGTCAACCACGGCTCGCTGTCCGAGCGCATCCTCGTGACGTACGGGGACACGCCCGACGGCATGGTGGAAAGCGCGATTGAGTACCTGCAAATGTGCGAGAAGCACGGGTACCGCAATCTGAACATCTCGCTCAAGGCGAGTCGGGTGCCGATCATGGTGGCGGCCAACCGTCGCATGGTGGCGCGGATGGACGAATTGGGGATGGCGTACCCGCTCCACCTCGGGGTGACGGAGGCGGGAGACGGGGAGTACGCGCGGATCAAGTCCACCGCGGGCATCGCAACCCTGCTGATGGAAGGGATCGGAGACACGATCCGGGTTTCGCTGTCGGAGGACCCGATTCGCGAGATTCCGGTGTGTTACGACATCTTGCAGGCGTGCGGATTGCGCAAAACAAAGGTGGAGTACATCGCGTGTCCCTCGTGCGGACGGACGAAGTTCAATCTGCCGACGGTTTTGAATCGGGTGCGGGAAGCGACGCGGCACTTGGTCGGGCTCGATATTGCCGTGATGGGGTGCATCGTCAACGGCCCCGGCGAGATGGCGGATGCCGATTACGGCTACGTGGGGGCGGCGGGCGGAAAAATCACGCTGTACCGAAAACGCGACGTTGTCAAGTCGGGGATTCCGCAAGAGCGCGGCGTCGACGAACTGATCGCGCTGCTCCGCGCGGACGGAGTTTGGACGGAGCCCGAAGCGACGCATGTCGGATGATGCGATCGGCCGGGTGAACCGGCTCGGCGTCGGGGCAAGTGCGGTCGCGGACCTGCTGACGGTGGGCCTGAGCCGTCACGCCGAGGACGTTCCGGTCGCGGAGCGGCATTGCCGAGAGTTGCTGATGCGGCTGGGTTCGGTGCACCACTTGCGGCAGGCGACTCGGGAAGACTTTGCCCGGGTCGCGGGGCTGACCGATTTCGAGGTGCTCCGCGTGCAGGCGTTGCTGGAGTTGGGGCGACGGATGGCGGAATCGGCGCGCGGTCCGCGGGCGGTGCTCGACGACTTTCCGGAGGTGTTGGCGCAGCTCACCGACTTGCGGAACGCGACGCAAGAGCGCGTGGTGGTGCTGTTGCTCGACTCGAAGCTACAACTCATCCGGCGGGCCGACGTGCACCTCGGGACGGTGGACGCGTCGCTCATCGGCGCGCGCGAGATCTTCCGGGAGGCGATCTTGGCGGGCGCCGCGCAAATCATCCTGGCGCACAACCATCCGAGCGGCGATCCCACGCCAAGCCCGGAGGATATTCGGATCACCCGGCAACTGCGCGAAGTGGGCAAACTGCTCGACATTCCGCTGGTGGACCACGTGGTGGTAGGCGCGCACGACGCGATCAGCATGAAGCGTCGCGGACTGATGTAATCCGTTCGGTAACCTCGTCGTGATGCACGGGTGGGACGAGATCATGATTGCGACGCGGGAGCGGGTGCAGTCGATGCACGAGGCGCGGGAGCAGGCGCTGGGGCATGCGCGCAAGCTCGGACAACTCGCGGCGAAGTGCATTCGGCATGTCCACCGGCACCAGTTTGCGGAGGCCGAGGCGTTGCTGGCGGAAGCGCGAGCGGTGGCGGCCCTCGGCCGGGCGGCCCTCGCACCGTTTCCCGAGCTTCCCGGCGCGTACTTGCACGACGCGGAGAAGGAGATGGTGGAGGCCGCAGCGGTGCTGGCGATGGTGCGCGACGAGCCGTACCCGACACCCGAATCGCTCGGCGCTCCGATCATGAGCTATTTGAACGGCATGGGTGAGGCTGCAAGCGAGGTCCGGCGGTACGCATTGGACCTCATGCGAGCCGGAGACCTGGCCGAGGCCGAGCGCATCTTGCAACGAATGGAGATGATCTACGAAGACCTGATCACCTTCGACTACAGCGATGCGATGACGGGTGGCCTGCGAAGGACATGCGATGCGTTGCGTGCCGTCGTGGAGCGCACCCGCAGCGATCTGACGCTTACGACCACCCAGCGCGCGTTGACCGAAGAATTGCGACGGGTGGTTCCGAAAACGGACGCATCGGCTTAGACTAAGCGTATGTTCGCCGCACTTTTGCCGATGGTAACGACGCCATCGAGCCCGCTCGAGATCATGTTGGATCGGACCGCGGGGTTGCGCATCACCGACGAAGGGGAGGTGGTCGCGACGATCGGCTTTGGCCTGTTCCGGAGCGGTTGGCAGTACACCGGGGCGCAGAGCACGGAAGGCGGCGCCGGCAACCCGACGACGGCCAAGATGGTCTGGTCGGGCGGGGAGGCGACGATCGTGGGCGAGGCCACCGAACTCACGGACGGCCTACGATTTCGGGTGACGGCGACGCCGAACGCCAACGTCGGGACCGAATCGACTCACCTGTTCGCAAACTTACCGACCCCGCGCTGGGCCGGCAGCATTGCCACGATTGACGGGACCGACGTGGCGATTCCGGCGAGTTTTGCCGGCAACACCGGACTGTGGAGCGGGAACGCCCGGACCGTGCGGTTTCGGCAGGGCGGGCTGGAGGTGACGATCGAAGGGGAAGCGACTCGGGCCAGCCTGCTGCAGGATTCTCGGCAATGGGGGCAAAACGTGGAGTGGCGGTACGGTACGGTCGGCGGGACGTGGAACGCGAACGTCGCGCGCACGTACACCGTGACCATCCGTACGCCGCGGGGCTACCGGTTCTCGACGCAATCGCCGTACACGATCACGGCGGGTCCAGACTGGGTGGAACTGCCGTTTCCGCTGGACGTTGCGGCGGGTTCAGCACTCGACGGTATTGACCCGAACTTTCGGCCCGCCGGTAGTCGGGGCTGGCTGCAGGCCCGCGACGGTCATTTCTTCTATCCGGGCGATACCCAACCCACGCGATTTTACGGGGCCAATCTCTGCTTCTCGGCCTGCTTCTTGCCGAAGCGCGATGCCGAGCGACTCGCCACGCGGATGGCCCGACTGGGTTACAACGCGGTTCGGTTGCACCACTTCGACGCGGATCTCACCGGTTGGTCGGGCGGCGCGTCCAGCACCGCCTTGCTGCCGGACAAGCTTGACCAGTTGGATTACCTGGTGGCGATGATGCGGAAGCGCGGGATTTCGGTGTCGCTCGACCTGTTCACGATCCGCCAGATTCGCAACGGCGAGGTGTTGGCGGGGGCAACCGGGATGGACGAGTTCAAGGCGTTGCAGCTGGTGAACGCCACCGCGCGGACGAATTGGCGCACGTTCTCGGCGAACCTGATGAACCACGTCAACCCGTACACCGGGCTGGCGTGGAAGGACGATCCGGCGATTGCGTGGGTGTGCCCGGTGAACGAGAACACGATGGGGAGCACGACGCGCAGCATCAGCGGCACCACGCGCGATCAGTTAAACGCGGCGTGGCAGGCCACTGGTCAGTCGGGCGCGTGGACATTCGAGACGGATGCGGGCGCGCGGTTCGGGGCGCAACTGCACGCGGAGACGTTCGCGTGGATGAAGCAGGAGCTGCGCGGCATGGGAGTGAAAGCGTTGCTGACCGACTTGAACGGTTGGTGGGACCAGCGCGCGCTCATCACCCCGCGCGAAGCCTTGGATTACGTGGACAACCACAACTACTGGGACCATCCGACGTTTCTCGGCGGCGACTGGGGCTTGCCGTCGCGCGGATGGGATAACGGTGGCATAGCCACCAAGGCTCGCGGCGGCACTGGCTTTCAACGCCTGCTGCTTTCGCGACTGGTGGATAAGCCATTCACAGTGACCGAGTTCAACTACACCGCGCCGAACCGGTACCGGGCCGAGGGCGGATTGCTGTTTGGCGCCATCGCCGCGCGCCAGGACTGGGATGCGGCATTCCGCTTTGCATGGAGCCACAGCGCGGAATCGGTGCAGCAGGCCCGTCCGATCGCTTACTTCGACGTGCAGAGCGATCCGGCGACCATGGCGACGGAACGTGCGATCGTGGCGTTGTTCCGGCGGAGAGGCCTTCCGCCGGCGACCGATACCGGCGTGTTGCGCGTGGATCCGACGACGGCCGCCGCGAGCCCGTACGACGCACCCATGCGCAACCAAGTGGTGGAACGCCGACTGTACTGCAGCCGAACGTCGGGCGGCGACGGCAATTTGCCGATGCCCGCGAGCGATCAACCGGTCCGGATCGATGACGCATCCGGGACGATCACGGTCAACGCGGTCGGCACCGCCGGAGTCTTCGGTCCGACGGGCGTGCGGCATTCGGCCGGGCCGCTGGCGACGACGCTCGCCGGGCACCGGGCGGCGCTGTGGGTGACGGCCCTCGACGGTCGGCCAATCGTGACCAGCCAGCGCCTGCTGCTGACGCACGTGACCGACGTTCAGAACTCCGGAATTCGATTTAGCGGGCCAGACCGCGATGTGGTGGAGGCGTGGGGGACCACTCCGCATTTGCTGCGGGTCGGCTCGGCGCAAGTGACGTTGACGGTGGAGAATCCGGCGCGGCTGCGGGTGTACCGGCTGGATATGGCGGGCAATCGGCAGGGCGAGGTTCCGGCGACGCGTACCGCCACCACGCTGTCGTTTACGGTGCAGAACTTCGGCCCGGGTCCGGCGACGCTTTACCACGAGCTTGCGGTCGAGTTCCGGCCGCCGGTGCGGTTTGGTCCGGGCCGAGGGTGAGACGCGTTACGGCGACGGTTCGGGCTTCCGTTTGGCGTCTCGGCGGCAACGGTCGCTGCAGTATCGGACGTGCTCCCAGTCGCGTTCCCACTTCTTGCGCCAGGCAAACGGGCGTCCACACGTTGCGCACAACTTCTGGGGCAGATGGCCGTTGTTTCGGGCACTCACCCCGACATCTACGCGCCGAGTTGCGAGGATAATCAGACCCCATGGAATTTGACCCGACCGTTCCGCTCCACAACATCGAGGCCGAGATGGGCGTGCTGGGCTCGATGTTGCTGTCGCTACGGGCGTTGGAGCATTGCGCGAGCTTACTGGAAGAGGGCGACTTCTATCGGCCCGCGCACCGAATCCTGTTCCGCGCGATGCAGGACCTGAACCACGACGGCCAACCCGTCGATTTGGTCACGCTCAAGGATCGTTTGATCGCCACCGGTCAGTGGGAGAACGTCGGCGGAGAGGAGTATCTGGTCCACGTGGCCGAGTTCGTCCCGAGTCCGGCGAACGCGACGTACTACGCCGGGATCGTGCTCGATCGGTCTCGGCTCCGCAAGCTGAAGGACGCGGCCCACGGCATTCTCGGCCTGATTTCGGACCCGGACGCGGGCGACGCCGATGAGAAGATTGACCGCGCCGAGCAACTGGTGTTCGATGTGGGCGAGCGGCAGTCGATGCAGTACTTTCAGAGTACCGACACGCTGACGAGCGAATTCTTTACGCAGGTCGATCTCATCTTTCGGACGCAGAAGCCGATTACCGGGCAGAAGGTCGGTTTCTATGCGTTAGATGACGTGACTACCGGATTTAGTCCGGGGGATTTGGTAATTATCGGGGCGCGTCCGGGGATGGGGAAGACTTCGCTCGTGCTGGACTTTGCCATTAACGTGGCCCGGCAGATCGTGCGGGAAGAGCGGGTCGGATCGGTCGCATTCTTCTCGTTAGAAATGAGCGCGGTTCAGCTGGTTGGCCGGATGGTGTCGATGGTGGCGGGCGTTCAGAATAAGCGGTTACGCCAAGAGAAGCCGCTGACGGAAGATGAGTACGTCAAGCTAGCGGATGCGGCGGACGCGCTGTACGACTTGCCGATTTACATTGACGATAATGCCGAGCTGAGCCCGCTGGAGATGCGCGGAAAGTGTCGCCGCCTAAAGCAAGATAAGGGGCTGACTATGGTGGTCATTGACTACTTGCAACTGATGCGGGGAAGTCGACGGACCGATAACCGGGTGAATGAAATTTCCGAAATCGCGCGATCGTGCAAACGGATGGCGAAAGAGTTGGGCGTACCGGTGATCGCGCTGTCGCAACTCTCGCGGAACGTCGAAAATCGGGGCGGTGATCGAAAGCCGCAACTCAGCGACTTGCGGGAGTCGGGAAGCATCGAGGCCGATGCCGATCTCGTGCTTCTCCTCTCGCGAAAGGAGTACTACGATCCGTCGGACGAAATGCGTCACGATCCGGATTACGTTCAGGAAGTGATGCTGGATGTCGCGAAGAACCGCCACGGCGAAACCCGCACCGTCAAGATCGGTTTTCAGGGGGCCTACACCCGGTACCGCAACTTGGCCCGGGCGGAGGATGCCGGAGGGTACTAAGCGTTACTTTGCCTTGTCCGTGATGCCCGGCCACCGGTCCGTACGGAACGGAAACATCGGAAGTCCGGCGGCGTTCTCGACGTTGATCGCCGGGTTGTCATCCCATCCGTACCGGACGGCCACGATCTTGGGCACCTTCGGGCTCGAAACGATGACGCGATTGCCGTCCAACGTTGCCTCGGCCCAAACG
This sequence comes from Fimbriimonadaceae bacterium, assembly GCA_033763535.1. Lineage (GTDB taxonomy): Bacteria > Armatimonadota > Fimbriimonadia > Fimbriimonadales > Fimbriimonadaceae > Fimbriimonas. The sequence goes on along the minus strand of JANRKI010000006.1, from coordinate 21,251 downwards.
AACTTGCGGTCCGGTCCGGCGACCGCAAATCCGACCGGTCGGCCGCCGCGGGTGCGCAGACCGTCGGCAAAATTGAATTCGACGGAAGCGGTGGACCCGAAGAATTGGGCGCGCCGATAGAGCGGGCCGTATTCCACCACCGGTTTGCCGTGAATCCGTCGGAGGGCGATCCCGGCGAGACGGAACCCTACCGATCGTTTGTCCTGCGGGTGAATGTCGTTCGGATCGCCGATATCGACGGCGGTAGCCATCCCGGTATTGGGCAGCTTGAGGGTAAGTGTCTGGGCTTCGCGCAGTTCGGCCCAGGCCGTGTCGCGCGGTTCCGGTCCGCGAGCCATAAAGTTGGCGAGCTGGACGTAGTAGAAAGGGAAGTCGCCTTGCTTAAACCGTTGCCGCCAATCACGAATCATCTTCGCAAACAGTTCACGGTATTGGAAGGCGCGGCCAGCATTGGATTCGCCCTGGTACCAGATGGCACCGCGAATGCCGTACGGTTCCAGCGGAGCGATCATGCCGTTGTACAAGCTTGCCGGGGTCCACGGATTACCGACCGCCGTGGGGGCAACCGGAGCCGGAGGAACCGTGATCTCTCGCTCGATCGCGTACCGCCAGTTATCGTTGAGCGGGATGTTCTCGTCGCCCAGCGTGAGTCTTAATGCTTCAGCGGGACCGGTAAAGCCTCCGCCGAGGTAGTTGTCGTACACCCGAACCGCAATGACATTTTCTCCGGCGACCAGTGTGCCGCTCGGAACAGTGTAGTTGCGCGGTGCGGTGTACCAATTGGCGGTTTTGCTGTCGGTACTGCCCACCGGCTTTCCGTTTACGTAGGCGATATCAAAGTCGTCGATCGCGCCGAGCGACAGCGTGGCGGGTTTCGCAACTTGGGCAGCGCTGAGGGTCAAGCGTCGACGGAACCAGAACGCGCCGTCAATGTCGCGCCCGAACAGCGTTTCGAGGCTACCCGGCAATCGAGTCGCCTTCCAATCGACGTCGTTGAAGGAGGTTTCGGCCCAGCCTTTCGCCAATCCGTCGTTACCTTTATCGCGTTGCGCCTCCAGAAACTCGGCTTGTTTCTGTTCGTATTCTCGTTGGGCGGCCGCGACATCGACGGTTTGCGACAGCGGGCGAAGGCGTTCTTCCATCGACGGAATGGTGCGGAGCATCGGCAGGCTCGTCCAACTTTCGGCCGGGGTACCGCCCCAACTCGTGTGGATGACGCCGACGGGGACGCCGGTCTCGCGCTGCAGTCGATCGGCAAACCAGTAGCCGACCGCCGAGAAACCGGACACCGTGTTTTCGCTCGCGGTAATCCAGCCGGTGCTGTTGAAGCTGGCGGCGGGTTGGTTGACCGACGTTTTCGCGACCGTCAGCATGCGCACGTTCGGGTTTGCAGATTGGCGGGCGTCGCCGAGTTGATTGGTCCAGCCGACATTCCACTCCATGTTCGATTGGCCGGAGGCGATCCAGACTTCGCCGACCATGACGTTGTTGGCCACCTCGTGGTCGTTAAGCCGCAGCGCGTGCGGTCCGCCGGCGGGCAGCTTCGGAAACACAACTTGCCACCGACCTTCGGCGTTGACCTGGCCCTGTCGGGTCTGCCGGTCCAGGGTCACGGTCACGGTTTCGCCGGGTTTACCGAATCCGAAGACCGGAATCGGTTTTCCGCGTTGAAGCACCGCGCCGTTGGTAAAGAGCGGATTTACGGTGGGCGCGTCCGGTGCCAGCATCGCCACAAGCCACAGCATCATGCAAGTCTTTTACCCGTGGGCGGCGAGAAGGGCGACTTTCGGGCGGGATAAGCAGTATATTAAGGATGTACCTGTGGTTACAAACGCCCCCATCCCATCTCTGCCGGAAGTCAACCGTTCCGTCTCCGTGCGCGGGACGCATTGGTTCCGCCGGATGCTGGCTTTTGTCGGCCCCGGCTACCTCGTCAGCGTCGGCTATATGGATCCGGGCAACTGGGCTACCGACCTGCTCGGAGGTTCCAAGTTCGGTTACGCACTGCTCTGGGTGATCCTCGTTTCGAACCTGATGGCGATGCTGTTGCAGACGCTCTGCGCGCGGCTCGGCCTCGTGACGGGAAAGGACTTGGCGCAGGCGTGTCGCGACTACTTCCCGCGACCGGTCGCGTGGGCACTCTACATCCTATGCGAGATCGCCATCATTTGCACGGATATTGCGGAGGTGATCGGCAGCGCGGTCGCCCTCAAACTGTTGTTTAACCTCGACCTCAGCTGGGGCATTCTCATCACCGGGTTCGACGTCCTGTTGCTTTTGGGCCTCATGCAGTTCGGCTTCCGCAAGATTGAGGCACTGATCGTCGCCCTGGTCATCACGATCTTCGGCTGCTTTGCCCTCAACGTGTTCTGGGCGAAGCCGGACATGGGCGGCATCGCGCGGGGACTCGTCACGCCGTCGCTCCCCGACAACTTCGCACTGCTGACGGCCGTTGGCATTCTCGGTGCGACCGTGATGCCGCACAACTTGTATCTCCACAGTGCCATCGTGCAGACGCGATCCCACGAGCAGTCGCCGGAGGGCACGCGCGAGGCGATTCGGGCGTCCACGGTCGATACCATCGTCGCCCTCGGTTTTGCGTTCTTTGTTAACGCCGGCATCCTCATCCTTGCCGCTGCCGTGTTCCATCCGAAAGGCGTTGTCGTGGACGACCTTGCCCGCGCTCATGAACTGCTGACGCCGATGCTCGGCGGAACCTCGGCGGTGCTCTTTGCGCTCGCGTTGCTTTGCAGCGGTCAGTCCAGCACCGTGACCGGAACGCTCGCCGGACAGATCGTGATGGAGGGGTTCATGCGGTGGCGCATCGAGCCTTGGTTGCGCCGGCTGATCACCCGCGCCCTCGCCATCGTGCCAGCGTTGCTGATTGTGCAAGGTGGCGGCGCGGGCAAAACGGCGGAACTGCTCACGCTGACGCAGGTCGCGCTTTCGATGCAACTTCCGTTTGCGATTATTCCGCTCATCATGTTTACGTCCGACCGATCCAAGATGGGGGAATTCACCTCGGCGGGCTGGATGATTGCCCTCGCGATTCTGAGCGCGTTGATGATCATCGGGCTGAACGTCTACTTGCTGTACTCATCATTCGGTGCTGGCTGGATCGGGTTGGGCGTGTCGATTCTGCTCGCCTTCGCCGCCTGGGTGCGGTGGGGCTATAAACCGCGGACCACGACGTAGCCGGATCGGTCCGACCACCTCGCTTGTCACCACTTGTCCCCGCTGGGTGATCTCAATTTCGCCAAGCGTCACCAGTAACGCCGCCACGCGCCGAACCTCGGGCATCAGCGCTCGCCAAGCCGCGTCGTCCGATTCGAGCGCGCGGGCGGCCTCGCTGGGGCAGATGCTGGACGTTGGTGCCCTCGTGCCCAGCAACGATCGGATGGCACGGGCGATGGTGGCGTCGGCGGGCGTCATGCGGAGAAATCCGTACGGTTTAATACGGGCGTGACGGGGGTCGAATCGCGGAAGCAAAGGGCGGCCCAATGGTCCTTGGTTTACAACGTTGTCGCAACGATTGCGAAGGCGATCGGGGCGGCGCTTACCGGTTCGGTCAGCCTCATTTCGGAGGCCGCCCACGGGGCCACCGATATCGTGAGTAGTCTCGTCGCGTACGCTTCCGTGCGGGCATCGGCGGTGCCGCCGGACGAGGAGCACCCGTACGGGCACGGAAAGATCGAGACGCTCGCCGGACTCGGCGAGGCGGTCGCCCTGCTTGGCATCGTGGGGTACATCGGTTACGAATCGATCCAGCGACTGATTCATCCGAGCCCGGTGGAAAGCCTGGGATGGGGGATCGGCATTATGGCGGTCAGCGCCGTAACCAGTTTCGTAGCGTCGGCGCACGTCGGTAAAGTCGGTCGCGAGACGGAATCGCTCGCCCTACAATCTAATGGCCAGCATCTCCGGATCGACGCTTGGACCAGCGTTGGCGTTTTCATTGCGCTCGGCGTGGTGCAGTTCACCGGATGGAGCGGTGCGGACAGCGTGTGCGCCCTGCTGTTTGCGGTTTGGATGGGTTGGGAGGCGTGGCAGCTCGCGCAACGGGCGTTCCACGACTTGATTGACCATCGCGTGACGGATGCCGAATTGGCGCGGGTACGAGCGGTACTCGATGGCACGCCGGGGGTCATCGGCCACCACGCGCTCCGCACCCGGCATAGCGGTTCGATGCATTACGTTGACGTCCACGTGGTCGTACCGCGCCATTGGACCGTCGTGGAGGCCCACGATCTCGCGGACGGCATCGAAAAGCGAATCGCGGAGGTGCTCCATCCGGCCGAGGTGGTGGTCCACGTCGATCCGGAACCGGAGGCCGGGCTCGACGCCGCGAATCCGCCCGATTAAGCCGTAATCGGCGCGTGCGTTTTCGCGTACTTCGCCGCCGATTCGCCCGCGACGAAGCCGGTCGAGAAAGCCGCGAGCAGGTTGTAGCCGCCCACCGGACCGGCGATATCGAGCACCTCGCCGCACGGAAAGAGGTTCGGAATCAACCGGCTTTGCATCGTCTGCGGATCCACTTCATCCAGGCTGATGCCGCCCGCGACAACTTCGCCTTTTTCCAACGGAACGGCGCGGACTTGGCCGAGCGGCCATCGCTTCACGGTCTCGGCGAGCCGGTTGCGGGACTTCCGGTCGAGACGCGCAAACGGGGTTCGCGGGTCGATTTGTGCGTCGTGGGCCAGGCCATCGACCAGGCGGTCGGGTACCAGCGAACCCAGCCAGGTCGCCACGAGCGACTTGGGATTGGCCGCTTGCAACTCCGTTTGGATCGCCTCGAAGGTCACGTCGGGCCGCAGGTCCACCGCGATCGTGACGTCGTGGGATAGCATCGCTTCGACGACGTCGCGGCTGAGGCCGAGCGCGCATGGACCGGAGATGCCGTGATGCGTAAAGAGCAGGTCGCCGCGCCACCGACCGACCTCCTTGCCTTGAATCCGGGCGACCGTGACGATGTCGCGCAGGGCCACGCCGCTCCACTCGACGCGTTCCGGCAGGATGTGCAGGTACATCGGCGCGAGGGCGGCCCGAATCGGGGCGATGGTGTGGCCGAGCGATTTCGCCCAGGGCCAAGCGTCGCCGGTGGTTCCGCAGTTCGGGTAGCTGCTGCCGCCTGCCGCCAAGACCACTGTCTTCGCGACGACCTCTCGCACGACGCGCGCGTCTTGCGTGACGCGGTAACCGGTATGGGCCAGGTTGGCTGGCCCGATCTGGATGCGGAAGCGGCCATCCGGCTCGGTGGCTAAGCCAACGACCGGGGCTTCGCGCTGGATGTGAATCCGCTGCTCCGCCAAATACGATTCAAGAATGCGCACCACGTCCTTGGCGGTCTGATCCACCGGAAAAATCCGACCATCGGGCCGGGTGTACACCCGGAGCCCCCGCGAGGTGAGCATGTCGACGATGCGGGAGTTCGGAAACCGGTAGCACGCGGGCCGGATGAACCGGGCCTCCGCGGGTCGGTACGCCCGCAGAACCTCTTCCAGCGGGCCATCGTGCGTGATGTTGCACTTTCCTCCGCCGGAGATGAGAATCTTGGTGCCCAGGCGCGGAGTCTTTTCGATGAGGGTAACGGCCACGCCGAGTTGGGCCGCGCGCCATGCGGCGATGATTCCCGCCGCACCGCCGCCGATCACCGCGACATCGGTTTCGTCTCGCACGACCGTACCCACCGCCTGAATCGTACCGGTGCCGTGTCCGGATCGGTACAACCAAGCCTTGGACAAGCTGCATCCCGCCGAGCGACGACTCGAGTTTCCGTGCGCGGCGGCCGAAGGGCTCTACCGGGACCGGTCCGGGCGATGGGTCATCGCCGACGCAGACGGCCCGGCGCTCGCGTGGACGGAGTCTTCTGCGGCGGAACCGATCGTGATCCCCGACGGGCAGGCCTGGTCGCCGACGGACCGCGAGGTGGCGGGGAGCCGCATCGTCACGCTTCTCGGGCGAACCGCGATGCCCACGGGCGTCTCCACCGCGGTCGATCTGCCGTACGAGGGGGCCGGGTGGATTGTCGACGCACTGGAGGACGTGACGATCGACGACGATCCCCGACCGGTAAAGGCTGGTGGCTTGCCCACGCCGTTCTTTCGCCGGATCGGAGGGGCCGGCCGTGCCACCGTGCTTCCGGCAGAAACCTCCGGTCGGGAGCTTTTGCGGGTTACGGCGGATTCTCCCGGCGCGCTTCCGGAGTACGCCGCGCGAGGCGTCTCGCGCGTGGTCACCACCGAGGGCCGCTGGGTTGCCGACGGGCCGATCGAATCTCGTCCCGTGGTGTCGCACATGAACGCGCTTTCGTTTCGCGTTGAGGTTCCGCCCGACGCAACCGGCCTACGGATCGAGCGCGTTTACGATCAGTTCCACGGCCGACAGCGCGCCCGAGTGTTGATCAACGGTCGTTTCGCGGCATGGTGGTACGACCCGCGCGAGGATCGAATCGCGCGGTGGAGTGCGTCGTCTTCCGGCGCCACGTTGCTCCCCGAGGACGCGCGAGAACCGGTGACGATCACGATTGATCCGCCCGCCGGCGTGGCGCTGTGGACATGGTGTGAGCTCCGAGTGTTTGCGCTTAGCCCGTAAGTGCGTCGCCCGATCGCACGAGTAACACGAGGTCGTTGACGTTGGTGCCGGTGGCCCCGGGTCGAAACGCGGTGCCGTTGGTGAGGGCCCAACTGCCGGTGTCCGCCGCCCGAATGGCCGGCCAGAGCGCGTCGTCGACGCGACCCGGTGCCACAAACGCTCCGCCGAGGTCGGTCACTCCGTCCGAGCCGTCGGTTCCCGCCACCAATCCGGCGTACGGAAGTCCGGCGGCGCGCAATTGCATCGAAAGGATGGCGGCGAGATGCGTGGCGCGACCTCCGTACCCCGGGTCGGAGGGAAGTCGCACCACGGGCTCACCGCCGCCGACCCATCCTGCGGGAGACTGTGCGTCCAGCTCCGCAATGATCGCGTCGGCGACGTCTTCCACCGTCCCGCGCAGAAACGTGGGGTGGATATGGACCCGCCCCCCGATCGCGTCACCCAAGTTCTGCGCCGCGACGGCGCGCGCCATGGCGAGATTCGCCACGATGCCATGCCGGACCACCCTTCGGCGAGTGCGGAACGGCCCGCTACCAATCACGTTGAGGTCGTCGCCCTCGACATCCGAAATCACGTAAACGTCGATCGGGATGTGGCCCGGAACGAGTTCGGCCGCCCGACCGCCCTTGAGCCGGGAAGTTGTCCGGCGGAACGCGTTGATCTCGTGGATGGTGTCGCCGACGGCGAGGCGTCGCGATACTTCGCGCTGGATCGAATCCAACGTCCACGGGTCGCGCGGAAGCTCCATCAGCGCGCTCGCGCCACCGCTCAACAAGACAATCAGCCGACCCCGGGATTGCCGGGCGACACGATCTAGGAACGCGTACGCGGCCTCACCCGCCGCCACGCTCGCCTCCCCCGGCACCGGATGATTCCCGAAGTACGTGGTGACGCCTGCGGCATCAACGGCGGCCTCGTCTTTGGTAATCACGAGGCCTTCACGCAGGTGCCTTGCACAGACCGGAAGCACGCCGCGCGTCATGGCGGAGGCGGCTTTTCCGACGGCCAGCAGCGAAACCGGTTCCGCCGCCGGACGGATTGCGCGACGGACGGCCACATCCCCCCGAACCGCGCCGATGGCGGCTCGCCACGCCCGTTCCGCCGCGTCGCGGGCGGTCATGGGAGCGCGTCAATCCGGACGTCGCGTACGTGGGCGGTGCCGGACGAGACCCGCAGACCAATGCCGCCGGTAGTTCGTTCCGCGTCCGCCCGGAGTTCGGTCATGGTGCCGTCGGCGGTGGTAAGCGTGGCCGCGATGGAACCGGCTTGCACCACCGCGCGAATCCTGACCTCGGAACTGTGCGGGACCGCCATCGGCACCGCCGCCAGTATTCGCCGCTCGCCGTCCGCCACTTCGATGATTCGGAACTGCCGGTGTTCCGATACCTCGATGTCAATCCGTCGTCGCAAGCCGCGCGAGGCCACCATGATGCCAAACGCCTCCGCAAAATGGACGCGGAAGCTCGCCTGCAACGCGAATGCGTCGAGCGTGCGGGGCCCGTAAAGCACCTGCCCGTCGGCCTGCGCGTGGGACAAGGTGAGGTTGCCGGGCCAGCCTTCCACGATGTCCGCCGCCTGAATCCAAGCCCGCCAATCTTGGTCAAGGGCGGTGACCGGCGTGCCCGACCAGTCGAGCGAGCGTAAAGTGGCTTGCCCGCGTAACCCGATCGCAGCAATGGGCAAGCCACCGGTGTCGGGAACGGTCCAAACCGCACGGGTGGCGTCGCGTTGCCAGGTTCCAGGAACGTGCATTAGCCCGGCCTTGCCGCGGTCGACGATGACGAACGGTTCCGCGTGTCCAGAGGAAAACTCCGCCGTGACGGTTTGCCCCGAGATCAGCGTGGGGCAGGCCCCGAGCAAGTAACCGCCGGCGCCCAATTGCTCCCGCGTCAACCAGGTCGCCACCGACGACTCGCCCTCGATAAGGAGTCCGTCCGGGGTCCACGCCCCGGCGCTCCAGCCCTGCACCGAACCGGGATACGCGAAACGGTAACGGCGGCGGGGCCGTTCCTCCCGGCCGCGGATCCGGTGCGCCATCGCGACGATCCGATCCGCCTCGCGGGCGGCGTCGCTCACCGTCTCGGCGCCGTCACTGGTCGGTACCAGCAACCGGTCTCGTACGGGTCCTCGCCAATCGAAGCCGTCGCCAAACACGGACAATCCACCCGCCACGCCGAGAATCGCGCCGACGTTGGCCGCGTTGCAGTCCGTATCGTAGCCGCAGGTATTGACCACGCGCATCGCCTCCGTAAACCGTCCGCCGCAGTAGGCCAGTGCCGTGATGACGACCGCATGGTTCGGCACCATGTGGCATCCGCCCGGCCACCGATCGTAGCCGTAATGCGCGTCGATCTCGGCCCGCGCGCCGCGCCAGTCTTTCCCCGAATCTCGCCATCGGAACACGTCGCAAATGACCTGCGCGATGATCGAATCCGGTGGAATCCGATCCTGCCCGGTGCGAATGAGCGTGTCAATCGCCGCCTGATCGAGCCTGGTCACGTCGAACGCTCCGGCGACCATCGCCGCGACGACTTGCGCGCCGTAAACCGCCTCCCCGTCGTGGCTCACGCGCGCGGCTTCGGTGGCCAGTGCGACCGCACCGTCCGGATCGCCCGGGTACAGCAACGCCCAACCTTCGATGAAGATTTGCGCGCCGATCTGCTGGGCGATCACCGGGCCGTTTCGCGCGATGGACCCGCTTTCCGGGGCGGGAATCCCGGCCTTGAGCCGAGCGTACGCGGTGTGTTCGGTAGAGCGACCGACGCCGCCCCACCACAGGATCGTGCGATTCTCGATGATCGCGTTCAGCCAATGCCGTCCGATCGCCTCCGAGGTGGGCACCGTGCCGAGCGGGCAGTCTTCGATCGCCCGCACGAAGGCGAGGGTGCCGGAGATGTCGTCATCGGCCACGACAAGCGGCACGCCCACCTCCGGAGCCACGTACCGATCAATCTCGCCGAAGCGAGCCTCAATCTGCGGGTGCGCCCATTGTTCAAACGGTCGACCCGCGTACACGCCGATGATCTTGCCGAGCACTCCGGCGTAGACCCGGGTTTCGTAATCTGCCGGAAGTGCCTTCATCGCTTTCCTTACGGTCGGACTTCGGCCCCGGTGGAGGCGCTTTGCTTGGCCGCGTCGATGATGCGGCACGCGTCTGCGCTGATGTCTGGATTCAGCACGCCGTGCGGTACCGCGCCGGTTTCGATGCAGTGCAAGAAGTAGGCCGCCGGGCGAGGAATCGCGAGTGCTGCGGGTTCCAGCGCGGTGCGATCACCCCAGCCGGTACCGTGCTCGATCGTATTGCCAGTGACCGCAAATGTGCCGTCGCTGCCGTGGATCACGGGATTCGGACCGCCGTCCATGCCCTTGGTCGCCCAAGTCGCCTCCAGCGAGACGCTGAGTTTCGGATACTTCAGGAGGATAATCGCATGGTCGTCGCTGACCTCGTACGACTTGGTCGCGTTGTGCCGAATCGCGTACACCGCCTCCGGCATGCCGAAGTAGTAGCGGGCAAGGACCGCGCCGTAGCCGCCAAAGTCCGCAATCGCTCCGCCGCCGTTGCGCGCCTCGTCATGCAGCCAGCCCACGAACCACTCGTCGCACCCGATCTCCTTCGGACCGAAGTGGCCGTTGCGGAACCGCATGTGAAAAACGTGGCCCAGCTCGTTCGCATCCAGTCGTCGCTTCAGGTCGTCCAGCCACGGATTCCAGGCGAACGGCCAGTTGATCATGAGCGTTTTGCCGGACGCGTTGGCGGCGGCCCGCATCCGATCGGCATCCGCCGCGCTGGCCGCCATCGCCTTCTCCACGAAGCAAGGAATGCCGCGACCGAGAGCCTCGACCGCGATCTCCGCCGACTCCAGATTGTCGCTTGTCACGATGAGGGCATCCATCGATTCCTGGGCGAGCATTTCGCGCCAATCGGTGTAATGGCGCTGGAACCGGTCGCGGGCTTTCTCCAAGAGCGGGGTGCGGTCGGCGACCGCGGTGAAGGTCACGCCTTCAACTTTAGAGAAATCGTCGAGAATCGACCAGACGTGTCCGTGGATGAGGCCGGCAACGGCAATTTTCGGCATGACGCCGAAACGTTACCGCTTCGTTGCGACGATGCACAACGACGGCGTTGGACGTGCGGGATACGGGGTGTAAATCCACATCACCTGCAGTCCGGCCGCCTGGAGCAGTGCCGCAAGGTCGCCGGGGGAGTAGCCCGATTGGTGAAACATGCCCGGGTGTTCTTGCGATCCGTAGATCATGCGGCGCAGTTCGGCACGCTTGGACGGGCGGAGAACCCAGCGCTGGATGAGCCGGTCGAGATTCGGGCAGCTCACGACCAACGTGCCGCCGGGGGCCAGTACGCGCGACCATTCCCGCGCCGCGCGGGCCGCATCGGCGAAGCCAAGGTGTTCGATCACGTGGTGAGCCTCGGCGTGCGCCACCGAATCGGACGGGATCGACGGCAGTTCCAGCACGGAGGCGCGCAAGTCCGCCCGTTCGGCGTACAAGTCGCAGTTGACCATCCCGGGCACGTAGTCGTCGCCGCACCCGAGGTGTAATCCGCCGACCTCTGCGCGTCGCGCGGCGATCCACGCGTCCATCGCGCGCTGAACATCGCGCCGCCGCCCCGAGGGCTTCGGTAGCCGCAAGTCCGCAGACGCTCCGATCTCCATGGGCGCAAAGGATACTTGCACGGTACGATCGTCCGGCATGAGTCGCGCCGTGCTCACATTGGCGGTCGGAAAGCGCAAGTTCGCCGAGCAGGCCCTTGGGCTGGGGCGGTCCCTCCGACTCATCGGTGACCCGACGCCCCGGGTCGTCGTGACCGACATGCTGGACCTGGATTGGGCGCCGGCGTTTGACCACGTGGTGCCGTACCAGGGCGATCTCCGCATGATCTTCTTCGATAAGTTGATTGGCCTCGAAGCGACCGACGCCAACGAAATTCTGTTTATTGATGCCGATATGTTGGCCTTCCGCCCGCTGGAACCGATCTTTCGTGCCGCCGCCGGATGCGACTTTGCGGTCCAAGGGCAGTGGATTTCCGACGGGGATTGGTATACGAACGTGGCCGAACTCTGCCGCCGTTATCACGTTCCGTCGATTGTACAGCTGAACGGAGGCATGATTTACTATCGCCGTACTCCTGAGTTTGCCGCGTTTCGAAATACGTTACGAGAGATGGCCGATCGGGCCACCGAGATCGGCGTTGCCCGGGATGACCCGCTGATTCCGGACGAGCCGATCATTGGGCTGGCGATGGCGCAAACCGGCTTCGGGCGCGTCTGGCCCGAAGACTCCGACTTTCATAATAGCGCGACCGGCTTAATTGGCCAACTCCGTCTGAATGTCCGGCGTGGCGAATGCGGGTTTCTCTGCCGGCGTTATACCGTGCGGTACGTCGAGCCGATATTGTTTCATGCGAGTCGCTACAGTAACTTCCTGATTTACTGGCGACAACTCGCTACGTTGCATCGATTGGAAACGTACGAGAAATCTCGGCCATACGGATACCTTTCGCCTTGGCATAAATTGTCTCGATCGGTACAACGTCGCCTCGTCAAATGGGTTTATCGACCGTGATTGAGCGCGCGGTTTATACGCTGGCGTTCGGTGCGGATCGATACGTTCGGTACGCGCTGGGGTTGGCACGATCTTTGCGGTTACTGGGAGACCCGACGCCTCGTTACGTCCTGACGGATCGGCCCGATGCGGCGTGGCGGCCGGCCTTCGACGAGGTCATTGTCTGTCCTCCGCCGGAGAACGCGTACCTCGCGAAACTGAGCCTGCGCGCGTTGATTCCGGCCCGTCAGGCGCTCTTCATCGACAGCGACTCGCTTGCCTTTCGCCGTCTGGATCCGATCTTTGCCGCTTACTCCAGCCACGAACTCGGCCGGAATATCGGCGTGGATGTCGGCGTGGTGGGATGGCCGGTATCCCACGGAGATTGGCACGGCGATATCGGACGTGTGTGCCGCCAACTCCACCTATCGGAACTCTGGCAATTCAACGCCGGCCTGCTCTTTTTCGGCCCGAACTCCGACGCGATCTTGCCGCATGTAGAACGCGCCGTACAAGACTACGATGGGCTTGGGCTTCGTCGATTTCGCGGGAACATTCCGGACGAGCCTTGCCTGAGTATCGCCATCGCCCGCGCAGGTTGGATGGCGGACGGTCGGGCCCATCTGGTGAGTGATGATCGCGACTTCATGAATACCGCCGTCGGTCCGATCGGTAAGCTTGATTACGATGTACGGCAGGGAAGATGTCAGTACCTCTGCCGCCGCCAGCGCGTACGACTGGTTCGGCCCATCCTGCTTCATGCGCATGAGCAAGTCAAGTACTGGCGTTACTGGCGGCAGCTGCAAATCTTGGAAGCGCTGGAAGATTACGAGCGGCAACACCCGTTTGGATACGCGTCACCCGGCCACAAGCTGAGGCGAAGTATCGAACGTCGTATTCTGAAGATTACGGGCCGTTTGCGCTAAAGTCCGCTTGTACCTGCGTGATGATTTCGCGGTACTGGGCACCGATAGATTCTCGGGAGTACGACCGGTAGGCCGTCTGCCCATTGGCCGAACAGGTTCGACGAAGCGATTCGGAACTCGCCATTTCCCGCAGGCCATCCAGAAACTCTTCCAGAGTGCCGGCGAGCCGTCCGACCGGTCCGCACCGCGCGTCAACGTCGCGGTAGCTTTCGTAGTCCGACGCGATGCACGGGATACCGTGCGCCGCAAAGTTCGTGTACTTGATGTTGCTTCGCGTGCGTGCGCGCTGGACATCCGGACGGGTCCATGCGATCCCGATGTCGATGGATTGGTACCCGGTCAGGTCCGTATCGGCGAAGCTGCGGAAATCCAATCCGAGCTCGCGCACGGTTTTCGAAATGACCTCGGCGTCGTGGAGATGCACGGGCTGCCCGAGGTAGCCCACGACGCGGGGTCGCTCCAGTCGCGCCTCGGGCAACTGGAATCCGCTTGTATTGCAATGGTGATGCGGTACGACCCAAGTACACGCACCGTCTCGAAGCGTCCCGAGGTACTCGCGCGATGCCTCCGTATTCAACAGGAAGAATCGGGCCCGGTCAAACCCTTTGTCGACGGCCTCACGGGTCGCGTCACCGGGATTTACGACGTCGAGAATCTGCGGCGTCCAGCGTTCGTAGCGTTGCCAGCGCGCGGCGTCTGCCTCCACGATCCATACCAATGCCGGCGCGGAACGAATCAGTCCGTCGGAAAAATAACGCGTTCGGAGACAAACTCCGCCGAGTTCGTCCGCCATCTGATCGCCGCGCACGGTGACCGAAGTCAGCCGGCGACGGGCCGAGGTGAAGACGGGCGCGTTCCGGACGGTGAGCCCTTGCCACCATTCGGAAAGACGCCCCGCCACGGATTACGCTTCGGCGACGACGGGCTCTTCGGCTTCCACCGGCTCAACGACTTCGGCGACTTTCTTCGGAGCGCGCTTCTTCGGGGCACCGCCAACCTCTACCCCGACTGCGCCTTCGGTGAAGTTCACGCGGAGCTTGATGCGGCGGGAAAGTTCGCTGCCCGCGACCGTGTTCCAATTGACGCGTTCCAGGGCCCACTGCCAGCCGATGTCGTTCGGCGAGAACGAGAACTCCACGCCTTCGGCAAGAATTTCGGACAGCAGATTCTTCAAGTCGTCGCGATCGGCCAAGAGCTTTTCGCCCGCTTCGTAGTGCGGTTTCAGGCCGACGTTCACGTACACCGGCTCCTCTTCGGTCACGGTCTTGGAAGCCTTCTTAGGGGCGTTGTGATCGAGTGCTTCTTGAACGAGCTTGAGTTCCGGCACGATGGCAAGGCTCAGTTTCTCAAGGTCCTTCGGCCATTCGAACGATTCGTCGCGGAAAACGGCAAGCGCGTGACGTCCGGTCAGGCTGAGCGCACCGGCGATCAGCGCGGCATCGGCGGGGACCAGCTTCGGGTATTGCTTTTTGATCTGATCGAGGGCGGTTTCGAGTTTAGTGAGCTGACAACTGATCAACCGGGAGGCTCCTGGGGAACAGGCGTAAGGACCTTACGCCATAATCGGCTATTGTACCTCGGAGAGCCTGAACCGATGCCGCAAACCTCTGCCTTGTTTCGTTTCCCCGTCCGCACTGCGGCCTTTGTTCTCGCGACGACCGCCGTCCTCTTGATGGGAGGATGCAACCCCCCGGCCGAATCCGATCCCGATCGGCCCGAGTCCAAGTCGAGCGAAGGAAAATCCGCCGAAACGAAATCCTCGCTCAAGGTGGGGGTTGTGTTTGACAGCGGCGGCCGCGGCGATAAGTCGTTCAATGACAGTGCGTACGCGGGGGTCGAACGCGCCAAGAAGGAGCTCGGCACCGAATTCGTGACGGTCGATTCGAAGAAGGAAAGCGATTACGTCGACAACCTCACCGCGATGGCAGAAGCGGGGAATGGCCTCGTCTTCGCCGTCGGGCTCGGTCAGGCCAAGGCACTGGAGGAGGTCGCTCCGAAGTTTCCTGACGTGAAGTTCGCGTTGGTCGATGCCAACGTCGACGCGCCAAACGTCCGTTCGCTCACGTTCTCCGAGGAGCAGGGCTCGTTTCTCGCCGGCATCGCGGCGGCGATGGTCAGTAAGACCGGCAAGGTCGGCTTTGTCGGCGGAAAGAACATTCCGCTGATCCACAAATTTGAGGCGGGCTATACCGCCGGTGCGCAGTACTTCAATCCTGGGATTCAGGTACTGCCCGCTAAGTACACCGACAGTTGGGACGACACCTCGCGCGGTAAGGCTGCCGCATCGCTGCTGTATGCGGGCGGGGCCGATGTCGTGTTTCACGCCGCCGGGCGCGCTGGACTCGGCGTGTTCGCAGCCGCCAAAGAAGCAAACGGGTCGGCAACTCCTGCCACCAAGTTCGCGATCGGTGTAGACAGCAATCAAGACGACGTCGAGAAGGGCATTGTCCTGACCTCGATGGTGAAGCGCGTCGACGAAGCGGTGTTCGCGACGATCCAAGACGTCCTGAAGAACGAGTTCACACCAGGCTCGAAAACCTACGATCTCGCGAAGAACGGCGTCGGCCTCACTGACTTCGCCAACACAAAGACCGTCATCGGCGACGCGAACCTAGCCAAAATTGCGGCGATCCGCAAGCGCGTGGAAAGCGGAGAACTCTCCGTTCCAACCAAGCGCGAAGAAGTCGCCGCGTTCCTCAAGTCCGCCCCGAAGTAACGTAAAGTTACTCGGACGTTGCTTCCGGTGCGCAACGCGCGCAACTCGCCGGCTCTCCGGAGCACGCCGCGGCATCGGTCGTTGGCGTCGCGGTTGCCTCGGCGGGCGCACTGCGTCCGGCGTAGTCGTTGATGTGGAATCCGGCCCCTTTGAACATCACCGCGATCGGTTGAATCACCCGACGCAGACTTCCGGCTTCACCGCACTCGCAGTCGGTCAACGCCGACTCGGTGATGCGTTGTTCCACTTCAAATTGCTTGTCACACTTGCGGCACTCGTAGACGTAAGTAGGCATAGCGTCAGTTCGGAATTGTGGCAGAATCAGCAGGGTTACGTGCGCAAACCCCACTGAGCCAACGGTTTCTTGCATCGCGATGAGGCATGCACCTGCGCTCCATAAGTAGCATGGTTCCTCAGACATTTGCCCTCACCGATCTTCCGAGCGTGCTCACCCTGATCCTGCTTGAAGGCTTGCTTTCGGCGGACAATGCCCTCGTGCTCGCCCTGATGGTGCGGCACCTCTCGAAGTCCGAGCAACAGAAGGCTCTGCTTTACGGCCTGGGCGGCGCGTTCGTGTTTCGGCTCATCGCGATCTTGCTCGCGTCGTTTATGCTTGGCCAGTGGTGGATTCAGGCGATCGGCGGCCTCTATCTGCTCTATCTGCCGATCAAGCACTTCCTGGAGAAGCATCGCGAGAGCCAGGGCGTTCACAAGTTGGCAAAGAAGGCCGGCTTCTGGCCGACCGTCATCGCGGTTGAGCTCACCGATATGGCGTTTGCCATTGACTCGGTGCTCGCGGGCGTCGGATTCATCACCAAGAAGGGCGTGGGCATCCAGATGGACAAGATCTGGGTGGTTTATCTCGGCGCGATTCTCGGCATCGTCCTGCTCCGATTCGCGGCGTCGCTCTTCATTCGGCTCCTCGAGCGGTTTCCCGACCTCGACAATCTGGCGTACGCGTTGGTCGCCTGGGTGGGCGTCAAGCTTGCATTGCACGCGGCCGAAAAGGCCCATGAACTCTATCCGGCGTACGTACCGTTTCAAATTCCTTGGAGCGAGGGCGTTTTCTGGGGAGGAATGGCCGTCATCTCGATCGTTGGTGGTGCCATCGCCTACGCCCGTCGCCGGACCGACGCCGAGATCGCCGAACACGAGGCAGAGACTGCCGAAGCGCGGGACTCGTTGGACGACGCATCCGACCTCGTCATCTCGCCGGAAGAGCAGACAAACTCCGATTCCGAAAACGGAAATTCTCAGTCCGGCCGCATCGAACCCGGCGGAAAAACCGACGCTCAGTCCGACGGCTCGAATCCCCGGCGAGTATCCTAGCCAACGGTCCGGATGGATCGCAATGCCCGCCCTCGCGGCGGGCATCGCGATGCCCACCGGCTAGGACAATCATCCATGGCGGAGAAGTTACGAATCGGCATTATCGGAAGCGGCGGCATCGCCCAGAACTGTCACATGCGGGGCTACGCTGCCATTCCCGATCTGTGCGAGATGGTCGCGTGCTGCGACGTCAACGAAACCACCGCGAAGACGGCGGCCGAGAAGTTCAACGTCGCGAAGACTTACACGGACTTTCGCGAAATGCTGGCCGAAGAGAATCTGGACGGCGTCTCGGTCGCCACGCCGAACAAGTTCCACCTGGAGCCGACGGTCGCTTCGCTCGAAGCGGGCGTCAACGTGCTGTGCGAAAAGCCGCTCGGTATGAATGCGGACGAGTGCCGCCTGATGTGCGCGGCGGCCAAGAAGAGCGGCAAGATTCTGCAAGTCGGGCTCCAAAGCCGATTCGGTGGCGACGCGGTGTGGCTGCGCGATTACATCGCCGCGGGCAACGTCGGCGACGTGTACTTCGCGCGGGCTCAGGCGTTGCGACGCGCGGGCGTGCCGGGCTGGGGCGTGTTCATCAACAAGGAACTGCAGGGCGGCGGTCCACTCATTGATATCGGTGTCCACATTCTCGACCTGACGCTGACGCTCATGGGCTATCCGAAGCCGGTGTCGGCGTTCGGGCGCACTTGGGATACGCTCGGCAAAGAGCCGACGCGCTTCAACTTCTGGGGAGACTACGACCGCGAAAAGTTCACGGTCGAAGACTTCGCGGTCGGCATGATCAAGTTCGACAACGGCGCGGTGGTGTCGCTGGAAAGCTCGTTTATGCAGAACGCGCCCGACGTGTGGGAAACCCAACTGTTCGGCACCAAGGCCGGCATTCATCTGAAGCCGGGGGCGCAAGACGGGCTGAAGATCTACACCGACCAAAACCGCCAGCTGCTCAACATTTCGCCGGCCAACGTTCCCCACGTTGAATCGCCGCACTCGGCCGAAGTGAAGGCGTTCGTGGAGGCGATTCAGTCCGGCTCGCCGTCGCCGGTGCCGGGCGAGAACGGCCTCACGCTCAACGCCATCTTCGACGCCATTTACAAGTCCAGCCAGACCGGCAACGAAGAAAAGGTCGACGTCACCTTCTGATCGTCGGGCACCTCACCCAGCCTAGGGGACATTCCGAAATTCGGGATGTCCCCTTTTTCAGTCATTTTTCACTGAACTCCGCTACCTTAACAGTCTCTTAATAAAACCATAACAAACTTTTGCTTCCGTTCTCGGAGCAACGTTATGAAGAAGGCATTTACCCTCATCGAACTGCTCGTGGTCATCGCGATCATCGCGATCCTGGCTGCGATCCTGTTCCCGGTTTTCGCGCAGGCGAAGGCCGCCGCGAAGAAGTCGCAAGACCTCTCGAACGTCAAGCAAATCAGCCTTGGCATCACCCTGTACACCACGGATCATGACGACATGTATCCGTCGGCCTACTTCCACCGCGCGTTCAACCCGGCGCTCGGCGGCACCACCGCCGGCTACGAGCACTGGTCGGGCATGGTCGCTCCGTACGTCAAGAACCTCCAGCTGTACGTCAGCCCGGGCGACCGAATCCAAGGTCACGCGCCGACGTGCTTCACCGATTTCGACAATAACTCGGGCGCGGGCATCCCGTCGAACCAAGCTCCGAACCGCTGCACGGCCAGCCGACCGGACCTCGTGCCGGCCAACTTCATCCGCGGCGGCTTCGTCGTGGACAACCAAGTTCCGCGCATCAGCTACACCGTCAACTCGGCCGTCATCGGTCGATACCGCAACATCGGCGACGTGAACCGAGGCATCTCGATCACGAGCCAAACCGCGTTGGACAACGTCTCGGGCACCATCCTGATCGCAGGCTTCGTGGACAACGTGTCGTGCCTCAGCTCGGCCTCGATCACCTCGATTGTCCGCAGCGCGAGCCACCGCTCAACCAACGCGCTGTCGATCGACCGCGGCAACACCCGTGCGTACTTCGGTAGCCAAGAAGACGGCGCTTCGCGACCGGCTCAAATCTGGGCGCTCAACTTCGGCCAAGTCACCGCGCCGGGCAACCAAATCTTCCAACTGTGCAGCACCACGCCGCGCACCGACTATCCGCTGGCCGTTTACCATTCGGTGAACCGCTGGAACGAAGGCGACAACTACGGCATGGCCGACGGTTCCGCCAAGTACATGAAGTTCAACCAGTCGATCAACCCGACCCGCTACGCGTGGGGTGCTAGCGTCCTGACGGACGGCGGCGCGCAGGTCCTCGACCCGATCTCCGGCAACCCGGTCACCAACTAATCGGAACGGCCTTCGTCGCCCGAGGCGGCGAGGGCCTCTTCACCGCTGGCCTCGCCTTGAATCACCCGAAGCGGGGCCAGTTGAATGCTAGAAACATACCGCTCGCGCTCGAGCCGAGCAAGATCTTCCGTCACCTTCGGGTCCCAGCTTAGGTCATCACGGTACGTTTCCACCACGCGGTGGATAAACTCCTTGAGATCGGGGTTGAGCCGAAACCGAAGCCAGCGTCCGTCCATCTCCGTCACGACGACATTGCACTCCCGCAGCTTGATGAGGTGAAGGTTGATGGTGCTCCGCTTGGCCTCCAAAATCCGCTGAAGCTGGTTGATCTTGAGCTCATCGTGCAACAAGAGCACCACGATCCGTACCGCCAGCGGTTCCGACAGACATTTGCAAAACTGGATCAAGCCTTCCATAGCAAGCCAAAAAAGATTGACACCGTGCGCCGGTCAAACGGTCACCTGCGGGCAACCGGACGGAATTTCTTAACACTGTCTTAATAAAATGTCCCCGATTTCTTAACATCCGCCTTTCAATCTCTGGAAGCTCCCGGAGCAACGTCATGAAGAAGGCATTTACCCTCATCGAACTGCTCGTGGTCATTGCGATCATCGCGATCCTGGCTGCGATCCTGTTCCCGGTCTTCGCGCAAGCGAAGGCGGCGGCGAAGAAGTCGTCTGACCTTTCGAACATCAAGCAGCTCAGCCTCGGCATCATCACCTACGCGGCCGACACCGACGACATCCTGCCGTCGGCGTACTTCCACCGCGCGTTCAACCCGGCGCTCGGCGGCACCCGCGGCGGTTACGAGCACTGGTCGGGGATGATCTTCCCGTACGTCAAGAACTACGACATTTTCGTGAGCCCGGGCGACAACCTGCGCGGCCACGGTCCGACCTGCTTTGCGTCGGCCAACAACAATAGCGGCCGCGGCTTCCCGGCCGGCCAACAAGCGGACCGCTGCGCGGTTTCGGGCGACACCCCTCCGGGCACCCTGCAGCTGAACGGCTTCATCATCGACAACCAAGCTCCGCGACTCAGCTACACCGTCAACAGCGCCGTGATGCCGCGAGCCCGAAACATCCTCGACCTGCAAGCGGGCGTCCGCGTGATCAGCCAATCGAACCTGACCAACGTGTCGGGCACGATCATGATCGCCGGTCTCACCGACAACCTCGAGTGCCTCAACGGTCAATCGCTCGGTACCGGTATCCGCAACTCGTCGCACCGCTCGACGAACGCTGCGACCCGCGACGCCGCGAATACCCAGCAGTACCTCGGTGAAAACACCGACGCGGCCGCTAGCCCGCTGTTCGCCCTGAACTTCGGCCAAGTGCGCAACGTGTTCACCCAGTGCCGCACCAACCCGGGCGGTAGCTACCCGCTGATCTCGTACCACTCGGCGCTCCGATGGAACGAAGGCGACAACTACGGCATGGCCGACGGCTCGGCGAAGTACGCCAAGTTCAACGCGACCGTGAGCCCGGCCCGCTACATGTGGGGCGAGCAAATGTTCACGGCGGCCGGACAGCCGTTGCTGGACCCGATCACCGGTCTCCCGGTCCTCAACTAAGGACCCCGTACACTGGCCTCTCCCTCGGAGCTTTCCGCCGGGAGGGGCCTTTTTTGCACATGAAGAAGTTCAGCTTTATCGCCGTCATCCTCGCCGCCGTCATCCTGGGATGCGAGTCGAGTAACGATCAAAACGCGCCGGTCTCGACGAAGGCCGAACCGACGAAAGTCGGCACGGACCCGGCCAAAGAAGCACTCCTGCCGACCATGACCGCCACCGCGCGGGCTAAGAAGGA
>JANRKI010000005.1:0-9540 GCA_033763535.1 Fimbriimonadaceae bacterium | reverse complement strand
TTGTCGGTCGCTGGGGTGGGATCGCGGTCAGGGAATTTTGCGTCGGGACGTGGCCGGGTTTGTGGGCCTAAGAATCGTTCGAAATGCGCAGGCTTCAGTTTCTTTTGGCTACTGAGGCACTTTTGGTGCCGTAAAGTAGGGGCATGAGCCAATCGGTGCTACCGGAAATTCTTGATGCCAATGCGGCGTACGCCCTCGAATTTGGAGATCGGGCGAATTTGGCGCTGCCGCCGGCGCGTCGGTTCGCGATTTTGACTTGCATGGACGCGCGGCTGGACCCGGCGAAGTACGCGGGGTTGAGTGAAGGCGATGCGCACGTGATTCGGAACGCGGGCGGTCGGGCGAGCGACGACGCGATTCGGTCGCTCGTGATTAGTTATAAGTTGCTGGGGACACGCGAGTTCTTCGTGGTGCATCACACCGATTGCGGGATGCAGTTCTTTACCAACGACGTGATCTCCGGGCTGTTGGAGCAGTCGCTGGAAACGGCGGAACTGACGGCGAGCGGCTTCGTGGATGTGGGGGCCGGGCCGGGTTCGAGCGAGGCGCGATACATCAACTTTTTGACGATTCGGGATCAGGCGGCGGCCGTGCGCGAGGACGTGAATCGGATCGCGGACCATCCGCTGGTGCCGGATACGATTCCAGTACGTGGGTTCGTTTATGATGTGCGTTCGGGGCGGTTAGAAGCGGTTCCGGGGGCAGAGCGGAACGTAGGGTAGCGGTTCGGCCGGATCGTTCGGTTGGTTCGGATTGTTCGGGCGGATAGTTCGGGTGGTTCGGATAGTTCGGGTTGGTTCGGGCTGGTGCGGGCCGGATCGTTCGGGTGGTTCGGGCTTGTTCGGATTGTTCGGATGGTTTGGCCGGATCGTTCGGGTGGTTCGGATCGTTCGGTTGGTTCGGTTGGTTGGTTCGGATTGTTCGGGCGATTGCTGACGGTGCCAGGAGGAAGTTGGCGTATGATGGGCGCGACATGCGGCGGTTTTCGCAAGGGTTTTTCGTCATCGTCTTCGGCGTTGGGTTGGGCCTGAGCGGGCACGCGGACAGTCCGCGATCGGCCGCCGAGATTCGGAATGGCGGTGTCGTCATCAAGGTTGCGGCGTATTCGGACGCGCGGACGAAGCTGGCTCAGATGGTGGGCAAGGCGGGCGGCGAGTTTGAGAGCGTCAAGACGATTTCTCACGAGAACGGACGACTGAGCGGGCGATTCCTGGTTTCGGTTCCCAAGGCGCAGTTGGATGGGTTGACGGACGAGGTCCGGACGCTGGGGACGTTGTTTAGCGAGACGGCCTCGAAGCTGAATGCCGCGCTGGAGCTCGAGGGCCTTGAGCGGACGGCATTGCGACTCGGCAAGCATCGGCAGTGGCTGGAAGGGTTGTCGAAGCGGAATGGCCTGCGGGCGCGAGATGCGCTCTACATTCGGGACCGGATTGCAGCGACGGAGAGCGAGATCGATACGGTTCGGCTGGAGCAATCGCGCCTACGATCCGGGCTGGGCAAGGCGAAGGTTCACATCACGTTGTTTGAGCCTTATTCGCGTACGGAGATGGAGACTCCGGGTGGGACCAGTTGGCAGGATCGGATGCGGACGCAGGTGATGAATGCGGGCAAGCAGTTCGCCTGGAACGCGCTGGGGTTTTTGCTGTCGGCGGTTCAGTTTTTGCTGGTGGCATTACCAGTCTGGTTGCTGGGTCGCTTCCTGTGGGGGCGATTTGGTGCGCGGGCTTGGCAGTCGTTTCGGGGGATGGGTGGGTCGGGTGGTACGGGTGGTTCGGGCGATAGCTGACGATTGCTGACAGTTGCGGGCGGTTGCTGACGGTGGCTGACAGTGCGGGCGGAGCAGGGTGGTTGCCTTAGGGGGTAACGTTACGAACGTACTATGAGTGCTTCGGTGGATTCTGCTCAACCGCTGGCCGTGCGGCTGATTTCGGCATATGTGGCGGCGTTTAATCGCGACGACGTGGAGGGTCAGCTGGCGGTGCTGGCGCCGGATGTGGTGCACGACATCAATGAGGGCGGCACGGAGATCGGTATCGAGGCGTACCGGGCGTTCAAGGCGCACATGGACGCGCACTACGCGGAGCGGCTGGAAGAGGTTCGGGTGTATGGCGATGACACGGGCGGGGCGTGCGAGTTCATCGTTCGGGGTCGGTACTTGCGGACGGACGGCTCGCTACCGCCGGCGACGGGTCAGGCTTACGCGGTCCGTTCCGGGTTTTTCGTGGACGTTTCGGATGGGAAGATCAGCCGGATTACGTCCTACTACAATCTTCGGAAGTGGTGCGAGGCGGTGGTGGGCGATTGCTGACGGTTGCGGCCGGTGGCGGACGGTTGCGGGCGATTGCTGGCGATGGCGGGCGACTGCTGGCGATTGAGGGCAGTTGCGGGCGGTCGCCGGCAGTTGTTGACGGTTGCTGCCGGTGGCGGACTATTGCTGACGATTGCGGGCGATCGCTGACGGTTGCTGGCGATTGCTGACGGTGGCGGACGGTGGCTGACTATTGCTGACGATTGCTGACGGTGGCTGACTATTGCTGACGGTGGCGGACGGTTGCTGACGATTGCGGACGATTGCGGGCAGTTGCTGACGATTGCCGGCGGTGGCGGGCGATTGCAGACGATTGCGGGCAGTTGCTGACGATCACGGGCAGTGGCGGACGGTTGCGGACGGTTGCTGGCGGTGGCGGCCGGCACCCGTTCCACGGGCAATTGGCGCGGAGTGGAACGGGCTATTTCGGCGAGAAGAGTGCGCGTGGACGTGGATGTGACGAACCAGGCGTCAGTACGCCTTTGCGAAGACGACTCGTTGGGTAGACGGTCGGCCGGAGAAGACGCACGTGCCCGGTTCGGCGTCGGACGGGTCGAGCGGGATCAGCGGGATACACCGGATCGTCGCTTTGGTCGCGTCGCTGATTGCGTCTTCGGTTTCCTGGGTGCCGTCCCAGTGGGCGAGCACGAATCCGCCGCCGCCCTCTCCGCTAAACGCGGCTTGGAAGGCTTCCCAGGTGTCCACGCGGTGGGTGTTCGCGTTGCGGAAATCGAGCGCGCGTTGGTACAGGGCGGACTGGATTTCGTCCAGCAGCGCGGTGGCGCGAGCGGCGGCATCCGAAAGCGCGACAGTCTCTTTGTCGCCGGTATCGCGGCGAGCCATCATCACGGTTCCGGCCTCGAGATCGCGCGGACCGACTTCGATGCGGACGGGGACTCCGCGCAGTTCCCAGTAGTTGTATTTGAACCCGGGCGACTCTTTCTCGCGGTCGTCGATTTTGACGGTGAGACCCTGGGCACGGAGAGTGGCGGCGATGGCTTCGCAGGTGCCGGTGGTTTTGGCGCGGGTTTCGGCATCGCGGCCCATCGGCACCATGACGACATGGATCGGGGCGAGTTTCGGCGGGCACACGAGTCCGCGGTCGTCGCTGTGGGCCATGATAAGCGTGCCGATGAGGCGGGTGGAAACGCCCCAAGACGTGGCGTACACGTATTCCAACGTGCCTTCGGCGCTTTGGAATTTGCAGTCGAATGCCTTGGCGAAGTTTTGGCCGAGGTGGTGACTGGTGCCGGCTTGAATGGCGCGCAAGTCTTGGGTGAGGGCCTCGATGCAGTAGGTGTGGTCGGCGCCGGCGAACTTTTCACCTTCCGACTTTTGTCCGACGAGGACGGGGACGGCCATGTAGTCTTCGGCGAAGCGGCGGTAGCACTCGAGGATGGTGAGGGCCTCTTGCTCGGCCTCGTCGTAGGTGGCGTGGGCCGTGTGGCCCTCTTGCCACAAGAATTCGGCGGTGCGCAGGAACATGCGGGTGCGGAGTTCCCAGCGGACGACGTTTGCCCATTGGTTGATGAGGATGGGCAGGTCGCGATTGCTTTGAATCCACTTGCTGTAGGTGTTCCAGATGATCGTTTCGCTGGTGGGGCGGACGATGAGCGGTTCTTCCAGCACGGCGTCGGGATCGGGGATGAGGCCGTCACCGTTGGGGTTTGCCTTGAGGCGGTGGTGGGTGACGACGGCGCATTCTTTCGCGAATCCGTCGACGTGCTCGGCCTCTTTCTCGAAGAATGACTTTGGAATGAAGATGGGGAAATAGGCGTTTTGGTGCCCAGTGGCCTTGAACATGCCATCGAGGGCGCGTTGCATGTTCTCCCAGAGGGCGTATCCGTGGGGCTTGATGACCATGCATCCGCGAACGGGCGAGTAGTCGGCGAGGTCGGCCTTGAGGACGAGTTCGTTGTACCAGTCGCTGTAATTGTCGGCGCGGGAGGGGATGCCGAGGTTGCTACTCACAGGGGAGAGTTTGGCACGGGGGCTGATTTTGGGATCGCGACGTGCGGGGGTGGCAGGGTGATGAGATGAATCTTGCGTTCAGATTTTGCAATTTGGAAACGGAAACTTTGTTCAGGCGTTCTTAGTGGGTGAAGAGTTGCGGAGGATCGCCAATGATCCGAGATGAGGTGTCTGTGTCGTACACTAATTACGAGTCGATTTCAGTTGAGAGGTCGGGCCAGTTTGTCGAGTCTGTTGTGATGAAAGGTTCCTCGCGACCTTCAGAGGTCAAGGATTTCGCCGTTTTCAATGCGGAGGTACTTGCGGAGGCGTCGATGGGCGATGCGGAATTTGCCGAGCAGCTCATCGAGGTGTTCGTTGAGAGCTCGTCGGGGCTTATCGACGAGTTTGAGGCCGCACTGGTGACGGCAGACTATCCGCGGGCGACACGGGCGATCCATAGTTTGAAGGGATCGAGCCGTACGCTGGGTCTGGATCGGCTGGGTCACGTGGCGAGCGAACTGGAGATGTGGTCGAAGGCGCTGATGGAAGGCGACAAGAACCAGAACCGTCCGCTGACGCTGCGCCCGTTTATGGAGTCCGAACTTCGGAACGAGTTTGCCATTGCGGTGGGCGCGTTGCGAAGCCTGGAACTTGATTCGCTGGTCGCCTAGGTCGAATTGTTTGGCCGGCCGCGTTGCGTAGAATCCGATCAGGATGCTGACGGTTCTGGCTTCGGTGGCGATTTTCGGGGCGACGGTAGCTTCGCGCCCGGCGGATTTTGATCGCTCGGTGGAGTCGATTTCTTTTGGTGGGTCGGAGCGGAGCTTCATTCTTCACGCGCCTCCGGCCGGGACACCGCGCCCGCTCGTCATCGTTTTGCACGGTTGGACGGCATCGGGCGCGCTGTGCGAGGCGAACACCCGCATGGCGGCGCGCGCCACCGAGCGCGGGTACGTTGTCGCCTTTCCGGATGGGACCGGCGCGCGGCGCGGTTGGAACGCCGGATTTATTGACCTGAGCGGGACGAAAGCGGACGATCCGGCCTTTGTGATGGCGGTGGTTGACGCGATCGGGCGGAAGACTTCGATTGATCCTCGGCGCGTCTTTGTATGCGGGCATTCGAACGGGGCCTTTTTGTCGCATGCGGTGGCGGCCCGATACGGCGACCGAGTGGCGGCGATCGGCGCGGTGGCCGGGACGACGGGGGTGGGCGAGCGTCGACTGGCCAAGCCGACGGGGCGGCCCAGCGTGATGCTGATTCATGCGGTGGACGATTCGGTCGTTGCGTACGCGGCAGACTCGAAGGCCCTGTTGCGGGGCGTGGCGATGCCGGAATCGGCGCAGTGGTGGGCGACGTCGCTGGGATTGGCCAAGGTAGCGACGGACGAGCGATCGGCCTTTCCGGGAGCGCAACGAGTGGATCGGTGGCGGGAAGCCGCGGACGGCGTGGAGGTATTGGCCGTGACTTTGGCGGAGGGCGGTCACCAATGGCCGGGCGGGAGGACCGTCGGCGGGGTAGAGACGCGCAGCGGGGCGGACGCCACGAAGATGCTGCTGGACTTTTTCGACACGCGGCCGCGGCGGTAGGGCGGTGGTCTGTGCTTTGTTGCTTTCGCTTCGTTGCTCTGGCTTCTTTGGTTTTGCTTCTTTGCTTTAGCACAGGTGCATTTCTGGTGCGGCGACGAGGTATTTCATCGCGGCGAAATGCGCTTCTCCCCAGCGTCCGGGGGTTTCGAAAAGCTTAGGCCCCTGGAAGTAATCGAATACCGTCTTGAGGACGTCAAGCGTCTCTGGATTCGGGCGGACGTCGTAGTACTCGGCAAGACGCGCGGCCATGGCGGGGCTATCGGCGGGCTTTTGCGTCTTCAGCCAACCGATCACGGACTGGCTGGCGACGTCCTTGTTCTCGGGTAGTGGTAGCCAGTGTCCGTGGTACTGGTAGCGTTCGGTAAGGGCCGCGGGGGTGATCCAATTGTTGCCCCAATCCCAACCACTGACGTCGGGTGGGTAGAGCAGGGACAGGCCTTGGCGGTTCATGCGGTAGGCGGCGTACCCGGCGTCATCCAGGATCTTTTTTGGAATCTCGGATTCGGTTGTACTCTCCTTTGGCCGGAGGGCGAGGAGTGCTTCTCCGATGCCTTGACGTCGGGCGATGCCGATCACGTAATCCACCGGAGTCTTTGGCTTTACAGCGACGACTTGCGAGCTAAAGAACTCGGGCGATTCGGCCATGGTGCGTACCGTTTTGAGGATATCGCCTCCGGTTCGGCGGAAGGTGGTCGCCATCTTCGCAATGGCGGTGGGATTCGGCGTACTTGAGGCGAAGAATGCCCACAGCTTTGTGGCGATGAACTCGGCAGTTTTGGGGTGGCGGCTGAGGAATCGGACAAGCTCTTCGCCGGTCCAGTCTTTCGATACTCCGAGGATTGTCTTAGGCGACGGATCGCGCAGGGCGGGCATGTACGCGAAGCTGCTAAACGGACGATCGTATTTGATTCGATCCTTGAGCTTTGTCGTTGCGTCGCCGGGCAGTTCCCAGTACGTATGGATGTAGCCCCAGCCGGTGAAGGCGCGGGCGGCTTCCTTCACGTCTTCTTCGGAATAGTTGCCGATTCCGAGCGTGAACAGTTCCATGATTTCGCGCGCGAAGTTCTCATTAGGATTTCCGCGGGCGCTGCGATTCATGTCGAGATAGCGCATGACGGCGGGCGACTTTGCCATGGCTTCGGCGAGATTTTCGAACTTGCCTCCGGCATTAGTGCGGATGGTTTGGAGGTAGTCGAGCATGATGGGCCCGTCCTCGATTTTCGTATCGCTTACGGCGAAATGCCCGTGCCAGAAGAGGGTGAGCTTTTCTTCTAACGGGCGATTCGTCGCCATCATTTGGAACGTCCACCAGGTGCGGTATCGCCAACTGCCCAGATCTGCCTCTTCTTTAGTACTGTAACGCCAGGAGAACTCGTGCGGCGAGACATTAAAGTTTGGTTCGGTGCGGTGGTAATGGATGAGGTCGTCGAGCGTTGCCGCGAAACCGCGTCGCTCGGCGATGTCGAGCTGGGCGGGGGTGGCGCCGAATGCGAGTCGGCGGTAAAGGTGGGCGATTTTTTCGCGTGCGGTCATCGTTGACGTTCCTCTGGTGTATCTTACGCGCTTTTCTGGCGAACCGCGATGTTTTTCGATGGCGGCGGCGGGTGAATTGTTTTTCGACGTGAGACGTCTATAGAGAGATGATTCTGCTTACAGTCTCTTGCTTGATGGCGCTTCAGGACCCGACGCCGCCGCTGCGCCAGGTTCAGATTTCGTACCGAGTCTACGAGGTCGGGCCGCGATTTGAGCTGACAGCCGGTCGGTTTACGCGGGCGAAGGACGGATCGGTGACGGGATATGTGAACGGCAAGTCGTTTGACGATGGGATGGGACGGCTGGCGGAGAATCGGCGGGCGAAGTTGGTATCAGCACCGATGGTGCGGACGGTCAGCGGAATGCCGGCGGAACTGGGGCTCGAGGGCGGATTGAAGTTGAACGTGACTCCGACGGCGATGGACGCGGGCGTGTCGTTTGACGCTCGGCTGGAGCAGCAACTTGGCGCGAAGCAGCAGAATTGGGTCTTCTCTGGGAAGACGACTACGGAACTGGTTTTCGTGATTCAGTTCTCGGGATTTGACCGCAAGACGCGCGTGATCCGCATGGCTTTCGCGGAGATAAAGGACTAACGCCGTCGCTGCATGCGTTTGTTCTTCCGTTTATCTTCGCCGAGTCTGCCGCCGCTGGTGCCCATGAGTTTGCGGAGTTCGGAGATTTCGTCGCGCACTTGAGCGGCCTTTTCGAACTGCATGGCTTTTGCCAGTTCTTTCATGTCCTTCTCGAGCGCGGAAACAAGTAAGGGGATGTCTTCGACGCGGACGGGCGTGCCATCTTTACCAACTAGGCCATTTAGGTCGTCGCTGTACTGGTTGGCGACTTCGTTTACCGCGTCGTAAGAGCGCACGGTTTCGCGCACTATCTTCTTTACGGTTTGCGGCGAGGTTCCGTTGACTTCGTTATAAGTGCGCTGAATTTCTCGGCGTCGATTGGTTTCTTCGATGGCGGCCTGCATCGCTTCCGAGATTTCATCGGCGTACATGATAACACGCCCATCGACGTTTCGAGCGGCGCGGCCGATGGTTTGGATGAGGCTGGTAGCGCTCCGGAGAAAGCCGGTTTTGTCGGCGTCGAGGATTGCGACGAGGGTGACTTCCGGAAGGTCGAGGCCTTCGCGCAGGAGGTTCACTCCGACCACGACGTCGTATACGCCGAGGCGGAGATCGCGCAGAATTTCCGGGCGGTCGAGCGAGTGGACGTTTGAGTGAATGTAGTTCACCTTTACGTTGAGGTCTTGAAGGTAATTGGTTAAGTCTTCCGCCATTTTCTTGGTCAGCGTGGTGACCAGAGTGCGTTGACCGAGTGCGACGCGAAACTGAATCTCGTTAATGAGATCATCAATTTGGCCCTTAGTCGGTCGGACATCAATCTCAGGGTCCACGATGTAGGTGGGACGGATGATCTGCTCGACGACTTGGCTCTGAACTTCCTGCTCGAACGGTCCCGGCGTGGCGGATACGAAGACGACTTGCGGAACACGTTGCAAGAACTCGTCGAACTGAAGCGGTCGGTTATCGAGTGCGCTGGGCAGTCGGAAGCCGTAATCGACGAGGATTGATTTTCGTTGGCGGTCGCCGTTGTACATGGCGCGGACCTGCGGCAGGGTTTGGTGGCTTTCGTCGATAAAGACGATGGCATCCGAGGGGAGGAAGTCGAGTAAGGTGTACGGCGAGTCGCCGGGACGGCGTCCATCAAAGTACCGCGAATAGTTTTCTATTCCGTTGCAGTAACCGACTTCCTTCATCATCTCGATATCGAACTCGACACGCTGCCGAATTCGTTGGGCTTCGAGGAGTTTGCCTTGCGATACGAAGAGGGCTTCTTGGGCGTCGAGTTCGGCACGGATTTGTTCGATTACGACATCCATGCGTTCCCAGGGAGTGACGTAGTGGGTGGCCGGGAAGATAGAAATCTTGGTTGGTTCATCGAGGACTTCTTGGGTAAGCGGATCGATGAGGCGGATTCTTTCGACGGTATCGCCGAAGAACTCGACGCGGGTGACGACCTCTTCATCTTTCGGTTGAATTTCAATGGTATCGCCGCGTACTCGAAACGAGCCGCGTTCGAGGGTAAGGGCGGTACGCGTGAACTGCATTTGCGTCAGCTGCTTGAGTACGGCATCGAGGGCGATATCTTGA
>JANRKI010000004.1:0-4078 GCA_033763535.1 Fimbriimonadaceae bacterium | reverse complement strand
TTCGATTCGATCGTCGCGTTGATGAAGTTCATCGGCGGCGAACCGATGAAGCCCGCAACAAACTTATTGGCGGGGTACTGATACACCTTCTCGGGTTCGTCGCACTGTTGCAAGACGCCGTCTCGCATGATGGCCATGCGTTGACCCATGGTCATCGCCTCCACCTGGTCGTGGGTCACGTAGATCGTCGTGATGCCGAGCTGGCGGTGAAGCCGGATGAGTTCGGCTCGCGTCTGCACGCGCAGCTTCGCGTCGAGGTTCGACAGCGGCTCGTCCATCAAGAAGACTTTCGGCTTGCGCACGATGGCGCGGGCGAGGGCGACGCGTTGCCGCTGGCCCCCGGAAAGCTCCTTCGGACGCCGCTCGAGGTACTTCTCGATGTCCAGCATCCGCGCGACTTCGCGGACCCGGTTGTCGATGTCCGCCTTGATGCGCTTTGCCTCCGCCAGGTGAGTGACTTGCCAAAAGAAGCCCTTCAGCTCGCGCAGGCGCAGGCCAAACGCGATGTTGTCGTACACGTTCATGTGCGGGTACAGCGCGTAGTTCTGAAACACCATCGCGATGTCTCGGTCCTTCGGCGGCACGTCGTTCACGCGGACTTCGCCGATCATGATGTCGCCCTCGGTGGCTTCTTCCAGACCGGCAATCATGCGGAGCGCGGTGGTTTTTCCGCATCCAGATGGACCGACAAGGACCATGAATTCTTGGTCTCGGATGTCAAGGTTCAGACTCTTTACGGCCTTGACATCCTTTCCGTACACCTTTGTGACGTTCTTGAATGCGACTCCTGCCAACGGGCTCTCCTAAATCAGACGGTTGAGTATAGCGTGATGGGCGGAATTGGGGAATCCGATCTCGGCCTGGAGCCGCCCGGAATGATGACAAAAAAGTAAAGATTCATCAATTCGGGCAATTGCGCGGCACGGCGGGCAAGCGCGCGGCCCCGAGATGGCCAATCATCTCCTATTGGGCCGACGTCACGTTTCGGAGATGCGGCCCGCATTTCGCTATGGCACGCGTTTCTTTCCG
The DNA here is from genome assembly GCA_033763535.1 of Fimbriimonadaceae bacterium. GTDB lineage: Bacteria > Armatimonadota > Fimbriimonadia > Fimbriimonadales > Fimbriimonadaceae > Fimbriimonas. Next base: position 3,049 of record JANRKI010000004.1, on the reverse strand, counting down.
CCCCGTCCCCTTCGTCACCAGCCTCGTGCTCGCCGGCCTCGGTGCCCCTTCGGTCCACGCCCACTTCTTGTGGATGTACTTCGATACGCCCACGTCGGGCGGCGCGAAGGTGGTGTTCGCGGAGAGCCCCGGCAACAGCGTGCTGCCAAACCTGGTCGGCAAACGCGCGCAGTTCCTGCTGGTCCAGCCCGCGGGATTGGTCGGCTGGGGAGACGAGTACGGCGCGGTTCCGGCGGATGGGGGCGACGTTGCGCTCGGCAAGCTGCCGTACGGCGTGATGACGAAGCGCGGAGGCTTTCTGCTGATGTATTACGCCCGCGCCACGCGCGATGCCGTCGCCGCCGCCGGACCGTCGTCGTTGCCGCTCGATCTGCTGCTGACTCGGGACGGCGAGTTCGTCCAGCTCCAGGTGCTGTTTCGGGGCGAGCCTCGGGCGGGCGCGAAAATTCAGGCGTACGATGCGGCGTTTCGACCGATCACCGCCACGGCGGATGCGGAAGGGCGCGCGCGGCTGCGATGGCCGGCAAATCGGCCGTTCTTCGGTTGGGCGTCCACCGACGAGAAGCGGCCGGGCACGTTCAACGGTAAGGCGTACCCGTTCGTACGGCACTACACCAGCCTGTCGGTAAGCACCAGCGGCAAATAATCGCCAGAATTGCAAAGAAATCGGCGAATTTGGTGCGCTGAATCTTTACTTTGTCGTATAGTATGACAGAGAGTTTTGACTCGCCAAAAAATATGACGACCACCACCGCTCCCGTCTCCCCCGCCATCCCGATCGGAGAAGCCGTCGGCTTCGTCGCGATCAATCGCATCACCGTGCGCGAGGACTACCGGGAGCGGTTCGAGACGTTGTTCCAAACGCGGGCCCACGCCATCGATCGAATGGATGGTTTCGTGAACATGCACGTGCTGCGGCCCAATCGCGACGGGGAGCCGTATCTCATCGTGAGCCACTGGGATTCCGAGCCGTCCTTTCGGGCGTGGGTCGATTCGCCGGAGTTCCGCGAGGGGCACAAGCGCGGGTTCGAGGACATTGCGAAGGCCAAGGCGCGGGGCGAGGAGCCGCCGATGATCAGCGATTTCGTGACCTACGCGGTCGTGGCCCGCTAATCCGCCGGGGAAACGCGCCCGAACCGACGCATAATAGCGAATCATGCCAGACGCCATTCGGCGCATTGTTGCCACGGACTGCGGCTCGACGACCACCAAGGCGATCCTGATCGAGCAGAACCCGGACGGCGAATACCGCCTCGTCGCGCGCGGAGAGGCGCCCACCACCGTCGAACGCCCGTTTGAAGACGTGACCCTCGGCGTGGTCAATGCCATCACGGAGCTGGAGGACATCACGGAGACGGTGGTTCCCGAAGGCTTCGAGGTCGGGCGACGTCAGCTGATCCGCGATGGTCAGGTGTGGCGCCAACTCAAGGAAGGCGAGCGAAATCCAGCGGGCGTCGAAACGCCGTTGGACAGCGCCGACATGTACGTTTCCACCAGTAGCGCGGGCGGCGGCTTGCAAATGATGGTGACCGGCGTCGTTCGCGAGATGTCGGCGGAATCGGCCGAGCGCGCCGCGCTGGGGGCGGGCGCCATCCTGATGGATACGCTCGCCGTGAACGACGGTCGCAAGGATTACCAAAAGGTCGAGCGACTGCGCCAGCTTCGGCCCGACATCATTCTAATGGCCGGCGGGACCGAGGGCGGCACGAAGGCTCACAACATCGAAATGGCGGAGGTCATCCGCCGGGCCGACCCGAAACCGCGGTTTGGCGACATGAAGTTGCCGGTCATTTACGCGGGGAACTCTGAGGCGCGCGAGCCGGTGAGCGCCGTTTTGGGCGAAACGATCTCGCTGCAAGTGGTCGATAATCTCCGCCCGACGCTGGAGCGAGAGAACCTGGGTCCGGCCCGCGAGGAGATTCACGAAATGTTTTTGGAGCACGTGATGCAACAGGCTCCGGGGTATTCGAAACTGCTGGAATGGACGAGCGAGGAGGTCATGGCGACCCCCAACGCCGTGGGCAAGCTGCTGAAGGAGTACGCCGAAAACGAAAAGCTGAACGTGCTCGGCGTGGATATCGGCGGGGCGACCACCGACGTGTTCTCGGTGTTCTTGGCGGCCACGGGAGAGCGCATCTACAACCGCACCGTCTCGGCAAACCTCGGCATGAGCTATTCCATCTGTAACGTGCTGAAAGAGGCGGGAGTGGAGAACATCGCCCGCTGGCTGCCGTTCGAGATCGCTCCGGCGGAAGTACGGAATCGGTTGCGCAACAAGATGATTCGCCCGACCACGATTCCGCAGACCTACGAAGACCTGCTGATTGAGCACGCGGTCTCGCGCGAGGCGCTTCGACTCGCGTTTCAGCACCACAAGTCGCTGGCGCGCGACCTCGTCGGCGTACAGACCGAATCGAACGTGGACCGGCTGTTTAGCCAGGGTCAGGCGGGGCAAACGCTGGTGAACATGATGTCCCTGGATATGGTCATCGGTTCCGGCGGCGTCCTTTCGCACGCACCGCGCCGCGCGCAAAGCGCGCTGATGATGATGGATGCCTACCTGCCGGAAGGCGTGACGATGCTGACCGTGGACAGCATCTTTATGATGCCGCACCTCGGTGTACTGTCCGAGCATTTCTATATCGCGGCGAAGCAGGTCTTCGAATACGACTGCATCGTGAAGTGCGGACACTGCATCGCTCCGGTGGGCATCGGCACGGCCGGCCAACCTTGCCTGACGGTTACCGGCGAGGGCCTCAACCTGACGGTTCCTTTCGGCGAGGTCGTGGTGATTCCGGCGGGACGCAACGAATTCAAGTCGCTTACCGTGACGCCGCAGAAAGGGTTTGATCTGGGTGCCGGCCCGGGCGTGGCGATCTCGCAGACGTTTGAGGGCGGCACCGTCGGCATCATCATCGACGCCCGCGGGCGCCCGTTCGACGTGAAACTGGACGACCCGAGCCGCATCGCGAACCTCCGGAAGTACCTCGCGGCCCTCGGCCTACCGCTTCCGAAGTAGGGACGGGGGCCATCGCCCCGACCCCGGCGC
>JANRKI010000003.1:0-32454 GCA_033763535.1 Fimbriimonadaceae bacterium | reverse complement strand
AGGGACTCTGGCGCCGGGCAGGCCCTCATCGCCAACCCCTTCTCCCTCAGAAGAGCGAAGCGGCTCCGGAGCCTGGACCGGTCCGTTCGGCTTTGCGGAGAACTGGGGCTATAAGGCGTGCAGGGATTCCGGACTCCAGCTTTTGGGTCACCGGTACTACGACCCTTCGACGGGTCGGTTCCTGACCCGCGATCCGATCAAGGATGGTCGGAACTGGTACACGTACGGCGAGAACGATCCGCTTACGCGAATAGATTCTGTCGGGCTGTCGGGTGACTTGTACCGTCCAATCAAGCAGTTGAAAGCAAGGGGCCGAATTGTTCCAGGCACAGGCGAGGAATACCGTGACAATAAAGAGTTTAAAAGGCACCTACATGAAGTTTCTAAAGAGTACGTGGACAAAAGTGACGATGATGATGACGATGAGAACCAAAGGGGCGGACCGGGATCACGCGACGGCAGGAAGGCTGCTCGTGATGTGGACATTGCCGTTGCGGAGCTTGAGAGAATGCTCATTGATGAAGGCTACGGAGTCTCGCCTGGTGGCGCAGGATCTGATCCTAACGACACGTTGAGGATGATCGGCAAGGGTCTCGTCATCGTTGCGGTTGTCGTGATCGTGATTGCGGGAGTAACGGCGAGCGGTGGAACGTTGGCTCCGGTGGCAGGCGCATTACTGATCACCGGTGGAGTGGCTTCAATGCCAAGGGGTGGCGGTGTACCAAGTTCCTCATAATGTTCATCAATGTAATTCGATCCGAATCACCTTAGAGGCGATTGACTATCGGTATTTCGAAGTGGAGTTCTACATTGCACGCATGAGAATTCATGTCAGTGTAAATGCAGATAACGCGCGTGAATTTGTCGTAACGGATCAGGTGAATTTTATGCTCGGGTTTTTTGCGATCTTAACTGAGGAGTCGTTGAATGATTTTGCGTTTCCGTTGTCAGGTCGATTGAAAGTAGAAGGTGCGGAGCTTTTGCTTTGGCGGGAAGAAAATGGCTTCATATTAGGCAATGTTAGCTCATCATCGTCAGGTGACATGGAGTTGTATCGCGTTTCTGAACATCTCCTACGCACTGTTCATGAAACCTTGCTGGCCGACATCCACTCGATTATCGTGAATAAGAGAGCACATGAGTTGCTCCCATACACGCGTTCGCGCACTGCCCGTGATAACGGACATTTATCGAGAGCCACTGGCTTCCTCGTTTCAAACCTTGTTTTTCTACCCGGGTTCGAGAAATTGCCCCGGTATGTGTTGACAAGATCTGAACGAAGCCCTGAGCAGGAAGATTGTTTAGAGTGCCGATGGTCGGTAGAACAGCTTGCGTCTTTGCGTTCTCATCTCATTACGCTCAGCGGACTCAAGACAATTCTTGATCCTTCCGATCCATCGGAAACGCGCGATTTCTTTACGAGGTTCTGTCGATTTGTCTTGGTACAACCTCATGCTGGGGGCTTAGTTCTCTACCAGTATTGCAAATCGTTACCGGGCGTTAAGGACGTTTATGAAGTAAACATGTTTCCGAGGCTCGTCGCCGGTAACGGTAAAGTAGCGGTCATTCGAGTCGCGAGGGTAGCCACGCTGCAATCACTTGAGTTAGCCGTCGGTGACTTCAAGCCGTAGGCTCTAGGATCAATTTGGGTGAAAGTGAACGAATGATTGTCAGAGCCTGGCGCGCCCGCCAGCCGTGACTTTACCGCTCAGCGTTCCGCAATCGGCTGGAGTGTCGCCACCGGAACATCGCGGGGCGGGGTCAGCCGAAACGCCACGGGGGAGAGCGGCAAGTACCGGAACGACACCGTCGAGCGCGAGATCACGCCGCCGTCGGGGCCGGTGACGCGGGTCTCGATGCGGTCGATCAGGTGCTCCGGATTCAGTTCGAACCGGATGCTCCCGCGCGAACCGGTGGCTTCGTAGATCCGAACCGCGCGGCCGCCGACCGTGAGTGCGCCCACCCGCCGCAGTTTGGTGGTACTCCGAAACTGGTTGCGGTACGGCACCACGCCACGCACCCAGTCGCGGGCAATTGGCGACACCGGGCTTTCGGTCCGTTTGGTCACCAGTTCCAGCACGTCGCCGCGCGGAACCGACCCCTGCGCCCAGGTTTTGCCACCGATGGTCAGGCGCGGGTTCTCGAACCGCCACTTGGCCCCGGTGGAGTGATCCTGCCCAATTCCGTTTTGGCCGATGTACACCCGGTCGCCGTCACTTTGCTCGATCGTGCGGTTGCGCAGGTCGCGGTAAGCGAGGAACATACGCCGGATCTCGCGCTCGGTCGTCACCGAATCGAAGGCGGGCAATGCGGGCCGAAGCAGGAAGCTCTTGACGGCGAGGGTTCCGGGAGCCGTCAGCGGCGCGGCCGGAATCGGGCGCGGGGTGCGGTAGGCAAACTGCCACGTGACGCCGTCGCCGCGCTGGCTGATCTGCACCCGCAGCGGCAGTTTCGATTTCGCGTCGATCACCAGCTCCACGCGTTGGCCGGGCGAACTCCGGCGGAAGTGGAGGGTGTTCGGCGCGTCTTTGATCTGAATCCAGTCGCGCACCCCGCGGTACCGCTGCACCAGTTGGCGCATGTCGTCCGGACTGGCGACGCAGAGCACCGATTCGTCGATGCCGCCGAGGGCGAGGGCCATCGTGCGCACGGCGCGCGGCGTGCGGCTGACGGGACGTTGAAGACGCTCCGAATTGAGGCGGTCCAGCCCGTACAGCGTGCCGTTGACGAGGCGGTAGTCGTGTTCCAGCCGGTCGTTCCCGTCCATCGCGGGGACGCGCAGCGCCAGTTCGGCGCGTCCGGCCGCGTCTTGCCGCCATTCGTAGCGCGAGCTCAGGCGCTTCCCCTGCACTTCGGCCTGGCTCGAAATCGCGACGTTGAGTTCCGTCCGAGCCCGCAGGGCGGCTTCCATCTGGCTGAGAGTCGTCGTGATTTCCATGAGAATTGGGGGGGAGTGGGCGGTGCGCCGGTCCGTTCGTATTCTAGACCTTGCTCACAGAGAGACCTTGCCCCATGTTAGACCTTGCCAAGCCCGGTGGGCGTTCGGTTTCGGCCGAGAAAACCGGCGAGGGCCAGTACGGTGGCCAGGTAAGGCAGGGCGGTCCAAAACTCGCTGGGCACCGTACCGCCGTTGATCTTGGTGCCCTGCAACAGCAGCCCCAGCGAGGTAAGGAGCCCGAGCACGATGCAGGAGAGGGTGGCAGGCAAGATGCGCCAACCGCCCAGGATGAGCGCGGCGAGGGCAATGTAGCCGCGCCCGGCGGTCATGTTGTCGGTAAACACGCCGGTATCGGCCACCAAGAACGCGCCCGCGAGCCCGGTCAGCAGGCCGGTACCGATTAGCGCCACGGTGCGGATTCGGAGCGGATGAAGGCCGGCGAGGCGCGCCTTTTCGGCGTCGCTCCCGGCGGCAATCAGGTGGATCCCGGCGCGGCTTCGTTGCACGTACACGCTGAGGGCGATCGGCACGACGACGGCAAGGGTCCAAAACACGGCGTTCGGCAAGGCGGGAATGCGTCCCGACCGGTCTTGGTCGCTCAGCCGGCTGAACAGGAAGTTGGTGCCGCCGGCGGCCACGGCATTCAGCGCCATGCCGCTGACCACTTGATCAATGCGCAGGCGCTGGGTCAGAGCGACATGGGCCAGGCTCAGGGCGGCGGCCACGAGCATCGCGGCGATCACGGCGGCGATGGGTCCGGCGCGCATCCCGACGAGTCCGGCGGTGCAGGCCGCGGCCAGCATTTTGCCCTCCAGCGCGATGTTGATGACGCCGGCGCGTTCCGACAGGTATCCGGCGATGGCGGCCAAGACCAGCGGGGTGGTCAGGTTTAGCACCACGGTCAGGAGCTCAGTCATGCGTGGCCTCCCGACGGACCCGGACGATAGCGGCGATGAGGATAAAAATGCCGGCGATCACGGTGACAAACCCCTTCGTCACGCCGATCAGTTGCAGCGCAACGCTGCCTTTGGCCAGCGCGCCGAACAGCAAGCTGACGGGGATGAGCACGAGGGTGGAGGGGCCGGCGAGCAGGGCAATGCCGAGGGCATCGAAGCCGTAGCCGGGGCTGATGCCTTGGTAAAAACGACCCTCGAAGGCGAGCACTTGGACGGCGCCGGCCAATCCGCCGATCGCCCCGCTCGCCATCATCGCGACGACTTGCACCGGGGCCACGCGCACGCCCATTTGGGGGGCGGCGGTGGGGTTGGCGCCGACCAGGTCGAGCTCGTAACCGGCCACGCGCCGAATCCGCCAAAGATGGGTGGCGATGACGAGCACCACCGCCAAGATCAGGCTGGCGGAGATGCCGTATCCGGGGCCGGCCCACAGCTGGGGCAGACGGGCGGCGGGGTCAAGGTCGAAGGTCGCCGCCGTGCCTTTGGCGGGGTCGCGCAACGGTCCGGCGACCAGGTAATCGGTGAGGGCGAGCGCGACCGAGTTCAGCATGATGGTGCTGATGACCTCGTGCCCATTGCGATACGCGCGGATCGCTCCGGCGGGCCAAGCCCAGGCGGCTCCGGCGATGCCGCCGCCGAGGAGAGCGGCGACCGCGCCCGCCCCGGTCGGAAAGGCGAGCGCCAGTTGGGTGGCGGCGAGGGCGCCGACGAGGAATTGACCTTCGATCCCGATGTTGAACAGTCCGGCGCGCAGGGCAATGAATACGCCGACGGCCGCAATGAGCAAAGGGGTCGTTTGTTCGAGGGTTCCGGCGATGGCGCGGGGCGTTCCGAGGCTGGATTGCACGAGTTTGGTTGCGGCGGCGGCCGGGTCCACTCCGCCGGCGAGCAGCAGTCCGACGATGAGGAGGACGGCACCGATGATCCAGCCGATGCGGGCGATCACGCGGCCACCTCCGGCGACGCCGCGCGGGGGGCGAAGCCTTGCCCCAGCATCATCGCTCCGAGCGTTTCGGAGCGTAGGTCCGGGGCCTCGGCCAATTGACCGTCGTACATGACGAAGGCGCGGTGGCAATAACGTTGCAACTCTTCGAGGTCGAAGCTGACCACGAGCACGGTGCTTCCGGCGGCGGCGAGTTCCAAAAAGCGGGTGTAAACGGCCTGAATCGCACCGAGGTCCAGGCCGCGCGACGGCTGGAATGCGAGGATGAGTTGCGGGTCCGATTCGGTGGCGCGGGCGACCACGACGCGTTGTTGGTTCCCTCCCGAGAGCGAGCTCATCGGGGCATCGACGGAGGCGTAGCGGGCCTGGTACTGGTCGGCGACGCGGCGGGCCCAGTCGCGCTTGGGGGCCGGCCGAATCCATCCTTGACGCTGATAGGCTGGATGCCGATGGAGCCCGAGGACGGCGTTCTCGAGCACGCTCCAATCGGGCACGACGGCTTGCGCCAGCCGATCTTCGGCGATGATGCGAAAGCCGAGGGCAAGTCGTTCGCGGGTGCTCGTCGCGCTGATGTCCGCGCCGTTCCACTCCAGCCGTCCGGTGTGGGGGGCGACCCCGAGCAGGGCTTGGAAGAGCTCGGCCTGGCCGCTGCCGTCCACGCCGGCGATGCCGATCACTTCGCCGGCGGGAAGACTCAAGTTGGTTGGCGCGAGTTTGGCGCGGGCACCCGTTCCGCGGAGCGCGAGATCCGTGACCCGGAGACGGATGGGGGCGGAATTCGGGCCGTGATCAAAAACGGTCTGGACGGTTTCGCCAACGGCTCGGGCGGCGGCGTCGATCGGGCGCCGGCCGATGATGGCTTCGGTCAGCTGGTCCGGATCGGTTTCGCTCACGGGAAAGTCGCCGGTGAGTCGGCCTTGGCGCAGCACCGTGACGCGTTGACAATGGGCCATGACTTCCGGCAGACGGTGGGTCACCAGTAGGATCGTGGTGCCTTCGGCCACGAGCGTCCGCAGGGACTCGAACAGCCGGTCGCTGTCGGCGGGGCTGAGCATGGCGGTCGGCTCGTCCAGAATCATGATCTTGGCGTCTCGCCACAGCAGCTTCAGGATTTCGAGCCGTTGCGCGGCGGCGGCCGAAAGACGGTGGGCGGGCGCATCCCAATCGAGGGTGGTGCCAAGCCGGGCCGCGAGCGATTCTGCGCGACGGCGGGCGGCGTGGCGGTCCGGGAATGGCCCGCCCTCCGCGCCCAGCGTCAGGTTGTCGAGCACCGAGAGCTCGCCGATGATGCCGTAGTGCTGGCTCACCATGCCGATGTTCAGCGCGAGGGCTTGGGCCGAATTCGCGATGGTGACGGCGTGCCCCCGGATGACGATCTCGCCCGAATCGGGCCGATGCGCGCCGTAAAGCGCCTTCACGAGGGTGCTCTTGCCGGCTCCGTTTTCGCCGACAATCGCGTGGATGGTGCCGGGGATTACGGCGAGGGACACGTCATCGAGCGCGGTCACCGGGCCGAACCGCTTGGTGATGCGGCGCATCTCGACGGCGTAGCTCAATCAGCAAAACCTCGGGAAAGGAGATATTCAAACAGCCGCGCGGTGGTGCTTTCGCCGAGGCCCTCGGCCTCTTGGGCGGCCAGTAACGCGTCGACGAGGCGGGTTCCGGGGAGGCTTGCGTCCACGGCGGCGGCGGCCTCGGCGCAGTAGCCAAAGTCTTTGCGTTGATTCTTGATGCTGAATCCCGGCGACCAATCTTCGCCGAGGATCTTCTTGCCGTAGTGTTCGATCGCCCAGCTTCCGCCGGCTCCGCTCCCGACCAGGGCGCGGGTCTGCGCGAGGTCCAGCCCGGCCTTCTGGGCGAAGGCGAACGATTCGCACAGGGCCAGCAGGGCCCCGCCCACGGCAATCTGATTCGCCACCTTCATCCGTTGACCGGCGCCACTCGGCCCGACCCGTTCGGCCCGGGCGGAGTAAGGCCGAATGATCGGCCGCGCGCGTTCGCAAGCCGCTTCGGTACCGCCCAAGAACACAGTCAGGGTGCCGTTTTGGGCGCCCATCGAACCGCCGGTGACGGGTGCGTCGACGAATTCAATGCCGCGCACGGCGAGCGATTCGGCAATGGCCTGCGCGCCGACCGGCGAAATCGTGCTGTGATCAATGACCAGCGCGCCAGGTCGCAAGGCGTCGCCCATCGCCTCAATCTGCGCCGCCACGTCTTCGGTCCGGTTGATGCACAGGATGACGGTGTCGCACCGTTCGGCGAGTGCGCGCGGGTCCTCAGCAACGTCGGCGCCAAGCTCGCGCAGTGCCTCCGTTTTGGATACGGTCCGGTTCCAGACGGTGAGGGCGACGCCGCTCCGTAGCACGTGACCTGCCATCGGCCCGCCCATGGTTCCCAACCCGATCCACCCGACACGTTGCGCCATTTTGGTACGCGAGATGCTACCGGAAGCGCGCCCGGATCGCTTCGGCGTGGGTGGGCAGTCCTTCCGCCTCGGCGAGGGTGATGATGGCGTCGGCCAGGGGCGCGAGCTCGGCGGATTCCACGTGCAGGCGCGATTGGAACCGGAGGAAGGTCATCACGTTGACCGGGCTTTGCCAGCGCGCGGCACCGTTGGTGGGCAACGTGTGCGACGGGCCGGCCAGGTAGTCCCCCAGCGACTCGGCCGAGTAATCGCCGATCAGCACGCATCCGGCCTGGCTGACCTTCGCCGCGATGCGCTCCGCATGCTCGCCGGTCACGGTGAGATGTTCGGGGGCGATCGCGTTAAGGCAGTCAACCGCGTGGTGGCGATCTTTCACCAGGTAAGCGATGCTGCGATCGCGCAGGGCGGCGGTCATCACGGCGCGGCGCGGGGCAACGGCCAGGGCACGGTCGAGTGCCGATAGAAACGCGAGCAGGGTGCTGTCGCAGGAGGTCACGACGTAGGCGGCGTTGTCCGGGGCGTGCTCGATCTGGGTCAAGACGTCCTGAGCGGCCCATCCGACCGAGCTATCGGGCGCAAGATAGAGTGCCATCTCGCTCGGGCCGGCGTAGCCATCCAAGCCAACGCGTCCCCAAAGTTGGCGCTTCGCCTCGTTGACGTACCGGTTGCCCGGCCCGGCGATCACGTCGCACTGCGGAACCGACTTGGTGCCGAGGGCCATCGCCGCGATCGCCGCCGCGCCGCCGACCTTGAACGCGCGAACCCCCGGCACGTGGCGCAGGGCAGCGGCGAGAATGGGCGCGATGCGGCCTTCGGGCGCGGCGGGCGAGGTGAGGACGATCTCGCCCACCCCCGCAGACAAGGCCGGAATGGCGTTCATCAGGACCGAACTTGGGTACGTAGCCCGCCCGCCGGGCACGTAGATTCCGGCGCGCTTCACGGGGAGCAGGCGTTGCCCGATACCGCTTCCCGGCATGTTCCAGGCGTCGCCGCCACCCAGTAGTTGGGCCCGTTGGGCGTCGTGGAACGCGCGAATCCGCTGTGCCGCGAGGGCAAGCGCGGCTTCAAGCGCGTCGTTCACCGGTTGCCGAAGCTCGTCGTCATCGACGGCCAACCCGCCCAGGCTCGGCGTGTCGAAGCGTTGGGCACTTTCGATCAGCGCACCATCACCGCGACGCGCCACGTCCGCGATGATCTCGGCGACCGTCCGCTCGAGGGTCGGATCGGCGGGAAACTGCCGCGAGACGTCCGGTAACTCGCCCAGTTGGAGGCGCTGCACGCGCATCATGCGGGCGGAAACTCCACCTGCGCGCGGGCGAGGCGCCGCCGAATCCGCTCGGGACCGAGCACGACCATCATGTCGAACAGCCCGGGTCCGCTGGTGCGACCAGAGAGGGCCACGCGCAACGGGCTCACCACGGGGCCGATCTTCTCGAAACCGTGCTCGGCGGCCCAGGCGTGAACGAGGTCGTGGTACTGCTCGGCGGTCGTTTCCGAGCTCGCGCCGTCGCTGACCGCGGCGAAAAGGGCCGGCACGTGACCGGCGCGCAATGACTTTTCGGCCGCCTTCGGATCCATCGCCGGGTCGTCGACGAGAAAGAAATCGAGGGCGTCGCCGAAGTCGGCAAAGGTGCCGACTCGCTCGAGTTCGAGGGCGATCGCGGCGAGGACGTACGGTTCGTCGCGGTCGGCGGTGGTCAAGATTTGGTCGAGCTTGGCCAACGTTTCCGGACCGGTGCGGCGCATGGTCGCGGCGTCCTCGGCGTCGAGATTTTCCCAGTACCGGCGGTGGTACGGCGTTTGGATGTACACGCGCAGTGCGGCGAGGACTTCAGCGGGCGTCATGCGCCGCAAGTGCTGCCCGTTCAGCCAGCGCAGTTTCTCGTAGTCGAACTTGCCCGGCGACGGCTGCAGTCCGCTGAGCGCGAACTTTTCGATCAGCAACGCCTCATCCATGACCTCGGTTTCGTCGCCGGGATTCCAGCCGATGAGCGCGATGAAGTTCTTGAGAGCCACCGGCAGAAAGCCCTGGGCGGCGTAATCCAGCACGCGGGTGGCGCCGTGCCGTTTGCTCAACTTCTTGCCGTCGCTGCCCACGATGACCGGGCAGTGGACGAAAATGGGTCGCGGCCACCCGAACGCGTCGAAAAGTGCCGCGTGTTTCGGCGCGCTGCTGACCCACTCCTCGCCGCGCATGATGTGGGTGATGCCCATCAGGTGGTCATCGACCATGCTGGCGAAGTGGTACGTCGGCATGCCGTCGGCCTTGATGAGGACGGGATCGTCGACGGTATCGCTGTCCCATTCGATGCGACCCCGGATGAGATCGTCGATCACGATCTTGGTGCCGCGCGGAATCCGTTGGCGAATCACGAACGGGCGTCCTTCGGCCTCGGCCGCGGCCACGTCCTCCGGCGACGCGTCGCGCCATTTGCCGCCGAAGTAGCCGATCGGCAGTTTGTTGAGCTGCTGAAATTCGCGCATTTCGTCGAGCTCTTGGGTCGTGTCGAACGCCTTGTACGCGTGCCCGGTCGCGAGGAGCTTGGCGATTTCGGTGGCGTAGATGCCGGCCGCCTTGCGCTCACTTTGGCGATACGGCGCGTGCGGACCGCCAAGGTGGGGACCCTCGTCAAACGTGATCCCGACCCACTCCAGCGTCGTGATGAACTCGGCTTCGCTCTCCGGGTTGTAGCGCGTGCGATCGGTGTCCTCGATGCGCAGCAAGTTCTGTCCGCCGAGGTTTTTGGCAAGCAGATGCTTGAACAAGGCATCGCGGAGGGCTCCGACATGGAGCAATCCGGTGGGACTGGGGGCGAATCGAACCCGAACCGACATCCCTTCGAAGGTACCAGCCCGCCGTCCGGGACCGGCGGAGTCAACGCCATACTAGCCATGTGCGATGGCCCAGCATCTGTTGGCCCTTGGTCGTCACCGCGACGGCATGGGGTTACAACTTTGTCTCGATCAAGCTGGTCTACCGCCAGATGGAGCCGTCGGCCCTCTCGCTCATTCGGTTCCTCCTGATGTGGGCGATTCTGGTCGCGATTGGCTACGCGACCCGCCAGCCGCCGCGCGTGTCGCGAGAGGATCGCTGGCCGACGTTCTTGGCCGGAACGGTCTCGATGGGCATCTACATGGTGCTGTTTCTGGAGGGGCTGAAGCGGACGTCCTCGGCGGATGCGGCAATTGTGCTGGCCAGCGCGCCGCTGCTGACGTACGGGTTCTCGCTGCTGTTCCGGCTCGAGGCGTTTCGTTGGGCCGGACTGCTTGGTACGGTCCTCGCCCTTGTCGGCGTCGCGGCGGTCACGCTGAACGGCGCGCGGACCGGAGCCTCGACGTGGCAAGGCAATCTCCTCGTGTTCATTTCGGCGATCGTGTGGGCGCTGTCTACGTTCCAGATGCGTCCGCTCGTCGAGCGGTACGGGTCGTTGCCGGCGCTCACCGCAAGCATGCCGGGCGCCTTACCGGTGCTGGCAATTTACGGAGGCATGGCGACGCTCGGCACCAACGTGCGCACGTGGGACGCGGTGACGTGGGCCAATCTCGCGCAGATCACGTTGGCCAGCGGGGTGGCGGCGTTCATCTGCTTCTACATCGGGGTCAAGCAGGTCGGCCCCGCCACGGCGACGCGGTACCAGTTCTTCGTGCCGGTGCTCGCGACCCTGTTCGCGTGGTGGGTGTTTGGGCAAAGGCCAAACACCATGCAATGGACCGGGATCGCCACCGTGATCGCGGGCGTGATGCTCACGAGTTGGGCCCGCCAGACCGGCAAATCCGCCGCCCCTGATCTGGCCGCCCCTGATCTGGTCGAACCTGATCTGGCCGAACCGAACGGCAATCGTCCCATTTCGGGGTCAGCGGTCGCGTCTGCGCTCGGGACCGAAGAACTTGCCGACGCCTGATCGACTTCTCACGTTGGGAACACCATGAAGACCTATCCTTTCACCCTGACCGACGATGAATGGCGCGCCAAGCTCGACCCGGAGGCATACCGCGTGCTCCGCGAGCGCGGCACCGAACGCGCGTTCATCGGCAAGTACACCGATACCACCACGCCGGGCACCTACTTCTGCGCCGGATGCGACGCGGAGCTGTTCCGCGGGGCGGCGAAGTTTCACAGCGGGTGCGGATGGCCGTCGTTTTACGAGGCCGTATCTGCCGGCACGGTGGAAGAGATCACGGATTACTCGCACGGCATGATCCGCACGGAGGTGGTTTGCGCGAACTGCGGTAGCCACCTCGGGCACGTGTTTGGCGATGCGCCGCACACACCGACCGGCCTGCGGTACTGCATCAATAGCGTCTGCCTGCGGTTTGAACCAGGCGAATAGGCCTATCGTCGGCGCGAACCGGCAGGTTCGGCCTAGACTGTCCCCGTGACGGATTCAGTGGGCGTGACGGCGAACGGCCTCACGAAAGTTTTCGGCGGGGGCAAGGTCGCGGCCGAAGATGTGAGTTTTTCGGCGCGACCGGGCGAAGTGTTCGGGTTGCTGGGAGTGAACGGCGCGGGCAAAACGACGACGTTACGGATGTTGAGCACGGTGCTCCGTCCCACGCGCGGCTCGGCCACGGTGGCGGGGTTCGACGTCGCGCGCGACTCGCAACGCGTGCGGGCGAGCATCGGCTTTCTCAGCAGTAGCACCGCGCTTTACGGACGGCTGAGCGGTCGGGAGACGCTGGTCTACTTCGGCGAGCTCTTTGGGCTGAGCCCGGCGGTGCGCGACGCCCGGATCGAGCACTGCCGCGGATTGCTGCAACTCGACGAGTTTTGGGCGCGCCCGTGCGAGACGATGAGTACGGGCCAGAAGCAGCGGATCAGCATCGCCCGATCGGTGCTCCACGATCCGCCTGTCCTATTCTTCGACGAGCCGACGGCAGGACTGGACATCGTGACCGCGCAGACCGTCATGGAGTTCATCGAAGCCGCGCGGGCTGACGGCAAAACGATCATTTTCAGCACTCACATCATGAGCGAGGCTGAGCGGCTGTGCGACCGCATCGCGATCATTCACGATGGCCGCATCGTGGCGACCGGCACCGTGCCCGAACTCACCGGAGGGCGGACCCTCGAACGGGCGTTCCTGGACTGCGTGGGCTACCAACGGGAGCTGGCCCGTGCTTAGCGTGTTTTACAAAGAGCTACGCGACATGTTCCGCGATAAGCGGGTGCGCGGCACGGCGTTCATCGGCCCCATCGTGCTGATTTTCGCGCTGATGACATTGCTGTCCACCGTCATCGGGTCCATCGCAAAGCCCGGCGGCATCAAGGTGCACGTGGTGAATCCGGATGCGGCGCCGGCCAAGCTCCTGAAAGCGGGCAAGTTGCAGGTCATCCCCGTGAAGAGCGTGGCGGACGGCATCAAGTTGGTTCAGGACGGCAAGGCCCGCGTGGTCATCGACTTCGTCTCGATGACCGACGGGGTGACCGAGGCGCGGATTCGGTACGACGAGACCGAGCAGCTGAGCCAGTTGGCGAAGGACCGGGTTCTGGGCCTTCTCGCGGAATCGAACCAGAAGACGCTCAACGAATTCGTGCGGGCGAACGCGATCCCCACGGCAAAGATTGCGCCGCTACAGGGCAAGGCCGAGAACGTCGGCGTGAAGCAGGCGGAAGGCAGCGGGCAGTTCCTGGTCGGCATCTTGCCGTACCTCATCGTCATCTGGGCGTTTTACGGCGGCATGACCTCGGCCAGCGATCTGGTGGCGGGCGAAAAAGAGCGCTCGACGCTGGAAACACTGCTGATCTCGCCCGTTCCGCGCGCCCAAATCGTGCTGGGCAAGCTGGGGGCACTGGCGGTGATCTGCCTGCTCTCGTCGCTCAGCTCGTTGGTGGGGCTGGCGTTGTTCGTGGTGATCCGTCCGCCCGGCAGCAACATGGTTCTGGAGAAAGGGTTCGGGTTTACGCCGGTGATCGCGGTCGAGATTCTCGCACTGCTCATTCCGCTGGTGCTGATGTTTGCGAGTCTGCTCATCGCGCTGTCGGCGTACTCGAAGAACTCGCGCGAGGCGCAGACGTACCTCGGTCTCGGCAGCTTCATCGTTATCATGCCCGCGATGTTTAGCCAATTCATCGGCCTCACCGAATTTGGCAAGGCGCGCTGGGTGGACCTGGTGCCGGTGCTGAATGTGGCCAATAACATCCGGCAGGCGTTGCTCGGCAAGCCCGATCTTTCCGCGATGGCGGTGGCGTTCGGCGTGAATTTGGTGATTGCGCTGGTGATGGCGTGGGTGGCGGTACGGCTGTTCGAACGGGAAGAGATTCTGGGTCGCGGGTAACGTCGCCTCGGCCATGCGGATACGACTCGTTGCGATCGATCTCGACAACACGCTCCTGACTCACGAGAAGGAGATTCTGCCGACGGTGGCCGACGCGGTCCACCGCGCGCGGGCGGAGGGGGTTGAGATCGTATTGGCGAGCGGCCGGATCCAGAACAGCGTGCGTCGGTACGCCGAACAACTCGGGCTGACCGGCCCCTTGATCTGCTGCAACGGGGCGGATGCGGTGTGGGCCGATGGCCGCGTGATCTTTCACGACCCGCTGGCCGAATCGGCGGTGACCCGCGTGCTCGAGTTTGCGGCCCGGGTCGGCGCGCAGGCCAACGTCTACACCGCCGACGAGGTGTTTATGGTCGGCGAGACCGAGTGGGCGGCCGAGTATCGGCGCCGCGTGCCGCACCTGACGCCGGAGTTCCGCAGTGCCGAGTCGATCCGCGGGTTCAGCGTCTCGAAGGTGCTGCTGATCGGTGCGGCCGACGCGATCCCGCGCTGGCGGGCCGAGATCGAGCCGACGCTGGATGCGAACGTGGTGCGGATCACCGAGTCGGAGCCGGAGTACCTGGAGTTTTTGGGCGCCGGGGTCAGCAAGGGCACCGCATTGGAACGGGTGGCGCAGCTCCTGCAGATTCCGCAGGCCGAGACGGGCGCGATCGGCGATTATTGGAACGATTTCGAGATGCTTGCATGGTGCGGATACCCCGGTGCGATCGGAAATGCGCTCGATTCAGTGAAATCCATCGCGAAGATCGTCGTCAAGAGTAATGAAAACGGCGGAGTCGCCGATTATCTTAACGCTATACTCAGCTATCGCTAAGGATTGGCGATCTGCCAGGAGGGCAAATCGAGATGAAAGGACTCATCGCATGGGGAACTTGTGCCGCCTTGTGGCTGGCATCAACGGTGGCCGCGTGGGCGGGCACCTTGACCGTACAGTCTCCCACCAATAACGCTTTCTTGGGCCAGAGCAACCGGTTGCGATTTCAGATCGCGCAGGCGGCCGTGGAAGTCACGGTGAACGTTCGGGTTACCGGTACCGGCGGCACCTTTACGTTTGAAGAACGGTTCTCCCCCAACGCCGACGGGGAGGTCGATGGCGGCATCGACCTGAATTTCGGCGAATCGACTCCGGAAGGGCAGTACACGATTACAGTGACCGCCACCGAACCGGACAACACCTACCCGACCCGCCAAATTCCGGTGACCATCGACGTGGTGCGGCCCCAATTCTTGGAGCTGTATCCACTGCAGAACCAGTTTTACCGAAGCAACGTACGGGTCGTTGGGCGGATCCGCGAAACGAACGTGAAGCAGTGGGAAGTCCTGGTGAACAACCAGCCGTTCCCGGGCAATACGGGCACGGGCAACACGATTGACGCGACCTGGAACGCGAGCACATTGACGCAAGACGGTCAGCAAAGTATCTCGGTACGCGTCACTGACCTCGCGAACAACGTCACCAGCCGAACGATCAACATCGTGGTCGATCGCGTGGCGCCGGTGGTCACGATTGCCTACCCGCGAACGGATAGTCGCATCTTGCCTGGTACCACGATTCCGGTACTGGTGGATATCACCGACTTCTCCAATAGTTCCGTTGACGTCACCGGGATTACGGTGCGCCTCTTTCGCATGGATGGCAGTCTTTTGGGCACGGTAGCCCGCGTATCGGTAGTGAACCAAGGGGGCAACGGGCTCCGATGGACCGGTCGTATCCGTCCGAGTATGGGAATGCCGCGACAGTTTCGGCTCCGGGTGGAGTGCATTGATAAAGCCGGTAACCGCGCCACGAACCAAGAAGTCACGGTGAGGGTGGGCTGATGCTGGAAACTCGAACGCTCTCAATCAGTTTTCGGTGGGTCGTGGTGCTGGCTGCGGCCGGCATCGCGGTGGTCTCCCAGGCGCAGGTGCCGGACTTGCTGAGCGCCTTTGACGCCGGTGCCCGCAGTCAGGGGGCCGGGGGCGCGCTCAACGGCGCGGTCGGCGATACCTTCGCCAACCTTTACAACCCGGCCGGCCTCGCGTACGTGGATCGCACGACGGTGCAGATTGCGCGCCGAAACTTCCCGTCGAGCCGCAGCTCCGTGACGGGCAGCTACCAGTCGCCGAACGTGCGCACCAGCCCTCGCGCGGGCGGTCAGAAGATCTCGCACGTTGGGGCCGCCGTACCGATCAAGTCGTTCCGCAAGCGTGCGGATGGCGTGCTGGGGGTCAGCTACTCGGTGACGGGCGTCATGGACGACGTCGCGTTTGGGCCCGCGAGCGGACTGCCGCTCGGCGGAGGCGTGAGCATCCGCAACTTTTTGGAGCAGCGCAAGGTTCAGACCGAGTTTCTGACCTTGGGCTACGGCCGCACGAACCAAGCGGGCAACCTGGCGTGGGGCTTCGGTCTCATCGTGGCGAACCAGTCGGTTCGATTCCAGCAGTCCGGCACGCTGGTCGACAACACCGGCACCCCGATCTCCGGCGGTCCCGCTGTCATCTCGTTTCCGAACGAAAGCTACCGAAGCACGGGCGTCGGCCTGATTGCTGGACTCCAGTACCAATCGGTCCAGAACCCGAATCTGAGCTACAACCTCAGCTTCCGGAGCCCGATCCAGATGCCGGGCGGATCGGCGGCGGGGAACTACAGCACGATTCCGGGACGCATCATGGCCGGGGTCGGACTGCGATACAACGGCCTGCGCGAGGGCAAGGACGACTACTTTGTCGTCGGCGCCAACACGCAGTACCTGTTTGGCGGCAACGGCAGTCAGTCGTTCCAACGGCGCGATCAACTCGGCTTTGGGCTCGGGATCGAATATAATCTTGACTTCAACTCGGCCCGGATTCCGATCCGGCTGGGTTACAGCGCGCTGGATAGCGACGCGCTCGGATTCGGCGAGGTGCTCGGCGTCTCGTACGGCATCGGGTACACCCCTGCTCACGGGCGGTTTTCGCTCGACTTGACATACTTCCGGCCCCGTTACGGCGGTCAGGATACGTGGATTACGGCGACGTATCGGTTCTAACTTATGCACGCGCTCGGCCTTTCGCTTCTTCTCGCGACGACGTTCTCGGGGGCTCACCGTGCCCCGACGCTCGCGGATTGGCGGACACCTTACGAACAAGGGCTCTCGCTTGCGGGCAAGTCGGATTGGGCGGGTGCGCGCGCCGCGTTCCTTATCGCCGTGAAGGCGCGACCGAACGACGACACCCGCGCGACCTTGCTGCCCGGACCGATCACCGAGCGTCGCACCTGGCGCGAGGGTGCGCCGTACTCGGCCAACCTGCTGGCCGCGTACTGCGGAGTCCGTTCGGCCGCCGGCCTCACCGATAAAGATGCGCAAACCGCGTTACTCCGACTGGTCGCCAGCGAATTAGAAGGGCTTTACACCCGCAAGCAAGCCGGCAGCAACGCCGCGTTTCTGCTGGCCGAAGTGTACGGCGCTTTGGCCGAAAACGATAAGCGACGCGAGCTCCAAACCCGCCTCGTGAATCGTGAATGGCGCGAAGACACCGCGATTATCGCGCCGGAGCAAATCGCCATCGTCAGCCCCGGCAACGTCGTCAACCCGAATCCGACTCCGCCGGTAGAACCGAATCCCAACCCGAACCCGAATCCCAACCCAAATCCGAACGTCACGCCGAATCCGAACCCGGTGACGCCGGCCGGCACTGTTCGACCGCTACCCAATAAGTACGCCCTGATCATCGGGAATAGTCAGACGGGAGTGCTGGACAGCAATATTCCATTTGCCGCCGATGATGCGGGATTGATTGCCGAAGAGCTGGCCGTGTACGGCGGATACCCGAAGGAAAACATTGTGCTGCTGCGCGACGTCACCTCCGCCGAAATTCGCGAAGCGGTCAAGCTCCTCGCGGAAAAGGTACCACTCAAGAGCACGGTCTTCTTCTTCTACGCCGGCGTCGGAACCTCGGTGAATGCAAAAGACTACATCGCCGGGACCAACGCGACTAGCGCCATCGACACCGCTAACATGGTGTCGAAGGCGGAAATCTACGACGCGTTCACCCGCCGGGAATCGATGTTCTTTGCGTTTTACGAAGTCAAGCGTAGCGCCCGTACCCCCAGCCGCATCTTCGGAACCGAGGACGTTAGCGCCGGGCCGTACGCCGAGCTCCAGGCCACCGTACAAGGCGGCGGAATCACAAGCGTGGTTCGTAACGGCAAACCGACCGGGATGTTCACCAACGCCTTCGTGGAAGTCTTGCGCGAGTACCGCACGAACCAGATCCCGTTGCTCAGTTTTGCTTGGAGCATGTTCTACAAGGGCGGCACGACGACCGAGCAAACCTTCGTCTTGCCCACGATCGTGCTCATGAACGACGACGCGAAGTTCTAAGCGTTAAGTCGCCCGTAGGCAATTCGCAATCCTTCCAGCGTCAGATCGGGCAGGTGGTGCCGGATCAGCGGGCACAACTCGACAAAGATATGCCCGAGTCCGCCGGTGGACACGATCGTGGCACTTCCGCCGAGTTCCCCCTGAATCTCATGCGCCAGCCGATCGACCGCGCCCGCGTAACCCAGCATGATGCCGCTCTGGAGTGCCGCCACCGTGTTCCGCCCGATCGCGGTCTCCGGCGCGCGGAACTCGACCATCGGCAACTTCGCGGTGCGGCCAAAGAGGGCCTGGGCCGAAACCTGGAGGCCGGGCAAAATTGACCCGCCGACGTAGGTGCCGGTGCCGTCAATCGTATCGAACGTGGTCGCGGTCCCGAAATCCACGACGATAATGGGCGGGGCGAACCGGGCGAGCGCGCCCACGGCGTTAGCGATCCGGTCGGCCCCCACCGCGTGCGGCGGGTCGTACGTCACCGGCAGACCGACCTCCGCGCCGGTTCGCAAAAAGGTGAGGGGTGTGCCGAGGTGACGTTCGCACAGCCGCGCCAGCGACTCGTTGACCCCCGGCACGACCGAACCGGAGATCGCCCCCTCGATCTGAAACGGGAGGTTTGCCAGTTGAAACATGGCGAAAAGCCACGCGCCAAGCTCGTCTTCGGTGGTCTCCACGCTGGTCGTCCGCCGCCAAGTGTGGCTCCACGCGGAGCCGTTCCACACCCCGAATACGGTGTGGGTGTTGCCGACGTCGATGGCGAGAAGCATTCGCCGGGTTTACCCGCCGCACCTAAAATCAGAAAAATTCTCGAAAAGATGGGTTGACATGCAAAACGATTTGCACTACGCTCATCTCACGTGCAAAACGATTTGCGTAGCAAACGAAAGGTGACGATCCGCGACGTGGCGAAGGCCGCCAACGTCTCCGTCACCACCGTCAGCTTCGCCCTTAGCGGAGTCGGCCGGCCGGTAAAAGACGAGACCCGCCGCATGATTCTCGAGATCGCCGACGACCTCGGGTACCGGCCCAGCCCCCTTGCCAAGTCGATGCGCGGCAAGGCCCTTGGACAAATCGGCATCGTGCTAAACCAGGGCGATGACGATCTGCTCGTCAACTCCTACTTCGGGCGGATGGTCCTGGCCTGCGTGGTCGAAGCGAGCCTGGCCGGACTGCACGCGTTGGTCATCGTGCGGCACCCGGGCGAAGAAGACCGGTTCCTGAGCACCGTGCGCGAATCTCGGGCGGACGGCTACGTGCTCGCCGCCCCGCGTCGCGACGACCCCGTGGTCGAACAGTTGCACCGCGAACAGGTGCCGATGGTCAGCATCGCCGGGCCCCGCATCGGCATCCCCCGCATCGGCCTCGACAATCGCCGCGCGATGGACGAACTGGCAGAAGAACTCCGCCGTCTCGGCCACCAACGGCCGGTGTATCTGGCGGGCGACCTGGATCAGCAAGACGCCGTGGACCGCCTCACCCAGTTTCGGGCGCACGCGGGCGATGACTGGATTCGCGCGACCTTCGCCGATCAGAGCGAACTTTTGGATGCCGCCCTGTTTGAACTGGAGACCCGCCTGCGGGGCCCGCGTCCGCCGACCGTCGTGGTGTGCGCAAACGACAATTTGGCCCTGCACGTGTGCGCGCTGATCAAGCGGATGCGGCTCACGATTCCGGATGACGTCAGCGTGGTGGGGTTCGATGACGCCCCCAGCGCCGGCATCGTCACCCCCAGCCTCACGACCTATCGCCAGCCGGTCGCCGAACTTGGTCGGACCGGCGTTCGCCACTTGGTGTCGCTCCTCAATGGAGAAGCCACCGTTGATCTGGACCTATCGGGACACTGGCTCTGGCGCGATTCGGTCGCCGCCGCGCCCGGTTCCCCCTGACCCCAAAAGAGAACCGAACTCCATGAATCAAAGCCGATTCGCCCCCCTTGCCCTCGCGGGCCTCGCTCTTCTCGGCCTCGCGCCGATGTCTGTCGCCCAGACCGCCCAGCTCACCGTTCGCGGCAACCTCCAGTACGTGCACGGCATCAATGCCGCCTGGTTTTTCGGCCGGTACGGTACCGATATCGGACTGAATCCGCGATTCCCCGAATGGGGTAACGGATACAACGCCTCCGTGGCCAACAACGTCTTCGCCGACATCAAGCGGATGAACTGCAACGTCGTACGCATTTGGTTGCACGAAGATTTGGAGGGACTCCAATTCGACTCCAACGGCTACGTCAGCGGACTTCAACCCGGATTCCTCACCAACCTCGACGACCTGGTCACCAAGGCCAACAACAACGGGTTGGCGCTGGAACTCACCTTCCTCAACCACACGCTGAACAACCAGTTCGGCCAAACGTTGCCGAGCGGCGCCACCATCAAGAATTTCATCAACGACTCCACCGCGCGGCAACGGCTGATCGATAACGCGATTCGGCCCATCGCCCAGCGCTACTACAACAACGCTGTGCTGCGGCCGGCGATCTTCGGTTACGACCTCATCAACGAGGCGAACATCGGGGCCGATAACGGAAGCTACACGTGGGCAAACATGCGCACATTTGCCAGCGAAGCGGCGACGGCAATCCACGGGGTCAACGCGTCGATCAAGGTCACGATGAGCACCCAATGGTGGGCGTTCGATAATCAGAGCTACCACTCGGGACGATTCGGCGGACTCGGGCTGGATTACTACACGTACCACGAGTACAGCAATAGTCCGAATCTCCCCACCAAGCCGAATTGGCTCGAAAAGCCGTTGGTGCTGGCGGAGTACGGTCCGTCTACCTGGACGGATAGCCAGCAAAACTCGAGTACGAGCGCGTACCTGAGCCAAGCCGCCAGCCGAGGCTACGCCGGCGCCATGGCCTGGATGTACTGGCACAGTTCGGGCAATGGCGAGAACGTCGCGACATCCGAAGGCGGTAACCAAAACTGGGAACCTACCGGCTTTACCCTCCAAAGCTACGGAGCGCAACTCTTCGGCGGCGGAGGCTCGACCCAGACCTGGTACAACGACGCGCTGGCGTCCGATTGGCAGGATTGGTCGTGGGGTTGCACCAACAATGCCAACAACACGTCGCCGGTCCAGACCGGGACGCGGTCGTACGCCGTGACCTACACGCAGGGATGGGCCGGATTCTCGCTCCGCAAGGGCACCGCGCAATCCACGTCGGGCTTCAGCCGGATTCGGTTCTGGGTCAACGGCGGATCGAGCACCAAGAGCCTGACGGTCTACACGTCCAGCGCCGATGGCTCGGGCAACAGCAGTTCGGTCACGGTTTCGGCACCGGCCAACACGTGGACGGAGGTCACCGTCACGCTGAGTCAACTCGGCAATCCGAGTGCGATCAAGCGGCTGTACATCCAAAACAACTCGGCCAGCAGCCAGTCCGTGATGTACCTGGACAACATCCGCCTCACGAACTGAAGCAAGTTATCCCCGGAGTTTTCCACAGTCGGTGGGAAACTCCGGGGAGCGCATCTGGAAAAGCTCTCAAACTCCCGGCGCTAGTCGCCGAGATCGTGGGTCAGGTCGATCCGACCCTCGACATGTCCGCGCAAACCGTCCACCAGCCGCGCGGTCAGCGAATCCGCAATCTCGTCCCGCAGCACGGCGTCATCCGCCTCCACCATCACCCGAAGGAGCGGCGAGGTCCCGCTGGGTCGAACGTTGACGCGGCCACGGCCCGCCAGCCGCGTTTCCGCCGCAGCGAGATCCTCGGCCAGCAACGCTTCCCAACCGTCCTTTGATTCCACCGCGATGTTGACCAGCAGTTGCGGCCAATTGTCGAAATCTCGGTACACCTCCGCCGCGGTCCGACCGCTGACCCGGAGGACGCGCAGCACCTGGAGCATCGTGGTGAGCCCATCGCCCGTCGGCCCGTACGCAGGAAAGATAATGTGCCCACTCTGCTCACCGCCCACGCGCGACCCGGTGGATTCCAGCCGCTGCGCGACGTACTTGTCCCCAACATTCGTGCGTTCAAACTGAATCCCGAGTCCGGTGAGGTAGGCCTCCACGCCGCCGTTCGACATGACGGTGCCGACCACCACCGGCGGCTTCAACTGCCCGTGCGCGTGCTCATGCGCGGCCCACAGTGCGATGGTGCGGTCTCCGTTGATAAGGTTGCCATCGCCATCGCTAAAGATCACGCGGTCCGCGTCACCGTCAAACGCCACGCCGATGTGGGCCTTCGCTTCCGCGGTGGCCGCCTGTACGACTTTCGGTTTGGTGGCCCCGCCGGTCGCATTGATCGCCATGCCGTCGGCCGGGTCCACGTTGATCGCGATCACCTCAGCCCCCAGCCGTCGCAAAACCTCCGGGCCGAGCTGGTAAGCCGCCCCGTTCGCGCCGTCCACCACCACGCGCATTCCGTCCAGCCGCTCCGGAACCTGGGCCATCAGAAACTCAAGGTAGGCCTCGGTCAGCTCGTCCGCCGGTGCGATGAGCCCGACTCCGACCCCGGTCGGGCGATTCGCCGTCTCGGACATCAGCTGCTCAATCCGGAATTCGGTCTCATCCGGCAACTTTCGGCCGTCGTGCCCCATAAACTTGATGCCGTTGTCGGGCGCCGGATTGTGGCTGGCCGAAACCACGATGCCCATGCGGGCGCGGCCGGTTCGCGTGGCGTAGCTGACCAACGGCGTCGGCGCAATGCCGAGCAGGTCCACGTCTACTCCGTACGCCGCAAACCCGGCGCTCAGGGCGGCCTCCAGCATCGGTCCGCTGCGACGGGTGTCGCGACCAATCACCACCACCGGGGCCTCGCCGTTCTCTCGCATCCACTGGGCCGCGCCGGCGCCAAGCTGGAACGCGAGTTCGGGGGTGAGCTTGGCGTTCGCCACGCCGCGCACGCCGTCGGTGCCGAAGTACTGCCGCTTCATCGCGGGCGAGTTTACTGCGCGTTGCTCGGG
This sequence comes from Fimbriimonadaceae bacterium, assembly GCA_033763535.1. GTDB lineage: Bacteria > Armatimonadota > Fimbriimonadia > Fimbriimonadales > Fimbriimonadaceae > Fimbriimonas. The sequence continues at coordinate 9,669 of JANRKI010000003.1, read as the reverse complement.
CGGGCGCGTGTCATCACGTGCGATCCGATCCCTTGCCAGATGGCCTTTCCGGCAGTATAGTCGTGGACACTGTGATGTTTTTCCGAGGCGAGGGCGTACGGAGTCGGGGATGGGCGGCATTGCCGCTGATGGGATTGTTCGCGGCGGCGTGGGCCGACGACACGCGGCTGGCCGGACAAGATCACACGTGGATCAGCTTCGGCACCTACGGCCGCCGAACCTCCACGAACATCCGATTGGATACCGACAATATCCCGGGGACGGATATCAACCTGAATGAGCGATTCAAGTTCGGCAACTCGGTCCAATCTGCCCGGCTCGATCTGAGCTACCGCTTTGGTCGCCGCGACCGGACCGAACTGAGTTACTACCGCAGCAGCAACACCCGGAGTGCCACGCTCACGAGCGACCTCACGATCGCGGGCATCACCTTCGACGCGGGCACGGGGGTCTCGGCTCGTCAACAGATCGATGAGTTCCAGTGGCGGTGGAAGCGGTCGTTCTTCCAAGAAAAGAATTACGAGGTCGGCTTTAGTCTCGGGGCGCACACGTTAGCGGTTCGCTACAACGTGAGCGGACTCGGCAGCATTCAAAAGCGCGCGCGGGCGAACGGCATTTTGCCCCTTCCGCTGGGCGGACTGTACGGCGAATACTGGTTCTCGAAGCGGTGGAGCATCTCGGGGAGTTACGAGATTCTCGCGCTCCGGATCGAGAACTACTCGGGCCGGGTCACCGATGTCAAGTACGGCATTGACTATCACGCCAACGATCGATTCTCCTTGGGATTGGGCTTCGCGTCGTTCACCGTCCGCGTCAACGCCGATGTCCCGGGATTCGATGGACAGTTCCGCACGCGCTACTCCGGACTGCGGGCGTACGCCACGTACCGGTTCTGACCGCTTCCGGTCAAGAATTTTTTTCAAAGCGGTTGACAAAATCGTTTGCCGACCGCTTATGGGTATGGCTTTCATCGTTGCGCTCCGTCGGCTCCCTTCAAATCAGGTTCAAATCACGGCTTCGCGCGGGCGGCGACCCGCGCAATCCGCTCGCCCGTCCAATCGAGGAAGTGGTCAATCGTCATCGGGTCCGTTTCGGCCGAAAGCTGGATCGACTTCACGCCGTACTCCGCCCATCGCGGCGCAATCACCCGACCGCCGTCCCGCCATTGCTTCAACTTGTCCGGCCCCTTTGGCGGCGCTCCACCCGCCTCCAGACTCGAAAAGGCGAGGAACATGGTCGTGAACGGCTGGGCGACGCGAAGGCCTTGCGCGGTTTCGGTTGGACCCAGCGGAAGCTCGCGGGTGGTGGTCCCCTTACGGATGGTCAGCCGTTGTGCCTTCGCGCCCGATGCGTTCCGATCGCGTTGGGCCGCCACGAGGTACGGGGCGATTTCGGTCTTGAGGAAGCGGGAGAGTTGCGCGTCGGACATCGGGTTCAGGGTCAGCTCTCGGGGGTCCACCACGGCCCGAAAGGCGGCCGCGTCGCCCTGAAGAATGCTCTGGATCAACGTTTCTTCCACGTCGGCCTCGGTCACGGGGCGGGCCCGCTGAACGCCCCAAAGTCCGGCGATCAGTACGAAGAGGGCAACGGCGCCGATGAGGAGCCAGCGCGTCCGGGTAGCGGTGAAGTTCATTGCTTGTATTCCCAAGGGTTGTGCCAAAAATCGAACGAAGAAACCTGCCCGGATTTGTACCGGTTGGCCAAACTACCGTCGAGATAGATCCCCGTTCCGCGGCGGGTCACCCACGACGTCTGTAAGCGCACATCGGGCGGGTTGCAGTTGTCGTCCGCAAACAGGATCGACTGCTCGCCGAGCGTTCGGCGCAGGGCCATGATGTGGGTGTCCGTGGCGCCGACAAATGGATAGTAAGCATCGGTAAGCGAGTAAGGGTGCTTCTTACAAGCGGAGACCGCGATGTCGTACGTGACGCCGTAATGCGTTTGCGCCCGCTTCCGTGCGAACACCAAGATCGGGTCGATATCCACCTGTTGCGCCTGCTCGGCCGAGTGCAGATCGTAGTCGTGCCGGTACAGGGTAACGGCGAGGTGCAGTTGCTTCAGATTTGAGGCGTTCCGCGTGCTGCCGACGGGACCGCGGTGGCGGAGGCCGAAGATCGGGATGCAGAGCGCGGCGAGGATCGCAAGGACGGCGATCACCACCAGCAGCTCGACGACCGTAAACCCTTTGCGCCGCGACATCGTGATAGGAGGATAGAGCAGTTTTTTGCCAGAAAAGTGCGCGGTCTACGGGAAAATCGAAGAATGTAGGCGCGGGCCGCTCGATTGACAGCGAGCGGTTCGTGATGTATCGTGCCAGTAGGCGGGCCGGGTTGGCGCGCCGAACTTGGGAATGGGAGATGAACGTGCAAAAGAGTTGGGTTGCGATCGTGATTTGGGCGGGGTTGGCGTGCTTGGCCGCAGCCCGTACTTCTGAAGCCGGGGCATTCGGAACGGGGGCGCCGGGTTTGAACTTGACCGGGTGGCAAGAGCGAACGGCGCCGCGGCCTTTCGCCGACCGGTTGCTCGGCGACTGGGGCGGACAGCGGACGAAACTTGCGCAGCGCGGCATGTCGTTCGACATCAGCTACGCGGCGTTCACCCAGGGGCTGTTCTCCGGTTCCGGTTCCAAAGAGTTTGAGTTTGGGAACCGATTCGACTTTTCGACCACGCTTGACACGACCAAACTCGGGTGGTGGAAGGGCGGATACATCCGGTTTCATGCCGAGTACTTCGGCGGAGATTTGAGCTCAAATCTCGGCGGCGCGGTGCTGCCGACGAATGCCGGGATGAAGTTGCCGATCGACGGCAAGGATCAGCTGACGATCAGCAATCTGGCGCTGACCCAGGCGTTCAATCCGACGACGACGGTCACGCTGGGCCGCATCAACACGGTGGACCTGCTGGGCGGCGATCCGTTCTTCGGCGGAAACGGCAACACGCGGTTCCAGCACCTGGCGTTTGTGGCACCGCCGAACGGCCTGTTCCCGCCGGTGCTGTACGGGGCGATCTACAACCAGGCGACCGCGCCGCTCGGCTACTCGCTGGTGGTGTTCGATCCGAACGACCAGACGCAGGAGTCGTTTCCACGCGGACTGTTTCGGGATGGCGTCAGCGTCTCGGGGTCGCTGAAGTATTCGAAACTCACCGCCGGTCGCCCGACAACCTACACCCTGACCGCGATCTACAGTTCGGCCGACAGCCTCGATTTGCGCGATGCGTTGCTTCCGCCGGGGTTTGCGACCCGGTCGAAGGAGGACTCGTGGCATGGGAGTTTGCAGGTGGGGCACGTGCTGCGGCAGTACGCCGATCGTCCCCAGGCGAACGTGAGCCTCGCGCTGAAGGCGGGGGTGAGCGACGGGAATCCGAACCCGTACCAATCGTTCGTCACCGGCGGCGTGATCGGTCGGGGCACGCAACGGACGCGGCCCAATGACTCGTTCGGATTCGGGTATTTCCGGTACCAGTTCAGCCGAGACCTGCGGCAAGTCGCGGCGCCGCTGCTACGGATTCGGAGCGAGGAAGGGTTCGAAGCGTTTTACGACTACGCGTTGGGGCCGGGCGTCGGGCTGACGTTTGACCTGCAATACGTGAAGCCGGCGGACGGCCGCCGCGACAACGTGTTTGCGGGCGGCCTGCGATTGACGTTCCGATTCTAAGCGCGCCACCGAATCAACTTCGGCGGGCGACGCGGACGCGGGCGGGTCGAATGACGCGATCCGCCATCTTGTAACCGGCTTCGAGCTCTTCGAGAATCACGCCGTCTTCGGCCTCGGGCGACTCGGCAATCGCGATGGCTTCGTGCCACTCGGGATTGAAGTGTTCGCCCACGCTGGCGACGCGACTGACGCGCTGACGCTCGAGGGCGGTCAAGATTTGACGTTGCACGGCGGCGATGCCTTCGCGTGCTTGCTCGATCGTCGCGCCGGAATCGATGTGTCGCAAGGCCCGATCGAAGTTATCCAGGGCCGGCAGCAAGTCCATCACCAGCTTTTCGGTGGCGAACTTTTGGGCGTCTTGGGCGCGCTGCTCTTGCATTCGGCGGCTGTTGATGAACTCGGCCTGGGCCCGCAACATTTGGTCGTGGAGCGCGGCCTTCTCCTCTTGGAGTTGGCGGATGATGGCGGCGGCCTCCGATTCGTTCAGCTCGGGCGCTTCCGGCTCGTCCAGGTCGTCGGGCTCGAGCGCGCGGTCATCCAACAGGTCGGCGTCTTCGAACGGCTCGACTCCCGCTGCATCGAGCCCGTCTTGGTTCGGGTCTTGCCGCAGATCGTGGGGCGGAATTTGCTCGTGCTCAGAATTCATGCCGGTTATTTTACTGGTCGGGGGGGCGGTCACTTGCCGATGCAGAAGCGGCGGAAAATTTCGTCGAGCATGTCGGGCGAGGCGGTCTCGCCGGTGATTTGGCCGAGAGTCACGATGCCTTCGCGCAGCAATGTGGCGAGCAGGTCGCTCGGGACTTCGGCGTGGAGCGCGGCGGCGAGCTCGTCGTGCTGGGCCGAGAATCGGCGTAGCCAGCCGGCGTGCCGCGGATTGACCATCACCGCCGGCTGGATGCCGTCCATTCGCCGAGAGATCGCGTCGATGAGGGCTTCGATTCCGGCGCCGGTTTGGGCGGAAATGCCGAGCGCGACCTCGCGGTGCGGAGCGAGATCGTACTTATTGCCGACGATAAGGGCATCGCGGTACCGGCGGGCCAGCCGTTGATCGTCGTCGGTCCAGCCGGCCGCCAGGTCGAACAGCAGGATCACGAGGTCGGCATCGGCGGCGGCGGCGTGGCTGCGGTCGATGCCGATGCGCTCGACCACATCGGTCGCGTCGCGCAGACCGGCGGTATCCACGAGGACCGCGCGGCGTCCGCGCAGATCGATGGATTCTTCCAGCGTGTCGCGGGTGGTGCCGGCGATGTCCGTTACGATGGCCCGGCTACGGCCGAGGAGGGCATTGAGCAGGGAAGACTTGCCGACGTTTGGGCGGCCGAGAATGGCGATGCGGAACCCACGCCGCACCAGCTCCGATCGGGCGGCATCTTCCAGCAGTTGATCGAGGCGCGGGCGGGCCATTGCGAGTTCGGCATGGGCGGCGGCGTGATCGAACTCGCCGATCTCCTCGCTGAAGTCGGTACTCGCCTCGACGCGGGCCAGGATGCCAAGCCAGACCTCGCGGAGCGCGGCGACGGCGGCCTGGAGGGCGCCGCGATGGTTGCCGAGGGCAAGCGCGAATTCGTCGGTGGTTTCGGCATGGATGAGATCGGCCACCGCCTCGGCCTGCGAGAGCATGAGCCGACCATTGAGGAAGGCGCGCTCGGTGAACTCGCCGGCGAGGGCCTCGCGCGCCCCGGCGAGCACGGCGGTTTCGAGCAGGACCTTCGCGGTGACGGGCCCACCGTGGGCAAAGATTTCGGCGGTTTCGTCGCCGGTGTAGCTGGCGCCGGCGGCGAAGAACAGGATGACCCCGTCCTCGCCGGTGACGAGGCGCTGCACGTAGGCGCGCATCGGCTCGGGAGATGCGGGACGACCGCCGGCGAGATGCCGGGCGATGCGCCAGGCATCCGGTCCGGAGATACGGAAACCGGTGACCGCCGCCGGGCCGGGACCGGTAAATGGGGCGATGATGGTTTCCGCAAATCTCCGCATGAAATGGGAGTATGCGGAAAGTAGAATTCGGCCGTGAAGCTCTTTATCGATACCGGCGATGTAAACGAAGTGGCCAAAGCGGCGGAGTGGGGAATCATTGACGGGGTCACCACGAACCCGACGCTGATCGCGAAATCGGGCCACGGCTTTAAGGAGACGGTGCAGGAGATTTGCCGTTTGTTGCCGGCGGGCGACATCAGCGCGGAGGTGGTGGCGACCGACTACGACACGATGCTGCGGGAGGCGCTGTACGTGAGCGAGTTTGCCCCGAACGTGGTGATCAAGGTGCCGTTGATCGAGCCGGGGGTTCGGCTGGTGGCAGAGCTGACGCGTCGCGAGATTCCGACCAACGTGACCTTGGTGTTTACGGTGGGCCAGGCGTTGCTGGCGGCGAAGGCGGGGGCGCGTTACATCAGCAACTTTGTGGGGCGGGTGGACGACCTGGCCACGGACGGCATGCAGGCGGTGCGCGACACGGTGGACATGGTTCACGCGTATGGCTTCGAGAGTGAGGTCTTGGTAGCGAGCGTGCGGCATCCGTTGCACGTGTTGGAATCCATCAAGGCGGGGGCGCACGTGGCAACGATGCCGTTTAAGGTCGTGGAGGCGTTGTTCAAGCATCCGTTGACGGACAGCGGATTAGCGCGGTTTTTAGCGGACTGGAACAGTGCCGGGCTGACGATTTTGGAGGGTTGATGCGTTATCAGGACCAGTTGGTTCGGCAGACGCAGGGGGCGCTCGACGACATTTGTCGGGCGGCCCTGGCGGTGCCGGAGGATCGGTGGGACTGGTCGCCGGGCGGGGCGGCGCGTTCGGTGCTGAGCCAGATGCAGGAGATCGCGACGAGTGCGGCGCTGTTTTTGCCGGTGGTTCGGGAGGGGGAGTTTGCCCCGCTGGACCATATTCGGGCGGAGAGTGCGCGGGCGCGGGAGGAGTTTGGGAGTGTGGAGCGGTGCATTGTGGGGGCGCGGAGCAGCACGAGCGAGCTGTGCGCGTTGATCGCGGCGTTTCCGGACGATCGGTTAGATGTTGAGATCGTGGTGCCGTTTGGCGGGGGTTCGACTTGGACGATGGCGGACGTGCTGGGGAAGCATTATTGGAACTTGGTTTATCACCACGGCCAGATCAACCAGTTGCAGTTGATTTTGGGCGACCGGGCGATGCACTGAGGGTGGGTCGTGGTTTGGTGGGGGTTGTTTTTTTGGGTGTCGTAGGTTCAACGGGGGTGGTTTCGGAAGTTTTTTCGACTTTTTCTTCAAACCTCTTGACAAGCGTTGATGCTCCTGGTACTATAACCAACCGTCGCTGAGGTGAAGACCGAAAGCGCGAAAGAGCAAAAAGAGTTCTTTGACAGTTGCATAGCGATCTTTCCGAAAACAATCATTTGAGCACTCGAAGAGAATAGCTGTCTAGTTTTAAGCTACAGAGGGTGTGCGACGAATGCCTAGGGACAAGATGCCGAAGAAGGACGCGCAAGCGGCGATACGCTCCGGGGAGCTGCACAGAAGTGTTGATCCGGAGATTTCCGAATGGGGAAACCCACCAAGAGTAATGTCTTGGGAATAGGTAACCAGCTGAACTGAAACATCTAAGTAAGCTGAGGAAAAGAAATCGAAGAGATTCCGTAAGTAGCGGCGAGCGAACGCGGAGGAGCCTAAACCGGTTAGCATGCTAGCCGGGGTCGTGGGGCCAGCACCATCATCCCTTGAATTGAGCCTTTAAGGTTCATTTCGAGGTTGATGGAAACGGATACTGAATCGAGATTAACGGAACAGAGCTGGAAAGCTCGGCCATAGAGGGTGATAGCCCCGTACAACTAAAATCCAGACTAATCCAGTTGGTACCCGAGTAACGCGGGGCACGTGGAACCCTGCGTGAATCTGCCGAGACCACTCGGTAAGGCTAAATACATCTTGTCACCGATAGTGCAACCAGTACCGTGAGGGAAAGGTGAAAAGAACCCCGGCGAGGGGAGTGAAATAGAACCTGAAATCGCACGACCCACAAACAGTCAGAGCACATTTAAGTGTGATGGCGTACCTTTTGCAGAATGATCCTGCGAGTTGTTGGTGTTGGCAAGCTTAAGCGTTTGAGACGCGGAGGCGGAGGGAAACCGAGTCCGAATAGGGCGTCAAGTCATCACCAGCAGACCCGAAACTGCGCGATCTAGCCATGGTCAGAGTGAAGTGGTGGTAACACACCATGGAGGCTCGAACTCATTGACGTTGAAAAGTCTCGGGATGAACTGTGGTTAGTCCGGTGAAATGCCAATCGAGCGCAGAGATAGCTGGTTCTCCCCGAAATCCATTTGGGTGGAGCGTTCTGTGTTGTTCATCGGGGGTAGAGCACTGAATGGGCTAGGGGGCTTACCCGCTTACCGAACCCAACCAAACTCCGAATACCGATGAATAAGCAGGGCAGTAAGACTACGAGTGATAAGATCCGTGGTCAAAAGGAAAACAATCCAGATCGACAGCTAAGGGCCCTAAACGATGGCTAAGTGTGAAACGATGTGGGATCGCATAAACAGCCAGGAGGTTGGCTTGGAAGCAGCCATCCTTTAAAAAGTGCGTAATAGCTTACTGGCCGAATGTGGTTCTGCGCGGATAATGTAAGGGGGCTAAAGCCATCTCCCGAAGCTTCGGGCTCGTAAGAGCGGTAGGGGAGCGTCGTGTTCAGCGTTGAAGCTTGAGCGGAAGCACAGGTGGAGCGGACACGAGTGAGAATGCAGGAATGAGTAGCGATTATTGGGGTGAGAATCCCCAACGCCGAAAACCTAAGGTTTCTCCGGCTATGTTCGTCAGACGGAGGTTAGGCGGACCTAAGGCGAGGCCAGAAGGCGTAGCCGATGGACATCGGGTAGATATTCCCGACCCAGGCACATGAGCCAAGGGAGGACGTTTCAGAAAGACCCATCCCGCACTGTTGGTAGTTGCGGGCTAGGCCGAAACCCTAGAACTTGTTAAGAGTTCTTTTCAGAGGGGCGGGGCCGGGGAAGTGGAGCCTTCGGGCGAAGCGAACTGGGTTTGACTGGGGCCGAGAAAAGTCCCGTAGCGTTAATCATGTGTCTGACCGTACTGCAAACCGACACAGGTAGGTGAGTCGAGGAGACTAAGGCGTTCGAGAGAACTCTCGTTAAGGAACTAGGCAAATGAGCCCCGTAACTTCGGGATAAGGGGCGCCCCGCAAGGGGCCGCAGCGAAGCATCCCAGGCGACTGTTTACCAAAAACACAGGTCTCTGCTAAGACGAAAGTCGATGTATAGGGGCTGACGCCTGCCCAATGCCAGTAGGTTAATGGGAGATGTTAGGGAAACCGAAGCATTGAACTGAAGCCCTGGTGAATGGCGGCCGTAACTCTAACGGTCCTAAGGTAGCGAAATTCCTTGTCGGCTAAATACCGACCCGCATGAAAGGCGTAACGACTTGGGAACTGTCTCAACGAGAAGCTCGGTGAAACTGTAGTGCCCGTGAAGATGCGGGCTATGCGTAGTAGGACGGAAAGACCCCGTGGAGCTTTACTACACCCTGTCATTGTGAATTGGATGTAGATGTAGAGCGTAGGTGGGAGCTTCGGCGCCAATGGAACACCACCCTTCTGCATCTGGTTCACTAACCCGACGTCTGATCGGCGAAGGAGACAGTGACTGGCGGGTAGTTTGACTGGGGCGGTCGCCTCCTAAAAAGTAACGGAGGCGCCTAAAGGTGCACTCAGGCTGGTTGGAAATCAGCCGTTGAGCGTATAGGTATAGAGTGCGCTTGACTGTGAGACCTACAAGTCGAGCAGGGACGAAAGTCGAGCTAAGTGACCCTCTGGATGTGCGTGGGCACGCCAGGGTTCATCGGATATAAGCTACCCCGGGGATAACAGGCTGATCTTGCCCGAGCGCTCACAGCGACGGCATGGTTTGGCACCTCGATGTCGGCTCGTCGCATCCTGGGGCTGTACACGGTCCCAAGGGTTCCGGAGTTCACGGATTAAAGCGGCACGCGAGCTGGGTTCAGAACGGCGTGAGCCAGTTCGGTCCCTATCCACT
>JANRKI010000002.1:0-41116 GCA_033763535.1 Fimbriimonadaceae bacterium | reverse complement strand
GCACCGGGTCGCGACGCGGTCGCTTCATACCGTAGACGTGTGGGAAGCATCGGCGGACGGTTCCGCCCTCACGCCCGTCTCGCGCTTCAACATCGGGACCGGCTTGCCGCTGTTGGCCCTCCATCCGAGCGGGCAGGTGGTGGCGGTGGGCGATGGCAATGTGGTGCGGGTCGTCGATCTCCACGGCGCGTCGCATGCCGAACTCGAACTTGGCGACGCCCGACCCGTGAGCGTTGCGTGGTACCCGGACGGTCGGACGCTCGCCATCGGAACCTCAGTGGGCTCGATTCGGCTGTTGCCGTTCGGGGATGTTGCGGTATATTGAAAAGAAGCGTGCGCTCGTAGCTCAGTGGATAGAGCATCAGCTTGCGGAGTTGAGGGTCGGAGGTTCGAGTCCTCTCGAGCGCGCCAATCCCCTTAACCAAGCCTTAACACTCGGGCGATTTGCCACGCCAATTCCGGCACAATCTAGGTATGTCGGCCCTCTCACGACGCGACCTCCTTCTCGCCGGTAGTGCCCTCGCCACGACCTTCGGCCTCGCCGGGCTTGCGGAAGGCTTGGCCCCGCGCCGCCGCGCGCTCCGCGTCGCCCACATGACGGACTTCCACATTCAGCCGGAAGCCAACGCCGTGCCGGGCAGCATCAAAGCGTTGCAACACGCGACCAAGCAGAAGCCCGATCTGATCCTCGGCGGCGGTGATCTCATCATGGACGCGTTTGCCCAGACCGAGGCGCGAAGTCGCACGCAATGGGACCTGTTTATGAAGGTCACGAAGGAGCACGCAAACGCTCCCGTGCGACCTTGCCTGGGCAACCACGATGTGTGGGGCTGGAACAAGAAAGACAGCCAAACCGACGGCTCCGAGCGGCAATGGGGCAAGAAGTGGTTTACCGACCTTTTCGAACTGCCGCGCACGTACTACAGCTTCGATATGAAGGGCTGGCATTTCGTGGTGCTCGACAATATCTTGCTGACTCCGGACGGCTACAACGGCGTGGTGGACCCCGAGCAGTTGGAGTGGCTGAAGTCGGACCTCGCCGCCACCAAGCGCCCGACGCTCGTGCTGAGCCACATCCCGATTCTCAGCATCACTCCGGTGGCGACGGCCTACAATCGCCAGACCGGGCAGTGGCAGGTCGGCGGCAACATGATGACGAAGAACACCGACGCCCTGCGCGAACTGTTCCGATCGCACCCGCACGTCAAGATCGCGCTGAGCGGGCACACGCACCAGGTGGACCGTCTCGACTACGCGGGCGTTTCGTACCTGTGCGGCGGCGCGGTGTGCGGCGCGTGGTGGGGCGGCGCCAATGCCGGGTTCAACCCGGGATACCGCCTCATCGACCTTTACACCGACGGCACGTTCACCGAAACGTACCAAGAATGGGGCTGGAAACCGGCGTAGAAAATTCGGACTCGTTCGAATAAGTAGACGTAAGTGCGCTATAATTGAGGCGTGGCTGAGCAATCGTTCGGTGGCAACTGGACAGAAACGAAGTTGGAGATGGTTGAGCGCTATCTCAACGCTTACATGGCTATCTTTTCTCGCAACGAGCGCGCTCAGTACTTGCGCCCATTTTACGTGGATGGCTTCGCGGGTTCGGGGGAGCGGCGTAGCCAAGGAAAAGAGGTCGACTCCGCAGATCAAGTGCTGTGGCAAGACTTCGGGTCCGAAAACGGTGCGTATCGTGGGAGCGTGCACCGCGCGATGTCCACCGAACCTTCGTTTGCCGGCTACGTGTTCATTGAGCGAAATCCAAACTACACCGAGAAACTGCAGTCGCTCGTTAAACGGGATTTTCCTCATCTCGCTGGCCGAGTTAGGATTCTTCAAGAAGATGTGAACGTCGCGCTGCCAAAGTGGTGCCGAGACATGTCGCGAAATGATCGGGCGGTCGTGTTCTTGGACCCATACGGCATGCAGGTGAATTGGACAACGATCGAAGCGATCGCGGCGACGCAGAAAATCGACCTTTGGTTGTTGTTTCCGCTTGGCCAAGCCGTGAACCGCGTCCTGACGAACGACGGTTTGCCGCCGCAGGCGTGGCAAGATCGACTCACGTTGTTCTTCGGGAGCCATGAGTGGTCTGAAGAACTTTACGTGGACGAGGAGCAGCCCAGCCTGTTTACGGCCGATGTAGGAAAGCGACGGACGGTTACGATGCTTGGCATTGCAAACTACTTTCAAGGTCGGTTACGAAAGGCATTCGGTAAGGGAGTCCTCGATCGGCATCACGTGCTCAAAAACAGCACTGGGATTCCCCTCTATCTGATGTTTTTTGCAACCTCGAATCCGAGTGCGTCGGTGATTGACGCTTCACTTCGGATCGCCGGCGATATTAGTCAGAAACTGGAGCGAGATGGCAGGTAGCAGTTCGATCGAGTGGACGGAATTCACTTGGAATCCCGTGACGGGATGCACGAAGGTGAGCCAGGGTTGCAAGAACTGCTATGCAGAGCGCCTTTCAAAACGGCTCGTGAAGATGGGCGCCGCACGATATGCGAATGGCTTTCGTGTGACGTTACACCACGATCTGGTGGATCTCCCTCGGCGTTGGAAAAGGCCCCGACGCGTGTTCGTGAACTCAATGTCGGATCTCTTTCATCCTGAGGTCCCAGCTGAATTCATTCATGCGGTGTTTCGCACAATGCGCGATTGTCCCCAGCATGTTTTCCAGGTGTTGACGAAACGCGGTGATCGACTGCGCGAGGTTGCGGCGGAACTCGAATGGTCTCCAAATATTTGGATGGGCGTATCTGTGGAAAACAGCGCCGTGCTTCACCGGGTCGATGCACTTCGAGCTGTGCCGGCTCATGTCCGTTTTTTGTCGTGTGAGCCGTTGATTGGACCTCTCGATAGTCTCGACTTGCAAGGGATACATTGGGTCATCGTCGGCGGTGAATCGGGTCCTGGCTCTCGGCAGATGGATGTCGAATGGGTTCAAGCAATCCGGAGCCGATGTGAGCAGTCGTCCGTTCCGTTCTTTTTCAAGCAGTGGGGCGGAGTTCAGAAGCATCGAACCGGCAGGCTTCTCGATGGAATCACGCACGACGGTTTCCCGACGCTGGCGCTGACCCCCACCCAAGCTTGACCCCCACCCAAGCCCGAACCCGGGCGAGAACCATTAGGCCAGGCCGATCATCGGCAGGACCAGTCGGAGCGTGCCGAAAATCACGAAGAACGACACGATGTCCAACAGAATGCCGGCCCGCAGCATCTGCCGCGCCGGTACCAGCCCCGAACTGTAAACGATCGCATTCGGGGCCGTGCTCACGGGCAACATAAACCCGAACGACGCACCGAGGGCGACGCCCAGTGCGGCTGGGATCGGGGAGACATTCGCCGCTTCGGAAAGGCCGATGGCGACCGGCACCAGCGTGGTGGCCGCCGCCGTATTGCTGGCCAATTCGCTCAGCACGATGCTGGCAGCAATGCACAGCGCGGTGATCGCCCAGACGTCGCGGGCACCCGAAGCCTCGGCGGCGAGGGTGCCGAGGTCCTTCGCCAGTCCACTCGCAAACAGCGCCTTGCCCAGCGCGATTCCGGCGGCGAACAGCAAGATGGTGCCCCAGTCGATCTGGCTCGCTTCGCGCCAGTCGATTGCCCGGCCAGATTCGCGGTCACGGCAAGGCACGGCAAACAGCACCACGCTGGCCAAAACCGCCGGAACCGAAGCCGGCAATCGCGTCTTCAGCAACGTCGTCCACGCGTGCTCCTTCGAGAGGACCATTTCGGCGAGGTCGGGAAGGGCCCATCCCACCAGTGCCACCCCGAACGCGGCGATCACCACCCGTTCGCTCGGCGTCCACGCTCCGGCACGCTGCAGGCCGGCGCGGGCGAGTTCGCGCGCTTCGGCCAATCCGGCCGGAGTGATCTGCCGATTGGCCTTGCCGTACAGTAGCAAGAGCAGTCCCCAGCACACCAAAAGCGATAGCGCGGTGATCGGCATCGCAAACGCCATCCACTGACCGAATCCGATCCGGGTGCTGGTCGCCTTCTCGATCATCCCGAGCCCGATAAGATTGGGCGGAGTTCCGACTGGTAGTCCGACGGCCACGCTCGAGCCCCAGGTCAGCATGAGCATGGTTCCGTAAGCGAAGGGGCTTTGCTGGGTGCGCTGGCCGATCGCCGACAGCACCGACAGGCCGATCGGCAACATCATCGCGGTGGTCGCGGTGTTGCTCACCAGAAGGCTCAGCACGCACGGCACCAGTCCGAGCGCCAACAGCAACGCCTGCGGACTGGAGGACGTCCATCGCAATTGCAGAATCCGGTAGGCGAATCGGTCGCTCAGTCCGGTCTGCTCCATCGCCTTGGCCAGGATAAAGCTGCCGATGAACAACGGCACGATCGGATCGCCGTACGCGGCAAACGCCGCCTCCTCGCCCGCGCGACCGGTCAGAATCAACAGACACGTGGACAGAAGGGAAGCGATGGCAACCGGGAGCACCTCGCTCATCCACAAGCCGACGGTGAACGCAAAGAGCGCGCCGATCGCGGCCTTTTCCGGACCGAAATCCCGCAGCAGCAGTCCGGCCACGACCGCCGCGCCGATCGGTCCCAGCCACCGAAGCCCTGCCGAGGCGCGTCCCATGCGACGTACCATACCAACTGGGCCGAAACTTGGCTCGGCGACCTGGAGTTTTTACCCACTGGGGGTATCATGAAGAAGATGAAGCGGCTCACCTGGGACCACGTCGGCGCGATGGCGAGTTCGCTGTGCGCGGTGCATTGCCTGCTCACCGGGTTTGCGGTCGGATTGCTCAGCGTCGCCGGCCTCGGGTTCGTCGCGACTCCGGCGGCCGAAATGGGGTTCGTGGCGGTGGCTTGTTTGGTAGGATTAGCCGCCCTGATCCACGGTCACCAGCGGCACCACAGTTTGGTCCCGGCGATGATTTTTGCAATCGGGATGCTCGTGCTCGTGCTCGGCCAAGTCGTGGAGGCGAATCACTGGGGGCCGGAATGGCTCCACCACGGCGGCAACATTATTGCGGGGCTCACGCTCATCGCCTTCCACGTCGTCAATCAGCGGATGCAACACGCGTGCGGATCGGTCCACTGCGACCATCGGCACTAGGGCCAAGAAAGATGCGCTCCGAGGCGGAACCTCGGAGCGCGAAACCCGTGTCGCGAGCGATCAGTTCAGCGACATCGGCATGATGACGCAGAAGTAATCCTCGTCTTCCACCGGTCGAAAGATGACCGGCTTGATGCTCTCCGTCATTTCGATCCGCACGCCCGGATCGCTGACCGAGTTGAGGAAGTCAAGCAAGAACTTGCCATTGAACGCGAGCTCAATGTCGCCGTTCTGCGCAATGATCGGCAGGACCTCCTTCGATTCGCCGCGATCGGCGCTACGGGCGGAAACGACAAGCTGGTTGTCGCTCCCTTTCAGCCGAATCTGGCGGTTGTCGCCGGAGACGATGATGCACCGCTTGGCCGTATCGAACAGGGTGTCGGCTTCCAAGGTCCACGCGCGGGTGGTCGTGCTGGGGACAACCTTCTCCCACGCCGGAAACGGGGCGGCCAGCAGTTGCGTGACCACTGTCGCGTTCGATGTATCCACCGCGAGCCGCTGGGTATCCAGCGAGAGCGTGATGTCGCTGTCGTCGGGATGCGGCAGGTTTCGAATCGCCTTGAGTGCCTTCTCCGGCACGGTCACCGAAAGCGGCTCGCCCAGACCGGGCCGATGCACGCGTCGCACCGCCAATCGGTGGGTGTCGGTGGACACCAGGGTGAGCACGTCGTCGGAGTACCGAAAGTGGACGCCGGTGAGCGCTTGGCGATGCTTGTCGTCGCTGCAAGCGTAGGCCACGCTGGCGACGGCCCGCCGAAACTCGCCGAGTGACAGGTTGATTTCGCGTTCGCCCATAAACACGGGCACGTCCGGAAAGTCTTCGGCATTGATCGTGGGGAACCGGTGCTCGGCGTCGCCCTGAACCATCTCGGCGATGCCGTGATTTTCGGCGGTGATGCTGACATCGGCGTCGCCCATCTGCGCCAAGACTTGGGTGAAGGTGCGGGCGGGAAGGCAGATGGCCCCCGGCACCTCCACCACGGCGTTGGCGCGGCGCACGATCCACATTTCCCCGTCGCAGCCGGTCACGGTAAGCCCGGTCGAGTCGGCCACGATCTTGATCGACTGCAACGTCGCGATGGGGCTACGGTTGCTCACGGCCTGCGCAGCGGCATTGACGGCTTCGAAGAACTCTTTTCGCGGACAGGAGAATTTCATGGGTTTACACAAAGTTTCGGGTAGCGCGGGCTACCCGAATGATGACCTAGCCGAGCATCGGAAGTTGGTACTGGAGCGCGGCCGGAGTGGCGGCGCGGGGCTGAATGTTGCCGCCGCGGATGTAGATGCGCTGCAGGATGCGCTGGTAGCTTTCCTCGGTGAACGCCGCGCCGCTGTCGGCCCGCAGCGTGTCCACCGTCTCGCGCAGCGTGCGCATGTCGTGGGCGAGTTCGGCGTCCGTTGCGGCGGCCGCCTCCAAGATGGCGTCTACGTCCGGGGGCAGTTCTCGCCCACCGTACAAATCTACGAGTTTTCGGTGCAGTTCGTGATTCACGATGTCCTCTCCATTAGGCTTCCGAGCTTGTCGCGAAGGCTACGCCGCCCCCGGTAGAGCCGACTCTTGAGTGCGGGTACCGAAATGTCGAGGATGTCAGCGGCTTCCTGCGCACTGAAGTCCTCGAGATCGCATAGGATAAGCGGGTCTTGGTAGTCTTGCGGGAGCTGGCTAAGGGCTTGTCGCACGGTGACGCGCAGGGCGGACCGCTCTTCCGAGCCGTTAACCGGGGTATCGGGCGGCAACTCAATAAGCTTGTGCTGCCGAATTTTGTCGATGCAGAGATTGCGCGCGATTCGAAAGAGCCATGTTTTGAAGGCTCCATCGGCACGCAACTCGGCCGAACGTCGCAACACCCGTAGAAACGTCTCGGCGGTTGCGTCTTCCGCATCCGAACGATTTCCCAACAGGCGGAACGTGAAGCGGAAAATCCGCTCCCCATATATCTCGTATATTTGGCCGACTGCCTCGGGATTACCGTCGGCAAGCGCCCGAAGGAGCTTCTTTTCGGCCAGGGATTCACGCGATTCATCGTTCGGCATGGAAAGGACGAGCGCATCGGTGGGATCGGTGCGCGGGTACGTAGTTTAACACGGTCGCCCGACCGTCGCACCCCAATCCATCGGTCAACCGAAGCGTCGCTTCAGTTGCGTACAGGCAGCTCAATCGACGTGATCGTGGGAGGGGCCGCCGCGTTGCCTTGCTCGCCGGAAATCAGGACCGCGTACACCCGACCGCTCACAAAGGTCAGCGCCTGCGACGTGATCATCTCGGGCGATTCCGATCGTCGGACCTCGAACGTGTAGCTCCCCGCATCGATAATTCGCGTGTTTGCCTCGCGAAAATCCAGGTTGCGGATCGGAAACTGGGGCAGTTCACCATCCTGAAAATCGACGGTCGGCGCATCGAAACCCGGCGCGCCCAAGAATCCGTTGATCACGATGATCCGCGCTTTCGTACCGTTCGGAGTGGAGCGGTCAACGTTGATCACGTTCAGCAGCGGACGTTTGCTGACGTCGGTGCCGAAGTCAAGCTTTCCGATACCGACCACGAGGTAGCTCAGGGTTTGACCGGTGACGAACGCGAGGACGTCGAGATCGTCCGGATCGCCGGCGCGCCGAATCCGGAAGTCCGCGTCCGCCGCTGGCGTACTCACGAAGGCGTTCGACGGCGCGGCGTACGGCACGCCGCTGCTAACCAATGTATCGTTGATGCGGGTCTCGAGGTTCGAGACGCCGAGCACGGCGTTGATGCTACGCACTTGCGGCGACTGATCGGTACCACCTCCGCCGCCGCTTCCGCCGCAACCGACGACGGTCACGATGAAGCTAAGCGTCGGAATCCAGTGCGTCGTAAGGGTTCGCCACCGCGTCGTCCGACAACGCAAGGTAGCAAACGGGGCATCCGACGAGGCCTGACTTTTTCGCCTGCGCGTCGGTGGTGCCGCAATACGGGCACTGGCCTTTCCGGGAGCCGGGCACCAAGAAGGCATGCAGAAACTCGCCGAACCGGTCCACGGAAAATGTCGCATCGATACAGTTGCCGCACATCCACACCGGATGCGCATTGACCTCGCGAGTTAAGACGGTCGGGCGGCCACATTCGACGCAGCGATTTTCGGGAGCCGCCATGCAAAAAAACTCTTACGCCGCCACCAGCGTGCCGAACGGAACGCCGGTGGCCGTGTGCGCGCGGAACCGGGCGATCATGTCCACGGTGCGCGGCCCCGGCTTGCCATCGCCAATCGGGCGGTGATCCAGCCGCACCATCGGAATCACTTCCGCCGCCGTCCCGGTCAAGAAGGCTTCGTCCGCTTCCACGATGTCGAACAGCGATAGGATCGTCTCCTCGGTCGGAATTCCGGCCTCGCGCGCCAATTGCAGCACCGTATCGCGGGTGATGCCCCGCAAAATGCCGCACGAGCTGTGCGGGGTTTTCAGCACGCCGTTGCTGAAGATGAAGATGTTGTCGCCGGTGCATTCCGCCACGTGACCCTGGGCGTTCAGCATCAGCGCTTCGCCGGCCCCGGCCCGGTTCGCTTCGCCCTTCGCCATGATGTTGCTGGCGTACCGGCCGATGCACTTCAGACGCGGGTCGAGCGCGTCGGACGTGATGACGCGGATGCTGCTGGTGATGACATCGAGACCCGTGTCGTACGCCTCCGCCGGATACAGGGCAAGGCTCGAGATCGCGACCATCACGTTGGCGCGCGTTTCGACCGCCTTCGGGTTAAGCCCAAGGCCAGAGCCGCGGGTGACGTTGAGCCGGATGTACCCCGCGTCCAAGTTTGCCTGAGCGCAAACGTCCAGCACGATCGCGCGGAGCTCGGCCTTGGTGTGCGGCACGTCGAACCCGAGGAAGTTTGCCCCGTGGAACAGCCGGTCCAAGTGCTGGTCAAGCTTGAAGACTTTTCGATCGTAGATTCGAATGCCTTCGAAGATCCCGTCGCCGTACAAGTGCGCGTGATCCATCGCCGGGACGGAGGCCGTTTCGAGCGGCGAGACGGTGCCATTGAACCAGACGAGCTTCGGCATGGTGCGAGTTTACACGTGGAACCCGGCGCAGGATTCGAAACTTGTGCCGCCCGAAAGCCGTCTCTTAACAATCCTTCTGCATAATGAATAGCATTCAAGCCCCCTAACCCGGTACTTGCACGCCTGATTCACGAAAAACATTGCTGCTGATTGCCATGAAACCTTTCCCCCTGATCGCCGGAGTTGCCGCGGGCCTTGCGGCCGTGGGCGTTCCGATTGCCGCAATGCAACAACCCGAGGTCATTCGGGCCAACGTGTACGTCAACGGCGTCCAACTCGGAGGCATGACTCCGGACGCCGCCGCGCGGAAACTGCGGCAGTGGTGGGAGGTCGAGCGGTTGCGCACGGTGACCCTCAATTCCCCGGTCGTGAAGGATTTGCCTGCGCTGACGCCCGGCAAGCTCGGGATCAAGTTTGACGACGCCGCCACCGTGGCCGCCTTGCCAAAGGGCAACCCGACCGTCGGTTTCGTGAGTCAAATCGGCCAGCCCGAACCGGAACGCCTCGACGTCGCGCCGAAGTTCGCGGTGATCGGCCGGGTCGCGCCCGAACTCATCGCCGCCATCGACAAAGTGAACGAGAACCTCTCGGAAGCCAAGGTCGAATTCGTCGCCGGTCAGATCAAACTGACGCCGGAAAAGACGCCGGTCGCCCTGTCCGAGGAGGCGTTCCAACAAAACTTGTCGAACATCCTGTCAAACCCGAAGGATTGGTCGCTTCCGCTGCCGCTCACGGAAGGCAAAAAGCGGATTCCGGACGAGGAACTCGGCAAGATTCGGGAGGTCGTCAGCTCGTTCTCGACAACGTTTAGCGCCGGCAATCGACCCCGCAGCAGCAACATCCGCTTGGCGGCGCAGTACTTTGACGGCAAGATTTTGCTCCCGGGTCAGCGCATCAGCTACAACGACACGGTGGGGCAGCGGACGCGGGCGCGCGGGTTCAAAGAAGCCGGCGTTTACGTAAACGGTCGGCATGATACCGGCATCGGCGGCGGCATCTGCCAAGTCAGCACCACGTTGTACAACGCCGCTCTATTCGCCAACATGAAGATCGTTCAGCGCCAGTGCCACTCGCTTCCGGTGCCGTACGTGCCGGTCGGGCGAGACGCCACCGTGAATTGGGGCTCCATCGACCTCGTCCTCGAAAATAATCTCGGCCAGCCCATCGCGATCGACAGCGAATACACCCCCGGCCGCCTGACGTTCCGAATCCTCGGAACCAAGGTCCCCGGCCAAATGGTGAAGATCACCGGGACCGGTGTGCGGTACCGCGATCGCGGCGTTCGGCGCGTGGTCGATCCCAGCATCCCCGCCGGAGTGACCCGCGTCATCGAGGGCGGTTCCGCCGCTCGCGCGACCTCCACTTTTCGAACCGTCTACGTCAACGGACAAGTGGTGAAGCGCGAACCGCTCGGGGTGTCGTCGTACTACGGTTCGCCGCGCATCATCGCCGTCGGTAGCCGCCGCGCCGCGCCGAAACCCGCCCCGGTCGCACCGCCCGACGGCACCGGTCTCTAAGCTCGCCGGTCGGCACTGGGCCTACAGCTTGACCAGCCGAAATTGGTTGCCATCCACCACCGTGTTCCCCAGATCGGACAGGTCCAGAACCGGCACGGTGCTGAACGCGGCCGGAACCGGCACGATCAGGTGAGTTGCTCCCACCCGGCGCAAAAACTCTTCTTTCTTGTCGCGTGGCTCCACCCGAAAGAACAGGCGCTGGAGTTCGCCCACGCGCCGGTTGTAGTTCGGAGTCTCGCTCCAGTGACCCGCGTAAGTGTAGGCACCGGTCATTCCCGAGGCGATCGGGTTGAGGTCCGGGAGAATCGGGCTGACGAACGTGTCGGGGATCGGTTGCCCCTGTTCATCGGTGATCTGGGCGGGCAACCCCGGCGCGGCAAGCACAACTTTGCGGCCCGATTCCTGATTCAGCGCGTCCAGAATGCGCTTCATATCCGGAGACAGGTAGACCGGATGACGGATCGTGTTGGAAACGTTCAGCCGGGCCAGGTCGATCTCGCGGAACAGCCAGCGCATCGGCGATGCGGCCAGCACGATGATGAACAGAACCATCGCCAGGTTTCGGGCCGCCCGTTCTTGCCGGGACAGCAAGAGCGACACGCCGCCCGCCGCCATGATGGCCCACGGAATGCTCATGCCCATCGCCAACTTCCGCTGAAATAGGGCGGGGAAGTAGATCGCGATGAGGCTGATAAAGCACCACGCGACGATGAGGTTGCGGGCCGGATTCGTGTGGGCCACGCTGTACAGCAAGAACACCACGGTGGCGTACGTCACGATCCACAACGGCAGGCTCATGAAGTAATCGCCCTGCGTGTACCATTGCGAAAATCCCGCCAATCCTGCGATCAACGCGAAGTAAATGCCGGTGGCGAAGTAAGGACGCTTCTTGCCTTCGCGACTCTGAAAGAATGCCGGGATCGCCAGCAGCATCATGACGATGAGTCCGGCCAGCACCTGGCGCAGATTTGGCGAGTACGTGGGCGTCAGGGCTCGCGCCTGAAACACCGGGTCTTGAAACAGGACGTACACGAACCACGCTGCTGGGGGCACCGCCCCGAGCCCGATGAGGAACGCGCGCACGATCCACTCTTTCGTGGCCCGGTCGCGTGCCCACTCCATGATGAGAAATCCGCCCATCACTAAGAACATCAGCAGCACGTCGTAGCTGTGAATGTTCATGAGCACGCCGTACGCGATTGCGCCGGGCAACACCGCTTTGCCGTTCTTCTCTGCTTCTAAAAAGCAGTTGAACACGAACAGCATGAGGCACAGCGCGGCCATGAAGAGCCCGTTCGTCAGCATGGACGGGAAGACGAATGCCTCGGGTTGCCAAGTATCCACCGGCAATCGTCCGAGCATCATTCCCGTGAGAAATCCCGGCGTGTCCTTGACGATGGCGACGCCGAAGTCGTGCCACACCAAGAATCCCGCGCCGCCGCCAAACACCGCGATCGCCAGCGCGAGCTTGCGGGCGTACACCGTCCAGTCGAACCGCTTCATCAGCTCGTAAAGCTGATGCACGAACACCAACGTCAGCCCGAATCGAACGCAGATGAGCGCCGCCGGAATGGAAATCAGCTTCGCGATCCATCCGAGCAGCAGGAAGTAAAGGTTGAGCGTCAGCCCCGGCTGGGCGTCGGTGGTAAACCGATTGTCGAACAGGAAGCGACCATCCATGGCCTGTCGCATCCACGCGGCGTACACCATCTGGTCGTCGGCGGCGTACTGAAATCCGAGATAAGTCGCGCCCGCCGGAGCCGTGATGATCGCCACCAACGCCGGCACGATGCTGAGAAACGCCGCCAAAAACGCGATGTTGCGCGTGTAACGGCTCTCGATACGCTCGCGCTCTTCACCGACCGGTTGCGGGTAGGCCCGCATCGCCGCATTCTCAGACATGTTTCGTGGGTTACGGACGGATCAGCCGGGCTTATTTCGGCACGGGGCGACCCATTTGCTCGTAAATCTTCACAATCAGGTCGTGCTCCGGACGCGCCACCGGGTGCTGCGGCTCCAGCTTCAGCACTTCACGGTACAGCCGCAACGCTTGGCGGTACTTCACGTTTGCCTTCAGGTCTGGCGAAACCATCGATTCGTGGCCGAACACGGTCGCACGCTTGATGAACTCCTCGCGGGCCGCCTTGTCCTTCGGTTTTTTCGCGAAGCTCGATTTCGCCTTGAGGTAGGCGCGTTCGAGCGGGACCAACGCCGCCGGCTGCTTGACCGGCGGTTCCGGCTTGGCCTTGCCCGCACTCTTTTGGCCCGCACCGGCTGGCTTTTGGCCGAGCGCGATGCCCGCGGTGCCAAGGGCAATCAGTCCGCAGACCGTACCGCCGAGAAGGAGTCGTCGAAGCGTCACGTTCACCGCTTTAGTATGGCGGGTTCGGAGCGGTGGGCCGGCCCTAAGTGCGTTGAACGGCGCGTTGCACCGCCCGATCAAACCGTTGCGCGGCGAGGAAGAACGGGTCTTCCGCGTGGGCGTGACGAAGGCCCTGGAATCCGCGATCCGGTTCTGCCTCCGATTCGCGAATCAAGCTGGCGTAGCTGCTTTGCAGGTCGGGCGGCATCTCGAGGAGCCGATCCGCCAGGCGTTCGTCTCGCCCAAGTCGCTTCGCCGCGCGGAGTTGTTGCTCGGCCTGACGCACCAGGACCTCCGTCACGTTGGCGTGGTCGGTCACACGGTGGAGAAAATCGCCGAGGCCATCCAGCAGCTCGCGCTGTCCCCGTTGCGCCCGGCGCTCCGTTTCCGGCCGACCGAGAAATCGACCAAGCCCCACGCCAACGACGATCAGTACGAACAAGGTCTGGTTGAGCGCGCTCTTCGCCCACGGTCCCAAGACCTCCAGCAAGCCGGGATCGTGGGGATTGAACGTGCCTTCCAAGAACACGACCGGATCGGATTTCGGGGCGAGCACCCGCAGAATCCCGGACAAGATGGCCACGTGGTCGTGATCGGCCAAAAACCGGTTTGTCCAGAGCATGCCGTTATTCACGGCCAAGATGCGCCCGCGACCGTACGTGGCGACGTTGACGAGAAATGGCGATTCGTCGGTGCCCGTACCGGCCGTAAAGACACGCGCCGAATCTTTGACGAAAAACACCTCGTCCGAAACCGTTTCGTCCCCATCATCCTCATCTTCCTCGAGGGGGAGGATCGGGTTGATGACTTTGCTCGCTTGGCCGCGTGCCCCGACCGCCTTCGCCGGGGGCCGACGGTACGCCTCGGCGCTGCGCTCCGAAAACGCGAACGGCATTCCGACGAGGATGACCGTGTTGCCCGCGCGGGCATGGGCCAAGATCTTGCGCCGCTGGTTTCGGTAATCCAGTTCGCGGTCTTGCCGAAACACGCTCCGCACCTGCCCGGGATAAAACGCGATGACCGTCGATCGCATCGGCACGACAAGCGACGATCGCCGCGCCACCTCGGTTCGGTAGCCAAGGTCTTGAATGTACGCCCGCAGGGCCGATACCCCGGAGGGTTCGTCGCTGAGCGCGCTGGGAAACGACACCGTTTCGCGTCGGCCGATCAGAAAGCCCGTCCCGGCCAGCACGAGCACCGAAATCGCCAGGAATATGGCGGCCCGAATCCACGGCAATGCTCCGGGCAGCTTCATGCCTTCACCCGTAACCGTTCATTGGCGTCGCGGACCGACGAGTACCAGGTGCGGAACCGGTCCACGTCCGTCATGCCGTCCACCCGAAACCCGTACCAGATGAGATCGAACGCCTTGGTCGCCGCGCGAAAGTCGACGTCACGCGTGTACCGCGGGCTCATCTCGATCCGGGCGAGATGCTCCCAGTTCGTTTCCGACCGAACGAAGCGGGCCACGTCCGCCGCATCATAGTTCATGAGACAAGCGAGGTATAGGCATCGGACGGCCTCGCGGAACTTGCCCGCGGTGGCGAGCTCGTCGGCCATCGCCAACCACTCGTCCAGCGTCAACGCCTCTTCCTCTTCCGCCAGGACCGACTTGGCCCGTCGCCCGCCCGACTTTCGGATGCGGATTTCGCGGATCGCGACGTACCCAAAGTAGGCGAGCAAGCCGCCGAGCACCGTCCACATCGCGACATTGGCAATCTGCGTGATCAGCGGATTGGGGCCACCCTCCATCTTCGGAAGATTCGGCTCCTTCGCCTCGATCTTCCGGAGCGTATCGAAGGCCTTCTGGAGCCAGTTCGACGACTCGCGCTTGCCCCGCTCTACGTACATGCTGCGCGTGCCCGAGGTCGCGCGGGGCGCGGCACGGTCCGCCGTGATTTGCTCCGCCAATTTCAGGTTGGCCCGCAGGTCGGTGGAAAAAGTCGCGTCTTTGCCGGCCTTGAGCACTTTGGTCGAAACGGGATTGCCGGCAACCGGCTTTCCCTTGGCCCCTTGAGAAGGGGCCTGGCCAAGGCTAAGCGCGCACGTCAAAACGACGACGGCGATCGTGAAGATCATTCGCCAATTGCTCAATGTCGTACCCCTCCATCCGTACCCGACGTTCAAAGTAAAGCACCGTGAGTCCGGTCGCCAGACCGGGGATCAGCAGCCAAAAACCGAGCAGCCACGGAAGCGCGCCCAAGGTTGCCCCCAGGATCGCCCCGAAAAGCGAGCGGTCAACAAACGCTTCCAACCCCATCACCCCGCCGACCAGTTGCAATATCGTCGAGAAGCCGAGCGCGAGGGCCAAGAGCACGAAGCTGGCCAAAAACCATTGCCCGACCGCGGAGTTGTAACCCGAGGGCAAAATGCCCTCGCGCCGCATCAATTGCGCGCTGCGGGCGCGGGCGTCTTTCGGACGCAGGTTCTCGACGATCGCGGCCGGAATCGCGAGGCTCAGCCGGGCGACGAGGTAGGCAAACAGTAGGCCGCCCAGCCAAAGTCCGGAAACCGCGACGGTCGCCAGCACGCCGGCCGTACCCCGCGTTTGGGGCAGAAACTCGGCGATCAGGCCGCTGACGATGAGCAGCAGCACGCAGATGAGCAGTCCGCTGGACGCGTGCAGCCCGGCGAACACCACGTTCAGCATCGACGGTCCCGCGTTGCGTAACGTCTCGCGCTCGACCGCATTGCCATCCCACTCCTTCCCCTGCAGCCAGGCGGCGACCATCCGGGTGGTCATGCCCGCGCACCACGCCACACCGAACGCGAACAGCGGAAACGCAACCACGAGCCCCAACGCGATGACGCCGATGAACTCCAGAATTTGTAGCCCGACCTGGTCCGGGTTATTGGTCTGCCACAGGGCCGGGAAAACGAACGAGATGGTGAAATTGATCGCGATCGCCGAGAGCGCCGCCGGAAAGACGGCGCGCGGCAACACGTCTCGCGCGATCGCCCGGTACGCCACGATCGCGAGGTCGAACGTCTCGAACGCCGTCATCATGCGCAAGCGATGCCCCCGCTCGAACCGGGCCGAGCGATGCATGTAACGTTGAATCGGGTCGCGCATTAAAGCCATAGGTCCGTTCGCTACCGATGGGTCCTCGGGGCGGCTATCCTTTCTCTATGATCTTGAACCTTACCGCAGTGGTCGCGATGGGCCAATCGGCATCGCCGGACATCACCGAATACACCCAACGGACGCTGAAAGATGCGACGTTTGTCGCGCGAAAAGTGCGCGCCGTGCAGACCGAACTCAAGAAAATCAACGACGACTTCGGCGCGATCTACCGGTTCGACCGCATCACGTTTTTCTACCGAGAACCCCTCATGCTTCGGGTGGAAGCGCAGGTCGAGGAAACGAGCGCGGTGTACATCATCGACGGCCCGATTCAGATGTTTCGTGTGCCCCGCCTCCGGCTGAATCAGCGGATGAATCTGAAGGACGCCCCGGGTCGGCGGCAAACCCCGCTCGACTTCGGCGTGCTGACCAGCGGCATGTTCAAGGACCTGTTCCAGGCCAAGTTCGTGCGCGTGGACCGCGCGACCAACGATGCGGTGTATGACCTCACCTACCGCAACAGCGACGATACGAGCCGACACCGGGTCTGGGTTGATACCGAGAAAGGCATTACGACCAAACGCGAGTGGTACAACCAGCCTGGCCGCCAAATCGCCACGTTCACGTACGAAAAGCCGGAGAAGCAGAACGGGTGCTGGATCGCCACCGAAGTGACTGTCCGCAACGTGGACAACAAAGTTGCCGGAATCTTGCGTTACGAAAAGTTCCGCGTGAACACCGGACTCAAAGACTCCCTCTTCGAGCTGAAGTAAGCGGCGGGGACTACGGCGCCGGTTCCAGCGGGCCGGCGGCAAAATATCGGCTCAGCGACTTGGACAGGGCGTTTGCCGTGAAGTTGACCAGAGGGATACTGTCGTCGTACCGCATCCGGGTCGGCCCGACTACGGCGATCACGCCCGCCTCGTCATTCCCCACGTAAAACGATTGCCGCACGACCGAGAAGGCCCGCATCGTTTCGCGGCGATGCTCGCTGCCAATCGTCACGACCTGACCGGATTCGGGGGCGTTGACGACATCGTAGATCGACTCGGTATTACCGATCTCTTGCAACAAAGTCTGGATCGATTCGAGATCGCGCCGAAACTCCGGCTGGGTAATCAGGTGCTGTTCGCCCTCCGTAATCACGGTGCCACGCTGGAATGTGCGCTCCATCGCCCGCAACTGCTGCCACGCGACCGTCAGGAGCCGGTCCACGACCGCATTGCTGCCGCCCGTCGGAACGGGAAGCCGACGCAGCCCGCGCACCGACTTGCCCACGAGTTGCGTGGCCAGCACCTCGTTCGCCACGCCGACGTCCGCGAGGGTGAGGTCCGCCGGCACCTCCAGCATCCGATTCTCGATCTGCCCGTTGCTCAGCGCCACCACGAACAACACCTGATTCGGGCTCATGGCGGACACCACCGCCGTCCGGATCGTCAACTTCGGCTCCTTCACCGTGGTCGCCACCGTCAGCAGGCGCGTGAGCTGACTCAGGACGCGGGCCGCATCGCGCAGAATCCCCTGCAACGCGCTCCCGTCGTGGGTGACCTCCACCAAGTGATCGCGGGTGCTCTGGTCGAGCTCACGCGCGATGACGAGTTGGTCCACGTAGTAGCGATAACCTAAGTCTGAAGGTATCCGGCCGGCACTCGTGTGCGGCTGCGCCAGAAAACCCAGGTCCAGCAGTTCGGCCATCTCGTTCCGAACGGTGGCACTCTTCACCCCCAGCGGATATTTGGCCACGAGCGACTCGCTCCCGACCGGTTCGGCGGTCGAGACGTACTCCACGATAATCGTGCGGAGGATTGTGCGCTTGCGTGGGTCTAAATCGGCCATGGGCTGCGAGACTTTTGTATGATGAACGAACCAACGCGGGTGAGAGATTCCCGCGGCGGTAGGACCCTCCGATGATGCTTGCGGCCATCCTGCTCCCATTCGTTTCGATCGCGACCGCTCGCGTGGATGATCCGAAGCCCGCCGTGGTGTGGCGAGAAGGCGACGTGGAAACCATCCGCACCACGCTCACCATCGAGCAGCCGGCCGGAAAGGTCATCCGCACGACCCGCCGTCGGGTGTTGCGCGTCTATCCGGATGGCGGGGCCGACATCGAGGAGACCCTGCTGACCCACCAGGCGGAACTTGGTGGCCGCACGATCGACCTGCCCATCCAAAACGCGATCGCGGTGCAAACGGTCAGCGCGAACGGGCAAGGGAAGAAGTCGCCCGATCTCTTCGCGGCGATCGGGGTGGCCCTCGCCCGCGCGGACTTTGCGAACCGCGAGGTCGGGTCCAAGATTTCGGTGGAAGAGCCGGCCGCGTCGATCGACATCGCGATCGTCGGTCGCGAGAACGGCGTCACCCGCGCCACCGCCGATTACCGTGCGCGCCAAGTCGGGGCCAACGCGAACACGCCGCCGCTCCGCATGGACCTGACCGTGTGGATTTTGCCGAACGGCAAGCTGTACCGCGTGGAGGGCACTGCATTCAACGTGCCCTCCGCGCCCGGCACTCCGGCTTTGCCGAAGCTCACGCTCCTGATGGAACGCGTTTAGTCCTCGTCTTCTGCCTCTCCGCGAATCGCGGCGTGGGTGAGTCCCTTCCCCGCCAATCCGCGCCCGTGCGCGCCGGCCATTTTCGCCGGATACGGCACGTCCGGTCGCGCGGCCGACCAGAGCTGCCGGTTGAACATGTCCTCGTTCAGCATGTCGGGCTTGCTCAGGTTAAGGGCCGAAGTCGCTTTCTTGGCCGGCACCACCGCCAGCAGGTCGATGTTCGACGGCCGCGCCCGGTACGTCGCGAAGTTCGGCGTAGCCGAGAAGCAGTCGTTCATCAGCGGGCTGATCCGATCGTAGTGGCTCATCGGCGCGAGCCCGAGCACGTGCCCGATCGTGCGGAGCACCGACGTCTGGTTGTAGAACTGGTGGACCACCGCCCCTCGTCGCACGTGAGGGCCGATCACGAGGCAAATCGAACGGTGGCCGTCCACGTGGTCAAATCCATCCTGCGGATCGTCCTCAATGACGAAGATCACCGACTTCTTCCAGAACGGACTCTTCGAGATCGCCTCGACAATCCGGCCGAGCGCGAGGTCGTTATCGGCCATGTGCGCCTCCGGAGTCGGCACGCCCGCCCCGGTACCGCTCGTGTGGTCTTGGGGCAGGTAGATGAAGCTCAGATTCGGCGCACGGCGCGCCTTCTCCCACGTGCGGAATTCCCGCAAAAAGATCTCCGCCCGCACGATCTCGGGGATGTTCATGTTCCAGCCCGGATACTCCAGATTGCTGTGCTCCCGGAGTCGCTGAACCTCGATCTTCGGGCGGAACTTCGCGGTGATGTTGCCCGCCAGCGCCTGCTTCATCAAGGTGGTGTGCGATTCGCGATTGGCCGGCTCGCTGTAGTTGTATTCGCCGAAGTTGCGGAAGGTCTTCCCGGCGTCAAGCACGCGATCCCAGATGTGACCCGTGGGTGAGATGGCAATCGGGTCGTCGCCGAACGGGTAACTGCGCGTCCAGCCGCCAAACGCCCGCTCGAAGTACGTCGTGACGTTGCCCTCCGTGCTCCAAGAGTGCCCGTCGGCGCTAAGGACGCCGTTGCAGTAGTAGTTGTCCAGCAGCACGTACTCGCGGGCCAACGCGTGGTGATTCGGCGTGACCCGCTCGCCGTAAATCGCGAGCGACTTGTCGCCGTCGCCCTGAGGCAGGTCGCCGAACACCTGATCGTAGGTGCGATTCTCCTTCAGGACGTAAAACACGTGCTCGATCGGGGACGGCTCGCCGATCCGCTCTGGCACCGGTCGCGCGGGCTGATCTTTGCGCGGCTTCGGAAGCGCGGTCGCGACCACCGGGGCCCGCGAGGCCTGCTGTACGTTGGCCACCGAAATTACGGAATGGAAGTCGTACACCCCGTACGTTGTTCGGTTGCCGCGATTTTGCGCGCGCGAGCCAAACCCCTTCGCGCTGGCAATGATCAGGTCATCGGAGTTCAGCGCAACCCGTACCGCCAGCGGATACCAGGCCGAGCGCAGCACCACGTCTTGCGACGGCGCCTTCGCCAGAATCCGGATCGCATTTGCCGAGCCGAGTGCGACCGCGATGCGGCCGTCCCGCAACCTCCGAACATCCGTCGGCGCCGATCCGACCGCAAACTTGCGGAGAAGATTGAGCTCATTCCGCGCCGGCACATAGCGGTAAATCGCGTCGTTCGCGGAGGTCGCGAAGAGGAACCCATCCCCGTCGGGCGTGAGTTCGGTCGCCTGCATCCCGATTGTTTGGCGGAGGACGGCGTTCCGAGCCGGGTCAAGCGAATGAACCTCCACCACGCCGCCGGTGGCCGCGCCGTTCTTCGCCACCCGCACCGCCGTTCCCGACGATTTCGCCTGACGCTCGGTCGCGGTCGGGGTAACGCCCCACGTGGTCACCACCAGCCGATCGTTCCCGCTGAGCGCCACCCCGAACGGCGCGGGCGAAGTGCGCATTCGGCGGAGCTCCTTCCCGGCGTCGAGGTCGACTTCGGCAATCGAATTGTCGCGGTTGAGCGCCACGTAGAGCCGCTTGCCGGAAGCATCTAGAGCGAGTCCGGCCGGATAGCTCGCACCCTTCACATCTTTGCCGGGCAGCGAGACGCGCAGCTGCGGTTTGGGTGCCGCCGAAACGTCGTAAACCAACACGTCGCTGCCGGATGTCGTGAGATATAGCCGATTGTCGCGCAGCAGAAATCCGGTCAATCCGGCGCCGCCCGCGACTTTGATCAGCGGGCCGACGGCGGTGCGGTTCGGGAGCAGCTCCCGAAAACCGTCCGTCGTGCGGACGAAGGTGCGCTGCCCGTCGGTCGCGAGCCCGAGCGTGCGGCCATCAAACTCAATCACGGTCCCGTCCGGACGTAACGTGTCGCCCGTCGGCACCACGGCCGTGCGGGAATCGCTGCGAACTTTGCGCACACTCTGCGCCTGAAGCGCCAAGACGCAGACGGCGGCCACGGAGGCGATGGCGATGATGGCGAGCGGCGTCGGATGCTTCACGCGGCCAGTATGCCAAGCCGCCGGGGATTTGTCTTTACTAGGTGAGACTGAATACTCGAGAACTATGCAATCTTCCGCCGGGCAAGCATGGCGGGCAAACATCAAGCAAATCTCGCGTGGCCACTCGATGATGCGCGCGGTGACCCGGCATCAAGTGCTCTGACGTGTACAAGGCGCAAGTTCCAGTGAAACCTGAATGTATCGAGCGTGCTTCATTAGGCAGCCTCCGCCCCCGATTCCGACCGATCCCGGGCGTTACGTCGTTGATTGGCACGGGACCCGCATCAGAAAGTCCGTGACCAACGTGAACCCGTAAATCCGTAATGTTCAGTCGTTAGGCCGAAAGGCCTAGGGACTTCCACGGATGGTGAAAATGGACAAAAAAAGGGCCCCTTTTTCGCATTTATTGTTAAATTTCTGTTAAGAACCCCTTCCCAGAAAAGCGTGACTGGCCGAAAATACACGTGATGTTTCATCTCGTTACGCTCAGCGCGACGGTTGCGATTGCTACCGCACCCGTCCCCGCAAGCGAGTCTGTTGGTTCGCTTCGCTTCATCGAGAACAAGGGTCAGTGGGATTCCGCCGCCCAGTTCCTCCTCCAGTTCCCGGGACAGAACGTGTGGGTCACGCGTTCAGGCCTCGCGCTGGACTTCAACCGCATCGAATCGGCCAGGCTCGCGCCGCTCGCCAACGCCGAGCCGACGACGCGTCGCAAGATCGGGCACGTCGTCAAAGTCGATTTCGTCGGCGCATCCCGATCGGTGCAGCCAGTCGGAGTCGGCGCGGGAAACGCCCTGAGAAACTGGGTCCTGCCCGGCAAAACCGTTACCGGAGTCCGCGAGTTTAGCGAAGCGCGGCTCGTGAACGTCGTGCCGGGCGTGACCGCGCGCTACTACGTCGATGGCGGTGCCCCGCGTTACGATGCCATCCTCGCTCCAGGCACCAACCCCAATTCGGTGGTACTGAATTACCAGGGCGCAAACAACCTCCGCATCGGCGCCGACGGCAGCCTGATGTACGACACCGTGCTCGGTACCGTCAAGGAGCAGCGCCTGTTCGTCTACCAAGACGTCAACGGCGTGCGCAAGCCGGTGGATGCCGCCTTCCGACTGGTGGGCAAAAACCAAGTAGGTTTCACCCTCGGCCAGTTCGACCGCACTGAGCCGGTAACGATTGACCCGCAAATTCTCGCCGCGTGGACTTACGTCGGCGGTTCTTCGGAAAACTTCCCGACCAGCATCAGCCAGCACCCCAGCGGCGACTACGTGATTTCGGGCCGAACCGCCGGCTCCGGCTACCCCACCACGGTCGGGGCCTACGACACCACCTTCGGCTCCACGAACGACTATTTCATCAGCCGATTTCGCCGCACGCTATCCGGCGCGGCGCTGCGATTCAGTACGTTCATCGGAACGGACAACGGAAACGAACAGTCGACCTCCCCGGTCGGATTCGGAGCGGTCAACAAGTGCTATCCGAACGGTGACATCGTGTTCGCGGGCACCACGTCGGGCGACGGTTTGTTCACTTCTGCCGGCGCGATTCAACCCGGTCGCCAAAGCAACAACGACGTCTATCTCATCCGCTTGAACGGCGCCCTCGGTACGCCACGATTCGGCTCCTACTTCGGCGGAGGCCAAGCCGAAACGCTGTTCGGCCTCGATATCAACCCGCTCAACGGCGATGTGGCGATCTCGATCCAAACCGGCTCGCGCAACCTCGGCACGGGCACGGAAGGCGCGTTTGGACCGCAAAACTACGCCGTCGGCGGCAGCGCAAACCCGGTCAAGCCGGTCAACACCAACGCGACCGATATGTTCGTCGCCGTCCTCGGTTCGCAGTTCCAATCGGTCAAAATGGGCACGTACTACGGTGGGGAAGGCGTCGACCGACCGACCGCCATCGCGTACGGCCGCGGGTACGAATCGCTCGTCCTCGCGGGCAGCTCGGCATCCGACGATCTGCCGATCACGGTCGGCGGGATGGCGAGCGGCACCAACCGGGGGGCATTCGTTACCCGCTTCCGCATCGGCAACGACCTTGCAAGCGGCGGCCTGATGAGCGCGATCGGTTTTGGTCGCACCGCCGCGAACACCGACGTCTTCGGACTGCACGTGGACCAAGTCACCGACCGCGTGACCGTAGGCGGTGTTGCGGCCGGAGACTTCAACACGACGGACTTCGCGACGATCGCTGCAGGCGCGCCGGGATACAGCCAATCGTACGGCACAGCTGCGACCCGCGCGTTCGTCGCCCGCCTGCGACCGGAACTGCAAAACATCTCCGGATGGACCTTCGTCGGGGATTCGGCCAGCGGCATCTCGGAGATCAGCGCCGTGGATGTCGCGACCAACGGCACCATCCACGTCGGCGGATTCAACTCATCCGGCACTTTCGGAATCGTGAGCCCCGGCGGCACCAACTTGTCGAACAACCAAGCGTCGGGCAACAACCAAGCGATGATCGCGCGCATCAGCAACGGGTTCCAGCTCATTGGAACCAGCCTGGTGGGCGATGACACGAGCGACGATCGCATTCTTGCCGGCTTCTTGGAAGACGCGCTCTACGGCAACTTCATTGTCGTGGGCCGAACCGTGGCCGGCATCAATCCGCCGACGATCAGCGGGTTTACGCCGTATCAAGCCAGCCCGGGAGGCAACATTGATGCATTCATCGGCCGATTCGCGTTCTACACCGATCCGGTCAGCATCATCGCCAGTCGGGCCGTCGTGGGCAATGACACGCCGATCTCGTTCCGGGTCTTCCTGAACGCGCCGGTGACCAATCCGGCCGGTCAGGTGGTGACCTTCACCAAGGACACCGTGGATGATCTGCGCTTCCCGGGTGGGGCGTCGAGCATCTCGGTGACGATCCCGCAAGGAGCGGACACCGCGTCCATCCAGGCACTCACGCCAAACACGTTCTCGGGTTCGGGCTCCGCAACCGTTAACGCGACCTCGAGCGGCTCGACCGTATCGGTTACGGTAACGCTCGATTCCGGCTCATAACCTACACGTTAAGACAACGGGACATCGCCGCTATTGCGGCGGTGTCCCGTTTTTGTGTGTTCCAGCTGTACACGGCAGAATCTCTTAACATTTCCTTAACGCTTAGATTGTCGCGTGGAATGAAATCCGCGACAATACGGCCGATGGTTGGCATTCTTGCGCTTTCCACCATGGCTGCGGCGAACGTCGGTTCTCCGGCAACCAGTGTGGTTCCTCAAAACATTCGCTTCGTAGAGAACAAGGGTCAGTGGGATTCGGCGGCGACGTTCCGCCTCGAAGCCCCCGGCCAAAACCTGTGGGTCACCAAGTCCGGCGTCGTCATGGACTTCCACCGCCTGCAACGCACCGAGCTCGCCCAACTCGCTGGCGCAGAAAACCCCGCGACGCGCCGCACCGGCCACGTCGTAAAGGTGGACTTCGTCGGCGCGTCGAACGCGGTTCAGCCGGTCGGCATCGGGAAAGGCACCGCGCTCCGCAACTGGATCCTTTCGGGCAAGACGATTGAGGGCGTGCGCGAATTCAGCGAAGCGCGCCTCGTCAACGTCGTGCCGGGCGTCACCGCACGCTACTACATCGACGGAGGCGCGGTTCGCTACGACGCCATCCTCGCGGCCGGAACCAATCCGAACGCGGTGGTCCTGAACTATGAAGGCGCCAACAACCTGCGCGTCGGCTCCGACGGCACGTTGATGTACGACACGATCCTCGGCACCGTGAAAGAGCAGCGTCTCTTCGTGTACCAAGACATGAACGGCGTCCGCCAACCGGTCGAAGCCGCGTTCCGCCTCGCGGGTAAGAACCGCGTCGGCTTTACGCTCGGTCGCTACGATGCGAGCAAGCCGGTCACCATCGACCCGCAGATCATGGCCGCCTGGACCTATCTCCCGGGCAGCAGCTTGGACCGTCCGGGATCGATCGACCGCCACAACGGCGACCTAATCATCGCGGGCCGAACGCAGAGCAGTGCCTTCCCGACCACCACCGGCGCGTACGACACGACGATCTCCGGGACCAATGACTACTTCGTGACGCGCCTGCGCCAAAGCCTCACCACCAACGCGCTCGTGTTTAGCACGTTCATCGGGGGCGCCGGCACCGAGCAAGAGTCGACCCTCACGAACAACTTTGCGAACGCCATCGCGAAGGTGTATCCGAACGGCGATGTGCTGTTCGCGGGCAGCACCAGCAGCGACCTCGACACTCCGGGCGGCTTCGATACCGTCCGAACGTCGAACGATGGCTACTTGGCCCGGCTGAATGGTTCGCTCGGAACGCTCAAGAACGCCACGTTCTTTGGAGGAAACCAAGGGGACAACATTCACGACATCGACATCAACCCGCAGAGCGGCGATGTCGCCATCGGGCTCGTCTGCCGATCCAGCGACATGAACGCCGGTGGCTACGTGGTGGGCGGCAGCGCGGTCGCCACGAAGCCCGGGACGGGTGCAACGGACGATGCGTTCGTGGCGGTCATGAACCAAAACCTGAACACGGTCAAGATGGGCACGTACTTCGGCGGCACGGGCGTCGAGCGCGTCTGGGGCGTGGCGTACGGTCGCGACTATCAAACCGTGCTGATGGCTGGGGGTACGGCTTCCACCAACCTTTCCCCGAACTTCGGTTCCGTCGGCTCGGTGAGCACGGGTTACGTCGCCCGATACCGACTCGGAAATGGCACCCAGAATGCCGCCCGACTCGCCCTGCACACGTTCGGTGGCGGGAGCAATGAGGTCAATGCGACCGATCTCGTCGTCGATATGCCGAACGACCGACCGATCGTCGTGGGATACGCCCGCGGTGCTTGGGCATCGGCGAACTTCTCGACCCTGGCCGCCGGCGCACCCGGCTTCGACCAATCGTTCTCGGCCACGACGCAGGCCCGCGCGTTCGTGATGCGATTCGCGCCGGAATTGAACCGAATCACCGGCTGGACGTACCTGGAGGGGACCGGCTCGGCCACGTCCGAAGTCGCGCGCGGCGTCGCGGTGCAAAGCAACGGCACCATCCACATCAGTGGCCGAACGTCGAGCGCGGACTATCCGTTGGTCGGGACGCAAGCGACCAACATCACCGATACCCGCTCGCTGGGCAACCAGCGATCCTTCGTTACGCGAGTCTCGAACGGATTCGCGCACATCGGTTCGTCCGTGTTCGGTACCGGCCTCGCGCCGGCATCCAACGAGGCGGCTGCCATCGTCCTCGATGGTCCGTACAACGATCTCTTCATCGCAGGCACCACGACCGAAGGCATCAATCCGCCGACCATCGCCGGATTCACGCCGTACCTCAGCTCGACCTCCGGTAACGGAGACGCGTACGTCGCGCGCATCGCGTTCTTCACCGATCCGGTCCTCATCGAATCGTCGGCCAGCACGGTTGCGGCCGGACAACCCGTGTCCGTTCGCCTGACGCTCAATGCGCCGGTTGTGACCGCGCAGAACATCACCTTCACGGTGAGCAATCCCGCCCTGCGGCTGCCGGGTGGCGCGTCGAGCGTGACCGTGACCGTTCCCGCCGGTCAGCGTCGAGGCTCGGTGCAGTTGCTGGCGCAATCGGTGGCCAGCCCCACGCCGGTCACGGTTTCGGCCGTCAGCAGCGGCACCACGCTGACCAGCCCGATCACCGTCAACCCCTAATCGCGACCGCCCGTCGCCCCGTTCATCCCGGTTGGTCCCCCCGATTCCTTCGGAGGGACTAACCGGTTTTTTCGCCGGAAACCTGATTCCATCCGACCGGCTGATGCCGTCAAACCGTGCACCAAATACCGCGTTACTAAGCGATAAAATTTCGAGGCGATTGATTCAAGATCGTATCAATCAACGTGTAACACCTTCGCGCGACATCGACACGCTTTAAGTTCAATTTGTCGCCGCGCAACTTACATCACTTAACATTTTCTTAACAACCGCTTGATTAATTTCGCAAACTACTTATAGTAGGCGGATGGTAGGCATGATTGCGCTTCCCGCGATGGTCACGGCGAATACGAATTCGGCGCCGACGCGAGGGGCACTTCAACACGCGCGCTTCGTTGAGAACAAAGGTCAGTGGAATTCGGAGGCAACGTTCCGCCTCGAAGCCCCTGGCCAAGACCTCTGGGTCACCAAGTCCGGAGTCGTGATCGACTTCCACCGCACCGCGTCCAGCGGATTCGCTGCGGCGACCAACCGAAACGCCAGCGCCTCGCGCGTCCGGACCGGCCACGTGGTCAAGGTGGATTTCGTCGGCGCATCCAATGCCGTCCGGCCCGTCGGAGTCGGTGCCGGTACCGCCCTCCGCAATTGGATTCGGCCCGACCAAGTCATCAACGGCGTCCGCGAATTCCGTGAAGCGCGCCTCGTCAACGTTGTTCCGGGCGTCACCGCGCGTTACTACGTCGAAGGCGATGCCCCCCGGTACGACGCGATCCTGGCTCCGGGTACCGATCCCAATTCGGTCACGCTCAACTACCAAGGCGCCAATAACCTGCGCATCAGCGCCGACGGCACGCTGATGTACGACACCGTCCTCGGCACGGTGAAGGAGCAGCGTCTTTTCGTGTACCAAGACGTCAACGGCGTCCGGCAACCGGTCGAAGCCGCGTTCCGACTCGCGGGCAAGAACCGCGTCGGATTCACGCTGGGCCGATACGACGCCAGCAAGCCCGTCACCATCGACCCGCAAATCATGGCCGCGTGGACGTTTCTCCCGAACGTGGATGCGTTCACCTCGATCGACCGGCACAACGGCCAACTGATCGTCGCCGGGGCCACCACCAGCACGACTTACCCCACCACCGCAGGCGCATACAGCACCACTTATAGCGGCGAAACGGACTTCGTGCTCACCCGCCTGCGCCAAAGCCTTACGAGCAGTGCGATCGTCTACAGCACCTACTTCGGAAGCACCGATTTCGAACCGGCCTTCCTCGGCTCGCCCACCGCGCGATTCATGGCGAACGGAGACGTGATCTTGGCGGCGTCAACCCGTGGCACGCTGCCCACCCCGGGCGGATTCAAGACCTCCCCGCAGGCGGCCGATGTTTACGTGGCTCGCCTCAACGGCACCCTCGGCACGGTCAAGCACGGTTCGTACTTCGGCGGCGCGGGCGACGAATACCTCACCGATGCCGACATCAATCCGCAAAATGGCGATGTCGCGCTCGGGATGCTCACCGATTCGGTGGACATGAGTTCAGCCGGCATGGTGGTTGGTGCCTCCTCGGTCTCCAGCCGAACGTTCGCGTTTCAGGGCGGCTTCGTGGCGGTCGTCAATTCGCGGCTGAACGGCGTTCAGATGGGCACCTACGTCCACAACGAAACCGCGGACGTCTTGGAGTCCGTCGCCTATGGTCGCGACTACCAGACCGTCCTCTTCGGCGGCTCCGTCGGGACCAAGCGGGGTGCGCCCAGTCTGACTCCCAACTTTGGCTCGTTCGGCGGCGGCGGGCGAGGGGCCTACATCGGTCGGCTTCGTCTGGGCAATGGCACCGAAAACGGGCGACGGCTTGCGCTGCACGCCTTCGCATCCGCCGGTTCCAGCGACGCGGTCGTTTACGACATCGCGGTTGACATGCTGAACGACCGGCCGATCGTCACGGGCCACACGTACTTCGACTTTGGTTCGGACAACTTCGCGACGCTGGCCAGCGGTGCTCCCGGGTTCGACCAGGCCGCCGGAGGTGCCAGCTCGCAACGTCGCGGCTACGTCATGCGGTTCAAGCCAGAATTGGACCGAATCACCGGATGGACCTATTTGCGAAGCACCGATCTCAGCACGTCGTCCGAAGCCGGTCAAAGAGTCGCGGTTCAGTCCAACGGGACCATTCACATCGCCGGGTTTTCCTCCAGCGGTAGCTACCCGCTCGTGAACACTCAGTTAACCAACCTCCCGAACAGTCAGGAATTCGGCAGCCCGCAGTCCTTTGTGACGCGGGTCTCCAACGGATTCGCGCATATCGGCTCTTCGTTGTTCGGCTCGAACGTCAACTCGATCGTGCTGGATGGCCCGTACAACGACCTTTACTTCCTGGGAACGGCGTACAAGGGGTTCACACCCATCACGATCCCGGGCCATACGCCCTTCATTGGCAGCTTTACCGGCCCGCAAGATGGGTTCGTGGCGCGGATGGCGTTCTTTACCGATCCGATCCTGCTCGAATCGTCGCGAACGAGCATCGCGAGCGGCCAAACCGTGTCACTCCGCGTGACGCTCAACGCACCGGTGGTCTCGCCGTCGGGGCAAAACGTGACCTTCACCTGCAGCTCCCCGGGCGTGTTCGATTTTGGTGGTGGCGCAGGTAGCGTGCTGATCAACATCCCCCGCGGCAGCCGACGCGGGATCGTCGAGGCCAGGGCGCTCCCCGGGCCGAACCAAACCGTCAACCTGCTCGCGATCAGCAGCGGTACCACGCTCACCCGTTCGATTACGGTGAACAACCCGTAATCCGCGTTTCGTTAAGGCAACCCAAATACGGCACCTCGGACTCCGGGGTGCCCCTTTTTTGTGTGACACTTCCGTACGCCTGAATCCTTAGCCAAGGCATTCTTATTGCATAAGCGAAGTTTGTTAACACTCTCTTAACAGTTGACGCGCATGCCCTAAAAGGATTTGGAATAGTAGAAATGATGGTTGGAATTCTTCTCGCTACGGCTGCGGTTGCCAATGCTGGCAACTCGACGCTGAGCACCAACTCGATGGCGTTCATCCAAAACCGAGGCCAGTGGGACGCGCAAGCGCAGTTCCTGCTCCAGGCTCCAGGCGCAAACCTGTGGGTGACCAAGACCGGTACCGTAATCGACTTCTACCGCGAAACCGTAACTCGTTTTGAAGACGAAAACGGCGTGCCCCGCGTGAAGCGCACCCGCGATGGCGACGTCGTGAAGGTGGACTTCGTGGGTGCCAGCGCGGCGGTGCAACCGGTCGGAGTCGGCCGCAGCAACGAGTTCGTGAGCTTCATCACCGACGGTCAAGAAATCGGCAACGTCGGCAAGTTCGCGGAAGCGAAGCTGGTCAATGTGCTCCCTGGCGTCTCGGCCCGCTACTACGTGGATGGCGGCGCGCCGCGCTACGATGTGATCCTGGCTCCGGGCGCGAACCCGAAGTCGGTTCAGCTGCAGTACACCAACGCGAAGAACCTGCGCATCGGCGCGGACGGCACGCTCCAGTACGACACGACCCTCGGCACGGTTCGCGAGCAAAACCTGTTCGTGTACCAAACGGTGGGCGGCGTCAAGCGCCAAGTCCCGGCTCAGTTCGAAATCAAGGGCGGTAAGGTCGGCTTCAAGCTCGGCGCTTACGACCAAAACCAGTCGCTGGTCATCGACCCGCAAATTCTGCACGCGGGCACGTACATCGGCGGCGGCGCCAACGACCTCGCGGACGACGTAAAGGTCCACCCGTCGGGCGACATCATCACGGCTGGTACGACCACCTCGACGAACTTCCCGACCGTGAACTCCTATCAGGGCGACCAAACGGGCACGGACTGGTTCCTGACCCGCCACCGCCCGGGCCTCGGTTCGCGCGTGTTCAGCACCTACGTCGGCGGTAACAACAACGACCGCGGAACGGGCGCGAGCGAACGCACCAAGATCGCGATCGCCGGCAACGGCGACATTTGGCTTGGCGGTACGACCTCCTCGACCAACCTGCCGACCACCGCTGGCGTCATCCAGCCGACCGACGATTCGGGCGACTCGCTCTGGATCGCCCGCTTCGGTGCGACCCCGTCGGCCGTCCTCGCGCTCAAGGCCGCGACCTACCTGGGCGGGTCCAGCGGCGAAAACTTCTGGGACCTGGACGTCCACCAACCGAGCGGCAACATCGCCGTCTCGTTCGGAACGGCCAGCACCAACCTTAGCGCGGCAGTTGCCGGCGCCGGCGCACGGTCGGCGATCACAACGGGTTCGGCGGCCCAAACCACCAAGGGCACTGGCACGGGCTTCGATGCCTACGTCGCCGTCCTGAACGCACCGCTCACCCGCGTGCTCATGGGCACGTACTTCGGCGGCAACGATACGGACCAAGGTCGCGCCGTCGCCTTTGGCCGCGGCTTTGACGCCGTGTTCCTCGCCGGGACCGCGGAATCCACCGACTACACGTTCACGTTCGGCAACGTCCAAAACACCGGCGGATCGGACCGCGATAACTTCCTCGCGCAAATCCGCATTAAGGACGCCTCGGTCGTCAACTCCGCCGCCTTCGGTTATTCGACCGAAGACGACACGGTCGAAGCGATCGCCGTCGACCAAGTGACCAACGTCGCTTACCTGACCGGCCGCTTCCAAGGCCCGATCGACACCACCGCGTGGGGCACCACGATCAGCGTCCAGTACGGCTTCGATTCGACCTTCAACGGGGCGATCGGCGACCAAGACGCGTTCGTCGCCGCGTTCAGCGACAAGCTGAACCGCGTCCGCTTCACCTACCTCGGCGCCGCGAGCACCGATGCCAACGACAGCGGTAAGGACATCATCGTCACCCCCAACGGCGGCTCGATGATCGTCGGCTACACCCGATCGCCGGGCTTCCCGGTTGTCGATGCCGGCGGTACCAACATCGCCTACACCGCGCCGGCCGATTCCACCGCCGGCCAACAGGGCTTCATCGCCCGATTCAGCTCGGCCCTCGCCCTCCAAGGCTCCAGCGTGTTCGGTTCGCCGACCGCGTCGGATTCGGCCGATGCCATCGCGCTTAACACGCCGTTTAACAACGTGCTCGTGGCGGGCAACACCCAGGGCGCGGACCTCCCGGTCACGGCCGGTGTCGCTCAGGGCACCAGCGGCGGCGGCACCGAAGCGTTCCTCTACGACCTCCGGTTCTACACGGACCCGGTCAGCCTCGCGACGAGCGGTACCACGGTCAGCCCGACCAGCGGCATCGTGGCCCGCGTCCACCTCAACTCGTTCGTCCAAGCGGCGGCGGGGCAGTCGGTGACCTTCACGCTAAGCAACGCTTCGGCGCGATTCAGCAACGGCACCCAGTCGATCACCGTCACGATCCCGCAAAACGCTTCGTCGATCGCGGTGAACGTGATCGGTACCGGCGCGGGCGCCCCGACGACGGTCACCCTCTCGGCACTCTCGAGCGGTACCACCGTCTCGACCACGCTCAGCTCGCAACCGTAAGGTTCGCGACTCGGCCTAATGCCAGCGCGGCCCGCCTCCCCGATCTCGGGGCGGCGGGCCGCTTCTTGGGTCAATCAGCGACGAACGCTAAACGCCCGCCAGCGCGCCGAGCCGCGCCCACTTCGCCGCCAGCAAGCGCGAAAGATGCTCGCCGTCGTTCCGGGCGTGACCGACGGGAAACAGGATCATCGGCGTTTCCACCGCGCCCCGAACCGTGTCCAGGTGCAGGGAAGTCGGGATACCCTCGGGATACGCCGCGTCGTACGCCGCGCCCCCGTGTTCAAACGCGATCAACTCCATGATCTCGCGCGTTTCCGAATCGAAGATCGCCTCGTCCGCGTAGTCGCCGGGCATCAGCATCGTCTCGTCCCACAGGTCGGCAAACGTCGCGGCGGAACTGCGCCGTGCATTGCGCAACAACCGCGCCACGATGTAGACCATCGAATGGTCCGCCGACTGCCGAGTGGTCGGATTCCGCTTCGCCGGATCGCCAATGATCCCGAACGCCGGCTCGTAAGCGCGAATGAGAATGCGCTGTATCGCACCCGGTTCGCGAAGCTCGGGATGCTCGGTCAGCAGTTGCAGCAACCCGTGGATCGCACTCGCCGATTGGTGCTCGTAAAGACCGAGCTTGAAGTGCATGCCCATCACCGCAAAATCGTCTCCGCTGTGGCTGAGCACGAGGTCGAACGGCGAATCCCCATCCGTCCGCACAAACTGCCGAAACACGGATTCCGGGTTCCGAAAGATATCCTTCGGACCGACAAACCCGCGAAGCGCCCGTTGCGCGCACAGCACCGCCGCCTCCGTGCTGATGGCCGCACTCGCGCCCTTCGAGTCGCTCAGCTGCTTGCCCGCGCGAATCGCCCGCCAAGGGATGTGATGCGCCACAAACATGCCCACCGCGCTTTCGATCTGCTCCGCCGTACCGCCCAGCATCGCCGCGTACGTCACCGCGCTGGCGATCGCCCCGTGCACTACGTGGTCGATCTTGTACGTCTTCAGCGAGAACACCTCCGCCAGCCGTCCCCGAATCTCGTCGATCAGGATCATGCCGAGCAGCGCGTCCTCGTCGCTGCGGCCCGCGACTTCCGCCGCCGCCACCGCGACGCCGTAAAAGTCGTTGTGCCCAAACTCGCCCGCCGTGTGCCCGAGCGCGGGCCGGTAGCCGAAGTTCGTGCCGTTGCTGTCCCACTCGCGCACGGCCGCACCGTTCGCCACGATCGCCTTCTCCGGCTTCACCCGAGTTTCGGTTCCCAGCAGGCGCGCGCCGCGCGGGTCGGCGTACTCCATCGCTTCGGCCCGCAGTACCGTCGGCGCATTCGTGCCGAGCGCGACGGCGGATAGTCCGCACAGCGTCGCGTCGTGATGAAAATCGCGCGTCCGTTGCCGAACGGCCTCGCTCGGCCCCGGACCGAGGCGACCGGCGAGAAAATCAATGGCGAATTCGCCCAGGCCCAGCGCCTGATTACAAGACCGCGAGAGCGTGACGAAGGTGCTCACGCGGCCCAGAGTACCGGTCCCGGCGTCAGAACCAGTGCATCTTTCGGTCGCCGTACAGGGTTTGCACGTAGTTGATCTGCCCCAAGTGGTAGCCGGTGTGGAAGTCGGCAAACAACGCGAGCCCGAACGCCGTCTCCACTTCATCCGGCAGCTGAATCTCTTCGTCCGGGTTCACCAGTGCCGCCTCCAGCAGGTCCTTTACGGACGTTTCGAGTCGTTCCAGCGCGACCGCCTTGTCCCGCCAATCATCCGGCGCGACCGCGTATTCGCCTTGATTCCACGGCCATGGCGTCGGCTCAACTTTTCGAATGCGATCGGTCATCCGCTTGTTGACCACCGCGCACTCGTAAATGAAGTCGTACGGGGTGCGGGTCTCGGTACCGCCGGCATGGGCCAGCTGCTCCGGCGTCATCGCTTCGATGTCTCGCTTGATGAGGTGAAGCGTCGTAGTCAATTGCTTGGTGAGATGAGCGCGCAGATCAACGGCCATGCAAAGGGTTTACCCGCCCGGTGGAAAAAGCTCCGAAATCAGCCGATCCGCCAGCTGCGCCGAAGACAACCCCGTGGTATCCAGCCGAAATTCCACTCCTGGAACCGCGTCGCACGCCCGCTGCCACCGCAACACCGTGTCCAACTCCGAGGGAAAACCCGTAGACTCTCGCCGCCGAACCACCTCCTCCGGCGCCGCCGAAACCGCCACCAGCCGGTGCGGTCGATCGCGCCATTCGCGCCGCAAGATCGCCCACGGATCGAATCCGCCGGGGTACCGGGTATGCAAGCTCAGGTCGGCGACGACGGAAAAGCCTTCGTCCGCGTGCGCCGCAATGCTCCTTAGGGCTGCGCGCCAAAGGCGGGGAAGGGCGGCCTCCACCTCCGGCCGCTCGGCGATATCGCCCGGCGGCGGTCGCAGTCCCAGCCCCGGATGGAGTTCAGGCGGAAGCGTCGGCTGCAGGTGATCGACGCCAAGCGCGATCCAGCCCGGTGCCCTGACTCGCAACCCGCGAATGATGGAAGATTTTCCCGTCCGCGGCGGACCGTTCAGCAACAGAATCATCGGCGCCGGATCACCCGTCCGTGCGCAAAATCGTGCGTCGCAAGGTCGGCCCCGCCGGAATCAATCCGCGAAAGAACGCGCCGTCCGACGTCACGTAGATCACGCCTCGCTGGTCCAGCGA
This sequence comes from Fimbriimonadaceae bacterium, assembly GCA_033763535.1. Lineage (GTDB taxonomy): Bacteria > Armatimonadota > Fimbriimonadia > Fimbriimonadales > Fimbriimonadaceae > Fimbriimonas. Next base: position 6,256 of record JANRKI010000002.1, on the reverse strand, counting down.
CTCCGCCAACACGGAGAGCACGCCGCTTGCCAACTGAACCTGACCGGCCGCCGCACCCTGCGCCGAAGTCACCACGAGGTCCGAAACCCCCGGCGCATCCTCCGGAATCGACGCGTCCCGCGATAGCGGCAATGCCCGCACGAGATACGGCCGCCCGTTGCGACTTGTCGCGACGTAGTCCAACCGTTCGCCCTCGGATACCGGGGCCACCGCGCCGGTGGTGTACGCGATTTTCCAGTCCTGCGACTTCGCGGTTCCGCCGGGCACCGGCGATGTTTGTAGCACGGCCGCACCGGTGGTCGTGTTGCCGATAAATCCGACTTCGGCCCACTCCCCGGGAATCGCGACCTCGCCGACCCCGCCCTCCGTCAGCCGAAACACCCGCACCGTTCCCGCCGGACGCGGTACGAACGCGACAAAGGCGAGCCGTGCATCCTCCGCGCCCAGTACCGACACGGTGCCGTCCGGAAACACCGGGGTCACGGCCGAGGCGGTCCGACCCACCGGGGCAAACCACACCTGTTTTGCGCCGGAAGCATCCGCCGTCACGTACGCTACGTCACCAGATCGTCCGACAAACTCGAACCGCACGACAAACGTTCCGGGTGGAACGGTTCCCAACTTGGTGCGCTGCCCGGTGCGCGTATCCAAGCGGAACAGCGGCGCACCCCCCGCGTTGACCGGGGCCTCCGCCTGAGCCACCGCGACCCGGGCCGCGTAGCTCCGCTCCGAATCGAGGTCGATCCACGCCGCAAACTTACCGTCGCGGCTTAGGCTCGCATCGGAAACCGCCGTGCCGAGCGGAATCACCGGACCCGGAATCAGCACGTCACGACCATCGCGGATAAAGGCCGGATTCTGCCCGCCCGCAACCGTTGCAACCCAGAGAAGCGCGAGAGAACCGACCACCATACGACATTCTAAGCCGAATAAGGGGCACAAACCAAGCCATCCGCGAACAAAAATTTGCATGAAACACCCCCGAGCGTTCATACTGAGAAGTTGGATTCGGTCCGACGACCGGATTCGCAGAAAATCCTAATCCATTCACGAGAACAAATCCATGCCTCGAAGCCACCCGCTCCAGTTCGTTCGGAACATCGGCATTGCCGCGCACATCGACGCCGGCAAAACCACCACCACCGAGCGCATTCTCTACTACACCGGTAAGAGCCACAAGATCGGGGAAGTGCACGAAGGCGCCGCCACCATGGACTGGATGGAGCAAGAGCAAGAACGCGGAATCACGATCACCTCGGCCGCGACCTCCTGCTTCTGGCGCGTGAGCCGTTTCGACGACCTCGCCTCCGGAAAGAACGATACCCAGCAGTACAAGATCAACATCATCGACACGCCGGGTCACGTGGACTTTACGGTCGAAGTCGAGCGCTCGCTACGCGTGCTCGATGGCGCCGTGTGCGTCCTCTGTGCGGTCGGCGGCGTCCAGCCCCAGACCGAAACGGTGTGGCGGCAGATGAACAAGTACAAGGTCCCGCGCATTATCTACGTCAACAAGATGGACCGCATCGGAGCCGACTTCTACACGGTGCTCGAGCGCGCCAAGGAGCGCCTCGGCGCCAACGCCGCCCCGATCCAGATCCCGATCGGTGCCGAAAGCGACTACCTCGGCTACGTGGACCTCATCACGATGACCGCCGCCGTCTACGACACCGACGATGACAAGGGCAAGTCGTTCCGCCGGGTCGAAATTCCCGAGGACTACAAGGCCCGCGCCGAAGAGTTCCGCGAAAAGATGATGGAGTCGATCTCCGACTACGACGAAACCATCATGGAGCGATTCCTGAACGGCGACGACATTACGCCGGACGAAATCCGCGCGGCCCTGCGAAAAGGCACGCTCGAAGGCAAGGTCGTCCCGATGCTCAGCGGTTCGTCGTTCAAGAACAAGGGCGTCCAAGCCATGATCGACTCGGTCGTGGAATTCCTCCCGTCGCCGCTGGATGTCGGTGCCGTGGGTGGCGTCGACCCGTACTCGGAAGCCGAACTGAGCCGCGAACCGGACGACAAGGCCCCGTTCAGCGCCCTTGCGTTCAAGATTCAGAGCGACAAGTTCGTAGGTCGTCTCACCTACCTGCGCGTCTACTCGGGCACGCTCAAGAAGGGCTCGTCGGTCATGGTCGCCTATCGCGACCCGTCGACGAACGACTTCCGCACCCGTACCGAACGCATCGGCCGCATCCTCGAAATGCACGCCAACCAACGGCAAGACATTGACGAAGTGTTCGCGGGCGATATCGTCGGCGTCATCGGCCTCAGCGACGTCAACACCGGCCACTCGATCTGCGACGAGAACCACCCGATCGCGCTCGAATCGATCAAGTTCCCCGAACCGGTCATCCAGATCGCCGTCGAGCCGAAGTCGCGCGCTGACCAAGAAAAGCTCGGCAACGCTCTGATGCGATTGGCCCAAGAAGACCCGACGTTCCGCGTCTTCACCGATCCGGAAAGCGGCCAAACGATCATCTCGGGAATGGGTGAACTCCACCTCGAAATCATCGTGGACCGTCTCAACCGCGAGTTCGGCGTGCAGGCCAACCAGGGCAAGCCGCAGGTCGCCTACCGAGAAACGATTATCGGCAAGAGCCGCGCCGAAGGCCGATTCGTCCGCCAAACCGGTGGCTCCGGCCAGTACGGGGTGTGCACCATCGAGATGGAACCGCTCGAAACCGGCCAAGGCTTCGTGTTCGAAAACAAGGTCGTCGGCGGCGCGATTCCGAAGGAATACATCCCGGCCTGCGAAAAGGGCGTCCGCGAAGGATTGCTCAGCGGCATCCTCGCCGGTTACCCGGTGGTCGATATGAAGGTCTCGCTGGTGGACGGCAGCTACCACGACGTGGACTCGAACGAAAACGCGTTCAAGCAGGCGGGACTCATCGCCTTCCGTGAGGCGATGAAGAAGGCCAATCCGGTCCTCCTCGAGCCGATCATGCACGTCGAAGTCACGACGCCCGACCAGTACGTTGGCGACGTCGTCGGCGACATCTCCGGCCGACGCGGCCAGCTGCAGGGTCAAGACTCTGCGCCCGGTGGCGTCTCAGTGATCAACGCGCACGTGCCGCTTGCCGAAATGTTCGGCTACGTCACCACGCTTCGCTCGCTCACCCAGGGCCGCGCCGCGCCGAACGTCACGCCGAGCCACTACGAACAGGTCCCGAACAACATCGCGGCGGAAGTCACCGCGAAAAGTAGCCGGTAACGGTAGTCGCGAACGTAAGCCTGGCCCGCCGGAAACTCTTCCGGCGGGCCAGGGTCGTTTTTGTCGGTACGGAACAGGACCAGAGTTAAGCGGTGACCGGAGTTGAGCCCGGCGCGTATTCGGGTGCCGTAGTTACGCTCGGGTCGATTTCGCTACCGGCTGCTAGCTCCGCGGTCGGCGCGTGCTTCTTCGCTCGAATCGCGGCCAACAGTCGCGCGCGATCATTCACCAGTCGCTGGCAAGGCTCGGCGATGACTTCCGCCACCGGCGACGTTACTTCGGAGTTTGGCTTCGCGTCGGTCACATCCTCAGTACGAATGACCCGCCCGCCCACTAGGCCCGAAGTACCAGTGAAAACCTTAACATTACGTCTCAATCCAGTCTCGTCGGCGTAAGATAAAAGGATGGCTCTGGCGCACGCTCCGCTCACGCGACGAAAACTCACCTGGGATGAGTACGCCGCCATTCAGGCCCAAACCGAGGAACGCCTCGAACTGATTGACGGAGAAATTTTCCATCCGATGGCCGGCGCGCGCAAAAACCACTACTTGATCTCGTCGAATCTGATGGAAGGGTGCATTATTGCCGCCCGTGGGGTAGCCCGTTTCTTCAGCGGCGACACCCAAGTCGCGATCGGAGAGAACGAGATCGCCTACCCCGACGGCACCCTCACCGTCCAGGCCGAATTCACGCGCCGCGGCACCGATATCCTCCTCAATCCCGTCGTCGTGTTCGAAATCCTTTCGGAATCCACCGGGCCGCACGATTTCCTCCGGAAACTGCCGAAGTACTTCCGAATGCCCAGCGTGCGCGAGGTCGTGCTGATCGATTCCACCCAGTACCACGTGATGCACTACCGGCGGGCCGAAGGTGGCGAGTGGCAACTGCGCTTGCTCGTCGACCTCGCCGATGCCGTACGGCTGGAGTCCGTCGCCGCCGTGCTCCCGCTGGCCGATCTCTACCGCGACGTCACCCTTCCCGAAACCGAATCCGGAACCGAAGTCCAAACCGACCCATCGCTCGAAGCCCAATCGTAACAAGACGCGCCAGACCCGCGTGAAGCCGCGCATTCAGCGGGTATCCTTGGCTGTTGCAAGGCAGGGTGATACGGTCGCGGCCGGATGTCGTCCTGAATCCTACGAAGAACCAACCATGGCACGAGCTAAATTTGAGAGAAATAAGCCGCACGTCAACATTGGCACCATCGGCCACGTTGACCACGGCAAAACGACGTTGACCGCGGCCATCACCGGCGTGCTCAGCGAAAAGGGCCTTGCCCAAAAGCGAGCGTACGACGAGATCGACTCCGCACCGGAAGAAAAGGCTCGTGGAATCACCATCAACATCTCGCACCAGGAATATGAGACGGATACGCGGCACTACGCCCACGTCGACTGTCCTGGCCACGCGGACTTTATCAAGAACATGATCACGGGTGCCGCCCAAATGGACGGCGCGATCCTCGTGGTGGCGGGTACCGACGGTCCGATGCAACAAACCCGCGAGCACATCCTTCTCGCCCGACAGGTCGGCGTGCCGTACATCGTCGTGTTCATCAATAAGGTGGACGCCGTGGACGACGACGAACTGCTCGACCTCGTCGAGATGGAAATCCGCGAACTGCTGAGCAAGTACGGCTTCGACGGCGACAACACGCCGATCGTCCGTGGCTCCGCCCGCAAGGCCCTCGACCAAGTCGAAGCCGGCACCGTGGATTGGAACGACAAGTACGTTAAGGCCATCACCGACCTCATGGACGCGGTCGACAGCTACATCCCGACGCCCGAGCGCGACAAGGATAAGCCGTTCCTCACCGCCGTCGAAGACGTCTTCACCATCACCGGTCGCGGCACCGTCGCCACCGGCCGCGTCGAACGCGGTCAGCTCAAAGCGATGGAAGAAGTCGAAATCGTCGGTCTCCGCGACAGCCGCAAGACCATCTGCACCGGGATCGAAATGTTCCGCAAGTCGATGGACTACTGCGAAGCCGGCGACAACGTCGGCCTGCTCCTCCGCGGTGTCAGCCGAGACGATATCGAACGCGGCATGGTCATCGTGAAGCCCGGCAGCATCAAGCCGCACACGAAGTTCAAGTCGGAAGTCTACGTCCTCTCGAAGGAAGAAGGCGGCCGCCACACCCCGTTCGTCAAGGGCTACCGACCGCAGTTCTTCTTCCGCACCACCGACGTCACCGGCTCCATCGAAGGCATCTTCGGTCAGGGCGGCGCCGAGGCGGAAATGTGCATGCCGGGTGACAACGTCACCATGCAGATCGAACTGATCGCCCCGATCGCCATGGAGCAAGGCTCCAAGTTCGCGATCCGCGAAGGCGGGAAGACCGTCGGCGCCGGCGCGATCTCGGAAATCATCGCCTAACTCGCGATCCGTTCCCAACTCCTGGGCTCCCGGCGACTCTCGCCGGGAGCCCTTCTTCGTTGGATCGGCCCCCACCGCTAACTTCTGCCGCCGAAAACCCGTCCCAACCGGTGAGAGGTCAACGATGATCGCCCTGCTGCTTGCCGCCACCCCGTACCAAACCGTGCCGACCGCCCCGGTCATCGGCGATGTCGCCCTCGGGAATCTCCTCCGACGTTACACCTCCCGCGTGCCGCACCCGGCACTGTACGCCGCGGTCATCAGGGGCCGCAGCTTCACCGTCGCGGCGGCCGGCATCGCGAATGTCCCCGAGCCCCGTCCCGCCGCCGTCACCGACCGCCTACGCCTCGGCAACGGCAGCAGTCACTTCACCTTCCTCCTGATCCTCCGGCTCGCGGCCGCCGGAATCCTCGATCTCCGCCATACGCCGCACCATTACTTTCCCGAAACCGACCCCGAGGCATCCCCGTACAGGCGCGTCACGTTGGCAAAGCTGATGCCGCTCGCCATCGCGTCCGGCGACGCCTCCGGGCCGATGCCGGACCCGCGCGAAGGGGAACCGCCGGAAGAGTACGCCGTCCGAGCGCGCGCCTTCGCCACCGCGGCCTGGCTCAACGGCGCCAAAAGCAAGAACCGGCCGAACAATCAGGCGTACATCATCCT
>JANRKI010000001.1:0-20863 GCA_033763535.1 Fimbriimonadaceae bacterium | reverse complement strand
CGCATTGAGGAGCGGGCGCATGGCCTTGGCGGGGCGCACGTTTGCGTAGAGGTTCAGCTCGCTGCGGAGGGGGAGGAGGGCGCCGACTTCTGGCCGGAGTTCGGGCGGCTGGATGTTGTCGTACTTGGGTCCGCCGACGGCGCCGAGGAGGACGGCATCGGACGCACGGCAGAGGTCGAGAGTTTCGGCGGGGAGGGGGCGTCCGGTGGCGTCGTAGGCCGCTCCGCCGACGAGGGCGTGCTGGAATTGGAAGCTCCGACCGGTGGCCTGGAGCACCTTGATGGCTTCGGCGATGACTTCGGGTCCGATCCCATCTCCGGCGAGCACGGCGACATTGCGCGTCATGGATTCTGATTATGGCGTTTGGGGGGCGGTTGGGGGCGGTGGCGGGCGATGGCGGGCGCTGCTGACGATGGTGGACGGTTGCGGGCGGTTGCTGACGGTGGCTGGCGGTTGCGGGCGGTTGCTGACGATGGCGGGCGGTTGCGGACGATTGCTGACGGTTGCGGGCGGTTGCGGGCGATGGCGGACCGTTGCGGACGATGGCTGACGATTGCTGACGGTTGCGGACGATGGCTGACGGTTGCGGGCAGATGCGGACGATTACGGGCGAGGCGGGCCTTGCGATGATCGAGATTCGAGGATGTACCGCAGGTTGGACGCATCTTCGAGATCGTGCGGTCGGGCGGCGGCCTCCTTTAGCACGATTAAGTCGTTGAGGCTGGCAATTCGCACTTCGAAATCGCCGATCGTGATTCGCTCGGCGCGCGCAATGATATCGGTTGTCGACCACGGACCCGCCAACCGCTGCAACACATCAATCTGACCGTGAACGGTGTAGATGCGTGAGAAGCTGCCGCCAAGTGGTTTGTCGTCGAGCCGAATGAGTGGTCCGCCGGGTCGCAATCTCGGCTGGAAAGGTTGAATTGCGTTGGCTAATCGCAAGAGGTTTGTCGGTTCAATGGCAACGCAAATATCCAAATCGACCGTGCTGCGCCGATTGCCGTACAGGCACGCGGCAAAACCGCCCACGAGGGCGTATTCGACGCCTTCTTCAGTGAGACTGCGGAGGATACGGATGAAGTCCGGCACGGTAACCCGCTTCGAAAAGAATCTCCATGAGATTGGCTGCGTTCTGGATGTGCGCGGCCCGCTCGGCCGGCGTGTACTCCAAGAACTCGTCGATCAACTGCTTTTCTTCCGCCGAGAGTTCGGCGGTCGATTTTGCGCCATTATCGGGGAGCATATCGGATTGAACCACGGGTTTGGGCGGTTAGTTCCGGATGACAGACGCCATCCGGAACGGGGTGCTTAGGGGTTTATTCCGCCGAGTAGAGGTAGAACTCGTACGGGTGCGGCCGCAGGTCTACGGCGTCGCATTCGTGCTCGAGCTTGTACTCGATGTAGCTTTCGATCAGCTCCTTGCTGAACACGTCGCCGCGCAGCAAGAACTCGTGATCGTTGGCGAGGGCGGTCAGGGTCGCGCGGAGCGAGCCCGGGGTTTGCTCAATGCCGGCCTTTTCGAGCGGCGGGAGCTCGTACAGGTCCTTGTCAATCGGCTTCGGCGGCTCGATTTTGTTGATGATGCCATCGATGCCGGCCATCAGCATGGAGGCGAAGGCGAGGTACGGATTCGCCATCGGGTCCGGCGCGCGGAACTCGATGCGCTTCGCCTTCGGAGATTTGCTCACCATCGGAATGCGGACGCAGGCCGAGCGGTTTCGCGCGGAGTAGACGAGGTTGATCGGGGCTTCGTAACCCGGAACGAGACGGCGGTAGCTGTTCGTGGTGGGGGCAGCGAAGGCGAGGAGGGCGGGAGCGTGCTTCAGGATTCCGCCGACGTAGTGCCGGGCGGTTTCGCTGAGTCCGCCGTAACCGGCTTCGTCGTAGAACGTCGGCTCGCCGTTCTTCCAGATGGATTGGTGGCAGTGCATTCCGCTGCCGTTATCGCCGAAGAGCGGCTTCGGCATAAAGGTCGCGAAGTATCCGCTTCGGTAAGCCGTTTGCTTGATGACGTACTTGTACTTCATCAGTTGGTCGGCCATTTTGACCATCGTGTCGAACTTCATGTCGATTTCGCACTGGCCGGCGGTGGCGACTTCGTGGTGGTGCATTTCGACATCAATGCCGACTTCTTGGAGGAAGACGCACATGGTCGAGCGGAGGTCTTGCAGTTTATCGACCGGAGCGCACGGGAAGTACCCGCCCTTCGGCTTGATGGTGAATCCGGGGTTACCCTCGTGTCCGCTTTGCCAGTGGGCTTCGTCGCTTTCGATCTTGAAGAAGCTGTGCTGGGGATCGGTGCTGAAGTGCAGGTTATCGAATACGAAGAACTCGGCTTCGGGACCGAAGAACGCGGTATCGCCGATGCCGGTGCTGCGCAGATACTGTTCGGCCTTGAGGGCGGTGTAGCGCGGGTCCTTCGGATACGGCTGACGGGTGAGCGGGTCCTCGATGTTGCAGATGACGACGGCAGTCGCGTGATCCGTGAACGGATCCATAAAGACCGAGGCCGGGTCTGGGATGAGGAGCATATCGGATTCGTTAATTGCTTGGAATCCGCGAATGCTGGAGCCGTCGAAAGCGAGACCGTCTTCGAACTTGTCCTCGCCGAAGTGTTCCACCGGCACGCTGAAGTGCTGCCAGGTGCCCATCAGGTCAGTGAACCGAATCTCGACGAAGTGGGCGTCGTTCTCCTGAATGTATGCAATAGCTTCTTGGGGCGTCATAGTTGCTCCGGTTAGGTACCCCGGCCGGGCCGGGGCGTGGTCCCGCTCGCCATCTTCGCCGAACGATTAAGGCGATTATCCTGCATCGGCCGTTGATCGTGCGCTCTAGGTTCGATTTGGCCGCGGATCGTTCGGTGCGGATGGCTATTGGTCGGGGCTTTGGCGGCTGCGGAGGAACTCGCGCAGGGTGCGCAGGCCGGGGCGCGCTTTGCCGGTGGCATCGCGCAGGCCGAGGCTGCCGAGGAAGGCGGCGAAGCGCGGATCCTGGGCTCCGTAATAGGTTTTGAGGGCGGTGACCAGCTCCGGCGAAAAGTCTACTTGCGAGAAGTAGACCGCCGCCTTGAGGCGCGGGGCGAATTCGGGCAGGACCCGAAGTGTCTCCTTAAGAAACGCGTCTTGAGTGGCATCGCTGGCCCCGAGTACGGGGGAAGCGGGCTGGCCAAACTCCTGAAGTACCCAAGGTTTGGTGCCCGTAAAGGCCGCCATTTCGGCCAGGTGCTTGCGGACTTCGGTGTTTGGTTGCAGGCTGTAATCGGGCCGTACGGCGTAGTAGGTCAGGAACAGAAACTCGCTTTCCTGTTGTAACGTTTGGCAGATGGATTTGCGGGTGCTGATGCCTTCCCAAGTGGTGGTGACGCCGATGGGGAGGTCGGGCGCGCTGGTCTTGAGGGTCGACTTGGTGGCCCGATACAGCCGCATGAATCCGTCGAGTTCGTCGGCCTTGTCGGCGAAGTAGATATCCGCCTCGTTCGCGATGCTTAACGCTTTGACGCGGTTGCCAAAACGGGGGAGAATCGCCCGGAGAAACTCTTGGAATCGGGCGATCATCACCGGGGAATCCCACGCTTGCTCTTGCAGATCCGTCGGGACTTCTCGGGCGGTGGTATTGATGATCTTAATCGTTACGTACGGCTCGGCTCCGACGAAGCGCGCGAGGCCGAGATTGTCATCGATCTTCTTGAGATCGAACATGCCGGGACCGGTTTCGATCTCCTTCCAATTGAGACTCAGGGCCATGGCCTCGGTACCCATTTGCACCTGCTCGCGCATGCTGGCGAGAAACCCTTCTTCCCCGCGCGACATCACCGCGTTGAAGGCGAGCCCGACTTTTGGCCCGGGCGGCGCGGCCTGGGGGGCGGGTACGGAAGCGGCGAGCCAGAGGGGGGCGATGGCAATCGCAAGCGGCATGCGGCTAGGTTAGCGCGGAGTCGCGCGGCGCGGGGATGGGTCCCGGGACCGCGGCGGTTAGACCGCGCCGCGCGGGCTTAGCGGACGCTCCAGGGACGGCCACGGGTGATCGTTTCCGCCCCGATCGCCTCCCAGTCCACCGCCGGAATCTGGACATCGGGGGCGTTGCCGATGCGTGCCTGGGCGGCCATGCGCTTGCCGGCGACGGTGGCGCGGTAAGCATCGACGAGCGGGGCGTACTCGGGATACGCGGCGGCCCGGGCGCGGACGGCATCCTCGACGAATTGGTAGATCGCGAGGTCGGCGACGGCGCCTTGTTCGGTCTGGGTCGGAAACTCGGCGGCTAACCCGGCTTTGGCCAGCCGATTCGCGATAAAGATGCGGTTGATTTCGTTGGTCCCTTCGTAGATTCGGCTGACCCGGGCATCGCGATAGATGCGCGCCACGGGGAACTCCTCCGTAAAGCCGTAACCGCCGTAAACTTGAACGGCTTCATCCACAATCTCGGCTTCGGCTTCGGTGGAAAAAACCTTAACGAGGGCGCATTCGATGGCGTACCGCTCGGCGGCTTTCCGATTGCCTTCGACGGTGCCGCCAAACTCTTCGAACGCGCTATCGATCTGCGCGCCGACGCGGTAGATGGCGGATTCGGCGGCGAAGAAAAGGGCCGCCATCCGGGCGAACTTCTCCCGGATCAGGCCAAAGTTGGCGATCGGCTGGCCAAACTGGCGGCGATCCTGCGCGTATTGCGCAGCCACCTCGATGGCGTAGCGGGCGGGGCCGATCGACATGCTGGCGAGCTTGAATCGGCCGATATTGAGGGCGTTGAAGGCGACTTGGTGACCCTTGCCAACTTCGTGCAGTACATCCGCTTCGGGCACGAACACGTCGTTGAGCGTCACGCGGGCGGTGGAAGACCCCTTGAGCCCCATCTTGTGCTCTTCGCGTTCGACGACGAGCCCGTCGGCCGTACGGGGGACCAAGAAGGCGGTGAAGTGTTCTCCGTTTACCTTGGCCATCACCAGGAAAACATCGGCCCACTGGGCGTTACTGATCCACATTTTGGTGCCGCTTAACCGGTAACCGCCTTCGACAGGGTTGGCTCGAGTGGTCGCGCTGAGTGCATCGCTGCCGCTGTTCGGTTCGCTGAGGCAGTAGGCGCCGATGTGTTCGCCGGCAGCGAGTTTCGGGAGCCAGCGAGACTTTTGATCTTCGGTGCCAAAGAGCGATAGTCCGACCTGACTAATGCCGCTGGTGATGCCGTACGTGACGCTGTAGCTTCCGTTGAGGCTCAGGAATTCCAACATGCGAGCCGCGAGGTTTTTGCTGAGTCCGAGTCCGCCGTACGCTTCGGCCGTATCGATGCCGCAAAGTCCGAGATCGCCGGCCTTTCGAATGAGTTGGGGCATGAGGCCGGGGGCCTGAGCGTCGATGGCTTCGGCGTGGGGAAGGACCTCGTTTCGGCTGAACTGCTCGGCGGTTTCGATCATTAGGCGGGCGTCGCCGTCAAAGTTTTCGGGGAAGAACATGCCGACTTCGGGGTTGGTCGCCGTTGACGAACTCATGGTGAGATTATGACTCCGGGTAAGTTTAGGTACGTCGCCGGGCCTGTAGCTCAGTGGTAAGAGCACGCGGCTCATAACCGCATGGTCGTGGGTTCGAACCCCACCAGGCCCACCATCTCTCTTTTCTGCTCCGGATGAGGCGATTAGGATCGCTATTCGGGTCAGAAAATGAGGCGATTAGAGGGTATATTCGCCTCAGGGAGGGACGGTGTACATCCACGAGCGGCCCGAATGGCCGGAATACCGCTACGACTTGGGCGCATTGATGCGCGACTTGGAGTACGCGAACCTGCGCCGCGGGCGGTTGTACGGCGTGCTAGAAGCGATCGGCTTCGACGGGGTTCGGTCGCAAGACGTGGACGCGATTACGGAAGAGCTCGTCAAATCCAGCGCGATTGAAGGGGAGCGGTTGGATTTAGCGGTGGTGCGTAGCTCGGTCGCGCGGCGATTGGGGGTGGATCGCGGCGGCATCGTCGGCTCGGACCATTACGTGGACGGGCTGGTCGAGATGGCCATGGATGCAGCGAAGCGGTTTAACGAGCCGTTGACGGCGGAGCGCATCTTCAACTGGCACGCGGCGTTGTTTCCCTCCGGGCGGAACGCCTACGGATCGATCGCGGTGGGGCGATGGCGGGATGACGCGCACGGACCGATGGTCGTGGCGTCGCAGAAGGGAAGTCGCGAAATTGTGCACTTCGAGGCACCGCACGCAGATCGGCTACCGGCGGAAATGGGCCGATTTTTGGACTGGTTCGAGGCTACGAACGAAACCAGCCTGGTGCTTAAGGCGGGCATCGCGCACTTGTGGTTCGAGACGTTGCATCCGATGGATGACGGAAACGGCCGGATCGGGCGAAACGTGATGGATTTGTTGCTAGCGCGGGCAGATCAGCAGCCACACCGACCGTACAGTTTGGCGAGTCAGATTCACCGACACCGCGACGAGTATTACGATACGTTAGAGGCCAGTCAGCGCGGGAACTTGGATTACACCCGGTGGCTGGCGTGGTACTTGCGGATGCTGTGCCTGTCGTTGGATGACGCAATTGCGGCGGTCAGCGCGGCGATGGAACGAAACCGGTTTTGGCAAGTGCATCGCGACCAGCCGTTGAACGAGCGTCAGCGGAAGGCGATTGCACGGATGTTGATGGGGTGGGAGGGCCGCATGACGAATCGCAAGTACGCGCGTTTGACGACCTGTTCGGATGCGACGGCCACGCGCGATCTCGCGGATTTGGTCGCGAAGCGGATGCTTCGGCACGATGGGGCCGGCGGAAGGAGTACGGCTTACGAACTGGTACCGGTGGCCGAATTGGACGAGTTGACGGTTTAGCGCGTGAGTTGCCATCGGCGCGGCGGCCACCAGATGGCCTCGGCTTTACCGACGATGTTCTTTTCCGGCACGATACCCCAGGCGCGACCGTCGAACGAGTAGTTTCGGTTATCGCCCATGAACAGATAGTGTCCGGCGGGAATCTTGACGGCGGGCATTCGCTTTAGCCGCTCGCCTTCTTCGGGCGTGACGACGGCGAAGTCCGGTGCGATGTTGTACGGCAGCCCTTCGGAGACGTTCCGGCTCATCGCGAGCTGCGAATTCACATCGAATTCTGTCCAGTTCACCGGGTTGATCTGACCATTCTTTTCGACGAGTTTGAAGTTCGCGGGCGTGCGTCGGGCGACCTCTTCTTTCGACATCGCGCTGAAGTTTTCGCACGCTGCTGGATTCGGGTCGTTGCACGTGGAGTAGTTGCGGTACCACTCGTCCACCTTTGTGCCGTTGCGGTAGAGCTCGCCGTTACGAATTTCGATGAGATCGCCGGGGACGCCGATGCAGCGTTTGATGTAGTCGATTTTGGCTTCGCCGTCCGGGTGCATATCGCGCGGGCTGAGTGCGTGCCGGTTCGGGCGGAAGACGACGATGTCGCCGGCCTTTGGCTTCGTGAACCGGTAGATCGCCTTATTGAGCACGATCAGGTCGTTCACGTAGAGGGCGGGCCACATCGATCCGGACGGGATGACGAATGCTTGCAGTACGTACGGGCGAATCAGCAAGAAGACGAAAACGAGTGCGTAGACGATCGCGTCGATGCCTTCGTTAAAGAATCTTGCGACGGCGAAAAGGCCGGTGCGCCGATGCGCGGGGGTGCGCTCCATGACCGGCGCGAGGGCGGCGCGCAGGGCGGTCAGTACGACGGCGACGGCCACTATCTGGCTGAGGGGCGTCCGGGCGATGGCATCGATGGTGTCTCGCGTCGATGCAGATTGGGCGATCAGGTCGCCCAGGCCAAGATTCGTCCCCCAGTCCATGGTTTTGGCGTGCGTAGCGGGTTAGCGTCGTTCGCGGATACGGGCGTCCTTACCGACCTTATCGCGCAGGTAGTACAGCTTGGCGCGTCGGACACGGCCGCGGCGGGTGACGTCGAATTTGGCGACGTTCGGCGAGTGGAGCGGGAAGGTGCGTTCCACGCCGACGCCGTTCGAAATCTTGCGGATGGTCACGGTTTCGGCGATGCCACCGTGCTTAATGGCGATCACGACGCCTTCGAAAACCTGAATGCGCTCTTTGCCGCCTTCACGGACCTTTACGGATGCCTTGACGTTATCGCCGGGCCAAATCTTGGGCAGGTCCGCCTTGAGGTACGGAGCGGCCACGCTGTTGAGGATCGCTTGCTTCGACATGTTGTGCTCTTTCCCGCGGTTGCGAGTGCGTGGTGGCCCTCGCGGTGGTTCGATCGGCGCACGTCACGAACCGGTTTTTGCCCGCCGAATCGCGAGCCTCGCCCTCAGAGGCATGGGGGAAGCCATGCATGAGCACGAACGATTATTATGACCCATCGCGGGCCGCGTTTGCGAGGTCTGCACACGCGAGTTCGGTCAGGGCGCGGCGGAGAAAGCGGGCGTAGATGGCTTGAAGCGGCGGGAGGTTCGCTACCTCAGTGCGCTCGTTCGCGGCGTGGATGGTGGCGTTCAGGGCGCCGAACTCTACCACGGGCACGTGATGCGCGGCGAGAAAGCGGGCGTCGGAGGTTCCGCCCGAAACGGTGGCGGTGGGCACGATCCCGGTCTCGGCGAAGATCGCGTCGGCGATCCAGGCGCGGATGGCCGGAGTGTGGGTGACGAAGGGTTCGGCACCGTGGGTAAAGGTCCAGGCCGCCTCGGCGCCGACAGAATCGGCGAGGGCACGGCATCGCGCTTCGATCTCGGCGGCGGTGAGGCACGGCGCGTAGCGGAAGTTGCCGCGCAGTTCGGCGGAGCCCGGAATGACGTTGCCTGCGCCGGAATCCGCCACGAGTCGGGTGATTTGCAGGCCGGTCGCAGGAAACAGGTCGTCGCCGGAGTCCCACGTTTCCGCGGTGAGGGCGGTGACGAGTTGCGCGGCGGCGTGGGCGGCGTTCCGGGCGAATTGCGGGTAGGCGACGTGGCCCTGAACGCCGGAGATCGCGGCGGTAAAGGAGACGGAGCCGCGTCGACCGACCTTGTAGGCGTCGCCGAACCGCACCTCGGACGTTGGCTCGGTCACGAGGGCGGCGTCGATCCGCGCTACGGGCAGGCCGGTGAGGGCGTGCCGGACTCCGTAGCGGCCGACGCCTTCTTCGTCGCTCGTGCACAGCAGGGCGAGGGTGCCCGGGTGGTCGGGCCAATCGTGGGCGATTTGGAGGAGGGCGAGTACGGCGGCGGCTAAGCCACCTTTCATGTCGGCACTGCCCCGGCCGTGAATGAACTCGCCGTCAGTCTCGCCTGAGAACGGCTCGCGGAGCCAAGCGTCCGCCGGGCCGGGCGGAACGACGTCGCAATGGCAGACGCAGGCCACCACGGGGTGGCCCGTGCCGTGGGCAAGCCAGACGTTTCGAACCCCCTCGGCATCCAGATGCGTCGCCACGAACCCGGCGTCGGCGAGCACGGTCGTCAGCAGGTCGTGGATGCCGGCGTCGTCCGGAGTGACGGACGGGAACCGGACGAGTTGTTGCGTGAGTTCGAGGACATCCATGGGGACGACGGGGTCGGGTGAAGAAAAGAGGTCAGAAGCGGAGCAGCTCGTTGAGGCTGGTTTTGGCGCGGGTCTGGGCATCCACGCGCTTCACGATGACGGCGCACGCGAGGCTATGCGACCCATCGGCGGCGGGGAGCGACCCCGGCACCACGACGGCACCGGCGGGGACGCGGCCGTACGTGACTTCGCCGGTCGCGCGGTCGTAAATCTTGGTGCTTTGGCCGATGAAGACGCCCATCGCGAGCACGGCACCGCGCTCCACGATGACGCCCTCGACCACTTCGCTGCGGGCGCCGATGAAGCAATCGTCCTCGATGATGGTGGGATTGGCCTGAAGCGGTTCCAGGACGCCGCCGATGCCCACGCCGCCGCTCAGGTGAACGTTGGCCCCGATTTGGGCGCAGCTGCCGACGGTGGCCCAGGTGTCGACCATGGTTCCAGAGCCCACGAATGCGCCGATGTTGACGTAGCTCGGCATCAGTACGACATCGGGGGCGATGTGCGCGCCTCGGCGGACCGTGGCGGGCGGAACCTGGCGGTACGAGCCATCCGGCGACTTGAGCGGCACTTTATCGAAGGCGGGGGCATCGGGCGAACCCATCGCCGCGTTCGGTCGGAGTCGGAACGACAGGAGCACCGCCTTCTTGATCCATTGGTGCGTGACCCAACCGTCCGGCGCAGGCTCGGCGACCCGCAGCGCGCCCGATTCGAGCTGGGCGAGCACTTCCTCGACATCGCGGGCCAACTCCGCGGGGTGCGCGGTCGGGCTGAATTCGGCCCGCGATTCCCAGGCGGCGTCGATGCGTTCGGCGATGGTGCTCATGCCCTCGCAGTTTCCCGAAATCGCGGGGGCCTTGCGCGGGGAGGTCAGCCGGCGGATTCGGCAAAGGCCCGAATCTCCGCACACGCGGCCTCGCACGCGTCTTCGCCGGCAACGAGCGCGATGCGGACGTGGCCGGCGCCGGGGTTACGACCGTCGACGGTGCGGGCAAGGTACGAGCCGGGGATGACCGTGATACCGGTGGCGGCGTACAGGTCGCGGGTGAACGCGGTGTCGTCGCCTTGCCACCTCGAGGCGGTCGGTACGGTGAGCCAGAGAAAGAATCCGCCCGCGGGCGGGTCGCCGGGGAGGGCCTCGGCGAGAAGCGGTGCGCACCGATCGATCTTTTGCCGGTAGCGCGCGCGATTTTCGATGACGTGGAGTTCGTCGTCCCAGGCGGCCGCGGACGCGAGTTGGACGGTGAGGCTGGGAACCGCGCCGTGGTACGTGCGGAACTGCCGGAATCGGGTCATGAGTCCGGCCCCGGCGAGCGCGAATCCGCTGCGGAGGCCCGGTGCGCTGCTGCGCTTGCTGAGCGAGTTGAACACGATGAGCTGATCGAGGCTAAACCCGGCGCGGACGGCGGCCGGCCAGGCTCCGACCGGCGGCTCGTCGCCGTGATAGATTTCGGAGTACGGCTCATCGGCGACGACAATGAAGCCGTACCGATCGGCGAGCGCAAACACGGCTCGCCAGTCGGACTCGGTCATGATGGCGCCGGCCGGATTTCCGGGCGAGCAGAAGTAGGCCAGTTGCGTTTTGGCCAGCGTGGCGGCGGGGATGGCGCCGAGGTTTGGCCGGTAACCGTCGGCCGCCTCGGTGGGATAGTAGGCGGCGATTCCACCGGCGAGGATGGCGGCACCTTCGTAGATCTGGTAGCACGGGTTCGGCATCAGCACGACGGGCGGCGGGGCATTGGCGGCGGGGTTAAGGACGAATTGGGCGACCGAGTACAGGCCCTCGCGCGAGCCGCTGACGGGCAAGATTTGCGTATCGGGGTCCGCAGACACGTGGTGCCGCCGTTGCACCCAGGCGGCCACGGATTCGCGAAACCCGGGCGATCCGGCGGGGGGCGGGTACTTGCCCAGGCCGGCGAGATTGGCCCGGATGGCATCGAGAATCACGTCCGGAGTGGGGTGCTGGGGCTCGCCGATACCGAGGTTTTGCCCCGACTTGGCCGGCGTGATGCCGCGGAAGAGTTCGCGCAGGCGGTCGAACGGATAGGCGGGGAGATGGTCGAGGAACGGGTTCATGGCGCAGAAGGTTCGTAGGACGACTGGGTGATGCGGGCGGATTCTTGCGCGCGGTACGCCCGAATCTTGGCATGGTCGCCGCTGAGCAATACCTCCGGCACGGCGAGGTCTCGCCAGACCGGGGGCCGCGTGTAGTTTGGCGCGCTCAGCGTGACGCCGTCGCCGAAGCTATCGCGGGCCAGACTCTCCGGATCGCCCAGCACGCCGGGCAGGTGGCGAGTGATCGCATCGGCCATGACCATCGCTGCGAGTTCGCCGCTGGTGAGCACGTAGTCGCCGATGCGGTAGCGGCGGGCGCTGAAGTAGGTGGCCACGCGGTCGTCGATGCCTTCGTAATGGCCGCAGAGAAAGATCAGCCCGGGGGCCTGCGCGAGGGCGACCGCATCCGACTGGCGAAAGGGGGGCGCTGCCGGATCCGTGAGGATGACGGTGGCGGCGGGCATCGCAAACGCCTCCACGGCGAGGGCGACGGGCTCGGCCTTGATGAGCAGCCCGGGCTCTCCACCGAACGGGGCGTCATCGACCTTGGCGTGGCGGTCGTAACAGTAGTCACGCGGGTTCTGAAATTCGATCTGCACCCGTTGGCTGGCTTGCGCCCGGCCGATGATGCTCGTCTCGGCCCACGGCCGGATGTGATCCGGAAAGAGGGTGACCATGCCGACGCGCATGCCCGCAGGTTATCCCGAAGCGCAAACGGACCGAGCGACGGGCGCGTAATCCAGATAAACTCCGAGCATCATGGCGAACATTCCGGCAGAGCTGAAGTACGTGGAATCGCACGAATGGGTGCGCATTGAGGGCGACGTGGCGACGGTGGGCATCACCGACTTTGCCCAGAGCGAACTCGGCGATGTCGTGTTTGTGGAGCTGACGAACGTGGGTCGCGTATTGCAGGCCGGCGAAGTGTTCGGCCAGGTTGAGTCGGTGAAGAGCGTGAGCGACCTGTACGCGCCGGTGAGCGGGGAAGTGATCGCCGTGAACGAACGGCTAGGCGCGGCGAGCGAACTGGTGAATAGCGACCCGTACGGCGACGGCTTTCTGCTGCAGATTCGCCTGAGCCAGCCGGCAGAAGTGGACGGATTGTTGGACGCGGCGAAGTACGGGGCCCTTGTCGGCTGATATGGCGACCACCCAACGCCCCTACATTCCGCATACCGACGAAGACGTACGCGAGATGCTTGCCACCATTGGCGCGACAAGTATCGAAGAGCTCTTTCGCGAAGTGCCCGAGAATCTGCGCGTTACCCCGGGAAGTTTGCCGATTCCGGAAGCCCTGGACGAGGCGCGATTGGCCGGGCACCTTCGGGAGCTTGCCGCCAAGAACGTGGACCTCGAGCGCGTCACCTGTTTTCTCGGGGCGGGTGTGTACGATCGCTTCATCCCGGCGACGGTGAACACCGTGATCTCCCGCGGGGAGTACCTGACATCCTATACGCCGTATCAGCCGGAAGTTTCGCAGGGGTACCTCCAAACGATCTACGAGTTTCAGTCGATGATCGCCGAGTTATTCGGGATGGATTTGGCGAATGCGTCGATGTACGACGGCGCGACCTCGCTGGCGGAAGCGGCGATTATGGCGACCGGCATTACCGGTCGGCAACGCGTGGTGGTGAGCGACGCGGTACATCCGCACTATCGCCAAGTAATCGATACCTACTGCTGGAGCATGGGTATCGAAGTCGTGACGATTCCGCACGCGAACGGGCTGACATCGGATTACACCTTGGCGGAAGGCGCGGCCTGCGTACTGGTGCAGTACCCTAACTTCTTCGGCAATATTGAGGACCTCGCCGCGATGCGCTCGGCCTGTGACGAAGCGGGAGCCCTGATGATTGTTTCGGCGGACCCGACCGCCTGCGCCCTTCTGATTCCTCCCGGAGAGTACGGCGCGGACGTGGTGACGGGCGAAGGTCAGCCGCTCGGGGTGCCGATGGGGCTGGGCGGACCGCTGGTGGGTCTGTTTGCCACCAAGGAGAAGTTTGTGCGTTCGATCCCCGGCCGCATCGTGGGCCGAACCCGCGAAGCGCACGGTGACCAACCGGGTTACGTGATGACCTTGCGCACCCGCGAGCAGGACATTCGGCGCGAAAAAGCAACGTCGAACATCTGCACCAACGAGGCGCTGATGGCGCTGGCGAACACGGTGTATCTGATCACACTGGGCAAGAACGGGCTTCGCCAAGTGGCGGAGACGACGGTTCGGAACACTCAGTACGCCATCGGAGAGCTGGCGAAGGTCGGGATTCGGCGACGGTTTGATTCGGCCCGCGTCTTCGGCGAATTTGTGGTGGAGCTGCCGCGTGCGGCGGGCGAAGTTCGGGACGCACTGTTGGCCGAGGGCATCTTGGCCGGCTACCCGCTGGGCGATGCCTACGCCGGGATGGAGAATGCGCTTCTGATTGCGGTTACCGAGAAGCGGACCAAGGCGGAAATCGACCGATTGGTTGCGTTGATCGCCAAGTAGATTCGGCGGCCCCCCGGAAGCATGGATTGGTTCCGGGGGCGGTAGGGTAAGCGCTTACTGTCGGTAAGCGGTGTACTGGGCCGACATGCGGCTGGCTTGGCCCGACGAGAACCGGAACATGCACGAGTCGTCCGTGTAATCCATAAAGTTTGTGATCGGATCGACGCCCGGATAGCGGCTACCCGTGCAGCTATCGCGGTTATTGGGGCATCCGTACGCGGCGGAACGTTCGGCGGGCGTGTCGCTGACGTAGTCGTTATTCTTGCTGCAACCCCCTTGGAACGTGTGGTACAGCCCGAGCCAGTGGCCGACCTCGTGGGTGCCGGTATCGCCCAGGTTGTACGGTGCGGCCGATCCGCCGGGGAGCGTGCTCTGCAGCAGAACGACACCGTCTCCGCTCGGGTTGCTGGTGAAGCTGCTGGGGAACGTGGCCCATCCGAGGAGTCCGCCGCCGGGATTGCTGCTGTAGATGTTGAGCGCGTTCTTGCCGCCTTGGCGCAGGGCACTCTTCATCTGGGCTTCGGCGCTGGTGCCGGGTCCGGCGGTGTACCAGGTGCTGTTGTCGGTGCTATCGACCGAGACGAGGGTGAACGTGAAGTTGGTGTTGACGCCGCCGGTTTGTCCGCCGAACGCCTGGTTGAGCACCGCGATTTGGTTATTGATCTGGGTGGTGGTGACTCCGCCGGCGCCGGTGCTGGATCGGATGGTGTGCCAGTACACGGGGATGTTGACGGGGGCGAACTTGACGCGCCCGATGGTGGCCAGCTTCGCCTCGACTTGCGCCTGTTCGATCTCGTTCAGGTCCTTGGTGCCGCACTTGGTGTGATCTTCGGCCGGGACGATGGCTTTGGGGTCGAGCCTGACGGCGGAATCCGTGGGCGCGTTGGTTCCTCCGCAGCCGACGAGGAGAGAGAGCGTGGTGATGGCCAGGGCCGCGGCGGCCCATCGTTGTGGCGTTTTCATGTTGCACTTACGTTCGGACCTAGACGGTTCCGAAACGGTGGGTTACTGTACACCAGGCTTCGGGAAAGTGTAATTCGGATACGGGGTAGGGGTGGTAGTCACCCCCTCCGTTACGCGCGGCGGAGTCCGAGTTCGGCCCACTGTTGCGGGTCGATTGTGCTCGGCGCGCCCATCATCGGATCGGTGCCGCCCGCGATCTTCGGGAAGGCGATGACCTCGCGGATGTTCTCCACGTCGGCCAGCAGCATGACCAGGCGGTCGATGCCCGGCGCGATGCCGCCGTGCGGAGGCGCTCCGTAGCTAAAGGCGTCGAGGATATGGCCAAACCGTTCGCGTTGCGTCGTATCGTCGATGCCGAGAAGCGAAAAGATACGCGCTTGAATATCCGGACGGTTGATCCGGATCGAGCCGCCGGCCATTTCCATTCCGTTACACACCAAGTCATAAGCTTGGGCGCGTACCTTACCGGGTTGCGATTCCAAAAGCTCGAGTTCGGACTCGTGCGGCATGGTAAACGGGTGGTGCATGCTCGTCCAACGACCGTCGGTATCGCTCCATTCCACCAGCGGAAAATCGAGCACCCACAGGTACTGGAGTTTCTTCGGATCGCGCAGGCCGAGACGGTCACCAATCTCCAGTCTTAACCGGTAGAGGACGTCGTTACTCACGCTCCAGGCGTCGGCGATCATCAGGAGGAGGTCGCCCGGCTCTACCGAAGCGGCTTCGGCGATCGCCAGCAACTGTTCCTGGGTAAAGAACTTCGCGATTGCTCCGCGGGCGGCGAGTCCGTTGGCAAGCGGAATCGCCGTTTCGCCCGCTTCAGCAGCCGGAATAAAGGCGAGGTGTGCCAGCCCCTTCGCGCCGAACTCCTTACAGAAATCCTCTAGAACGCCGATCTCTTTCCGGCTGAGCGATGACCCCGTGGGATAGCGCACGGCACGCACTACCCCGCCGGCTTCCAGTGTGTTTTTGAATACGCCGAACTCGACGTCTCGCACGGTTTCCGAAAGGTTGACCAGCGGGAGTCCGAACCGGATATCCGGCTTATCGACTCCGTACCGGTCGATCGCCTCCGCGTAAGAGATGCGCGGGAACGGTTCGAGATACGGCTTATCCAGGCCGAATTCTTCGATGACTCCGTTGACGACATCCCGGGTCATGGTCTCCACCAGTCGCAGGATGTCTTCCTGCGAGACGAAGGAGAGTTCCATGTCCAGCTGGGTGAATTCTGGCTGGCGGTCGGCGCGACTACTTTCATCGCGAAAGCACTTGGCAATCTGATAGTAGCGTTCAAAGCCGGCCACCATCAGCAACTGCTTGTACTGCTGAGGGCTTTGCGGAAGCGCGTACCACAGGCCGGTTTCGATGCGGTAGGGAACCAGGTAGTCGCGCGCGCCTTCGGGAGTGGACTTCGTAATGATGGGAGTCTCGACCTCCAGAAAGCCTTGCGCGTCCAAAAATGCGCGGAAGCGGCGGATGACCGACGCGCGGATCGCGAACCGTCGGTGAACCGCCGGGCGTCGCAGGTCGAGGTAGCGATGCTTGACGCGTAACTCTTCCGATACGGATTGCATCGCCTCTTCATCGCTAATCGGGAAGGGTATCGGCTTGGCGGCGCTCAGAATTTGGACATCGGTCGCCACGATCTCGATGTCGCCAGTTGGTAGTTTCGGGTTCCTCACTTCCGCGGTGCGGGCGACGACTTCTCCGGTAATGGCCAGGCACGACTCGTTGCGAATCATCTCTAGCCCCGGAAACTGGGCCGGATCGATGACCACTTGCACCAGTCCGGTGCGGTCGCGCACGTCCACAAAGGTCACTCCGCCCAGGTCGCGGACCTTATGCGCCCATCCGTTCAGAGTGACGGATTGGCCGACGTGGTGCAGGCGAGGTTCGCCACAGGAATGCGTGCGCGGAGAGAATGCCATAAGAGCGTGAAGAGAGGATACCGAGCGGCCCCGGACGGTATCCTGACAATTGATGGCAATCCTCGTTGATGAAAGCACCAAGGTGATCGTTTGCGGCATGACCGGGAAGGAAGGCGGCTTTCACGCGGGGCAGATGATGGAGTACGGCACGCAGGTTGTGGCGGGCGTTACGCCGGGCAAGGGCGGCTCGACCCACCTCGGTCGACCGGTGTTTGACACGGTGGCCGAGGCGCGCGAGGCGACCGGCGCCACGGCGGCCATCATCTTTGTTCCCGGCGGCTTCGCGGCGGATTCCGTGCTGGAGTGCGAAGCGGCGGGCGTCGAGTTCATCACCTGCATCAGCGATTGGTTGCCGATTCACGACGAGATTCGGATGGTGAACCGGATTCGCGACAATGGGACCAGCCGTCTTTTGGGTCCCAACTGCGCGGGGATCATCACCGCGGGCAAGTGCAAGATGGGGATCATGCCGGGCAACATCTTTACGCCCGGGCCGGTGGGCATGGTCAGCCGATCGGGCACGCTGACGTACGAGATCGTGTGGGAAATGACCCGCGCCGGGCTCGGCCAAACTACGTGCGTGGGCATCGGCGGCGACCCGTTGCCGGGCACCCGATTTGTGGAAGTGATGGAGATGTTCGAGGCGGATCCGGAGACCAAGGCCGTGGTGCTGGTCGGAGAAATCGGCGGCTCGGACGAAGAGACCGCGTGCGAATTTGTGAAGTCGATGACGAAGCCGGTCGTCGGGTTCATCTCCGGCCGCACCGCCCCTCCCGGCAAGCGGATGGGCCATGCGGGGGCAATCATCAGCGGCAACACGGGCACGCCGGAAAGCAAGGTTAACGCGCTGCTGGAAGCGGGGGCGTCGGTCGCCGATCGAACGAGCGACGTGCCGCGCCTCCTTTCGGAAGCACTGGCCCGCGCCGCGTAACGGTTGTGAGCTACGACCTCGCCCGGTACTTCGACTACGCTGCGACGACTCCGCTGGACGCGAATGTGCGGGCGGAGATGGAGCCGTACCTCGGCGAGGCATTCGGAAACCCGAACAGTCCGCACGCGTGGGGGCAGCGCGCGCGGGCGGCGGTCGAACTCGCGCGCGAGCGCATTGCGGAGGTCGTCGGGGGTGCGCCACACCTCATCACGTTCTTCGGCAGTGCCAGCGAGGCGAATCGACGCGTGCTCGAGTTTACGGAGACCGGATCGTACAGCCCGATGGAGCACGATTCAGTGCGACGGGTGGCGATGGCGCGTGGCTTCGCCGAAGTTCCGGCGGAATCGCTCCTGGGCTTTGCGCCCGGTCACGTACCGCAGTTTGAACTTCCGGTTGGCGTCTGCGCGATCATCCACACGAACAACGAAACGGGCATGGTGGTGGAGTCCGTTCCGGCGGTTACCCATTACGCGGGAGAGTGGTACGACCACCGCGACGCCAGCCAAAGTTTGGGGCGGGTGGATTTGGTACCGGTCACCGCCCATTCGATGACTCTGTGCGCGCACAAGGCGTACGGACCGAGGGGGGCCTCCGCCCTCATCAACTACCGGGAGCCGCCGCACGGATGGGCGAGCGACGGCGGTCAAGAACTCGCGATGGGGCTTGGTACCCCTAACGTGGCGGCCATCGTTGGGTTCGGTCTCGCGGCGACCCTGGCCGAGGAACGGCGCGAGGCGGACTTTGCCCACGCCGCCGAACTGCGCGCCCTCTTCTTGGATGAGCTGCGCACGGTTTCCGATTGGCAGGTGAACGAAGCGGAGCCCGACGTTCCGCCCGAATGCGTGCGGCAAGTGCCGCATATCCTGTCGGTCAGCTTTGCGGGGGTCGAGGGCGAAACGCTGGTGATCGAGGCGGATGCGCGCGGGTATGCGATCAGCAGCGGGGCGGCGTGCAGCACGGGCAGTATCGAGCCAAGCCACGTACTGTTGGCACTGGGCGTGCCGATGGACATGATTCGCGGGACAGTCCGCATCAGTTTCGGACGGTACAATGATGCGTTGAGCACGGTTCGGCTCGCGCAAGAACTCCGGGGCATCGTCGCCCATCTTCGCGACCCAAAATAAAGGCTCATGGCAACGAAACGCCGGTCGCGGCGCGTCGTAAATAGAGGTTAACCACCGCCGAACGGCTGAAACGGGTCTGGTTTTTCCGGAAGAATCTCCGAAAATACCATCTTGACAGTCTGTGATGCGAGTGTTAACTTGGGGAGACCGGCCGTTGTGAGGTGCTTCCCACCGGGCGACCGGCCTTGCTTCAACGTCGAAAGCAGGTGACACGCTCAACAACCGTGCGGGTCCGCAGTTTCGCGGCCGCGCCGAAAGGAATAACGACAGAATCATGCCAGTAGACAACGCGATTGCTTCCGCACCACGACGCGGCCGTGCCATTACCGTGCGCACGCCGGGCCGTCAAATGTACGTGGAAGCCGGGAGCACCCCCGTGCTCGATGACCCGGCCATGGAGCCGGGTGAAGATGATCTGCTGGATCTCGAATCCGCCGACGAAGAGGCGGAAGAGGAGACAAAGCCGCACGGCGACGACAGCGAAGAGTTGGAAATGTGGATGCGGCAAACGCGCCGCGCCCAACTGTTGACGCCAGAGCAAGAAGTCGACCTCGCCCGCAAGGTGCAGGCTGGCGACATGAATGCCAAGAAGATTCTCATCGAATCGAACCTGCGGCTCGTCGTCTCCATCGCCAAAAAGTACAACGCGCGCGGCATTCCGCTGGCCGACCTGATTCAGGAAGGCAACCTGGGCCTGATCCGCGCGGTCGAGAAGTTCGACTGGCGCAAGGGTTTCCGATTCAGCACGTACGCCACCTGGTGGATTCGCCGCGCCATCGCGCGGGCCATCATCAACCAGGGCCGCACGATCCGGATTCCGGTGTACGTCGCCGAGCTCATCAACAAGGTCGTCAAAACGGCGTCGCGCCTGCAACAAGAGCTACAACGCGAACCGACCGAAGAGGAGATTTCGAAAGAGGTCGGGCTGAGCATCGACCGCGTGCGCGAGATGATGCGGGTCGCGGTCGAGCCGATCTCGCTCGAGACTCCGGTGGGCGAGAAGGACAACAGCAGCATCGGCGACTTTGTCCAATCGCAGAACATGCCTTCGCCGGGCGACGTCACCTTCACGCTGATTCGGCGCGAAGAGATCGACGGCATTCTGGGCCGCCTCACCAGCCGCGAGCGCGACGTGGTGCGCCTGCGATTCGGCCTAGATGACGGCAAGCAACGCACGCTGGAAGAAGTGGGGACCGAACTCAACGTCACCCGCGAACGCGTCCGCCAGATCGAACTCCGCGCGATGAAGAAGCTGAAGCACATCGGGGCCGAGCTGAACGCGCAAGGGTTCAGCATTACCCAAGCCCCCGGCTAGACGCCGTTCCGCAAGGTGCGGACGGCGTCGGGGTAGGGGGTGTGCGATTGCACGATCAACGTGATTCGACGCGTCGGATTGCCACCCGTGGGAGCTGCATCCGGAGCCCGAAACATGGCGGCCGCCGCTCGCTGTAACTTCCGGCGGAACTCGTCCGCGTTCACTCCGGTCAGGCGCACGGGATACGGCATTCCTTCAACGGCGATCATCCGGTCGTTCTCGGCGTGGTCCCGAACGCGGTCGGTATCGAGGTACGCGCGGATCAGGGTGGCACCTAGCGTGCCGAAGCGCTCCAGCACGAGTTCCAGCGCTCTCGCGTAGTCCGGATTGACCGCCGTCCCGCTCGAGGCCGATCCGCCGCGACTCTCGAACGTGAGCGTCCAATCACTCCCGCTCACGGCGAAGCGGACGGTCGCGTCCACCGGCAGACCGCCGTCGAATAGCTCCAGCAGTTCCATCACTTGCGCAGGGCGTCGCGGATCTCCGTCAGCAGCACCACCTCGTCCGACGGGCCGGCCGGGGCGGCCTCCGGTTCCGGGCCGCGGAGTCGATTGACCGCCTTCACCACCAGAAAAATCGCGAACGCCACGAT